>JAVFAG010000023.1:0-26989 GCA_034002585.1 Paludibacter sp.
GGCCTTTGATGAACTCGACAAGGGGACATTTATCCGCAAAACTTAACATATATCAAAAAAATACCGCAAACCCAACGGAAAAAGTTATCTTTGTGGGCTAAAATCAGAAAGATAATACAACGTTGCAATGAAGTTTATAAAAGTAAACCTGGTGTTTTTTGTGCTGTTCGCAGCTACCCTTTCGCTGAATGCCCAAAAGCTGTTTCTGGAAGCCGGATACCTCAACCCTCACCGTTCGGGAGCTGTTTCCCGGGAGGATTATTTTGATGCAGGCCGAGTGGGCGTCCTTGCCGAATACGCACTGAAATACAACTTTGGGATTCAAACAGGCGCTTTACTCAATGTGGGTTATGCTCACAAAGTGCAACGCTACGGATTAACCAGCGGTTCCGATAGTGTAATTTACAAAACCTTTAATGTGGGAATCGATATTCCCGCGCGAATTGTATATAACCAGAAACTTTTCTGGGGTATCAGCATGTTTGCCTTTGCCGGTCCGAATATTCAAATCGGCCTTTTCCAACCTCAGACAGCTGAAGCTGCATTAAGCGCTAACTGGCAGCAACTTACGGGCATCACATCGGGCACCCGCGATTTGTACAGCTACGACCAGGGTGTTCGCCGCATCAACCTTCAACTAGGTTTGGGCGGTGGTTTCCAGTGGAAGAAATACATCCTGAAGGGTGGTTACGACTGGGGCATCAACGGCCTGGATAAAACCGGAGCCGACCGCATGCTACAACGCAACTGGTACACCTCTTTTGTTTATCAGCTTAAATAACTTCTGCTATGGATTTGTACGACCTCTTTCTGCAATATCCTGATGTGATTACCGACAGCCGTAACTGCCGGCCCGATTCACTGTTTTTTGCCCTCAAAGGCGATCGTTTTAATGCAAATGAATTTGCTGCCAGTGCTCTTGAGCAGGGCTGCCGGTATGCGATTATCGACGACGCCACCTATGCTATGGATGATCGCTACATCGTAGTGGATGATGTACTGGAAAGCCTGCAACAACTGGCTACCACTCACCGCAAAGGGATGCCTGCAAAAATTATCGGCATCACCGGAAGTAACGGTAAAACAACTTCCAAGGAATTAATTGCCTCGGTACTGAAACAACAGTTTGATGTATTGTATACTCAGGGCAACTACAACAATCACATCGGAGTTCCGCTTACGCTCCTGCAATTGCGTCCGCATCATCAACTGGCTATTATTGAGATGGGTGCTAATCATCCCGGCGAAATCGCAATTCTGAGCGGCATTGCACAGCCCGACTTTGGCATTATCACCAATGTAGGGAAAGCGCATCTTGAAGGATTCGGTTCGTTCGAAGGTGTAAAAAAAACCAAGGCTGAACTGTACCAACAGATTGCTAAGGCCGGCCTCGCTGTGTTTATTAACCGTACCAATCCACATTTGATGGAAATGGCCGAACGTGCTGAGGTGGATGAAGAAAAGCGCATTTACTACGCGCTTGAGAAAACTGAAGATCCAGCATGTGTAACAGGTCGGATTACCGGCTCCAATCCACTCTTGAAGATGGAATGCTTTACAGGAGAGGCTTTTGAGGTACAAACCCAGCTCATTGGCGATTACAATGCCGAAAATATACTCGCAGCGGTTACCATTGGCCAGTTTTTCGGTATGAACAACGCTTCCATCAAAAAAGGACTTGAGGAATATGTACCTTCCAACAACCGTTCGCAACTAACGATTACAGCCTCCAATAAACTGGTAGTGGATGCCTATAACGCCAACCCAACCAGCATGCAAGCCGCCATTCTGAACTTTTCGTCGCTGGAACATCCTGCTAAAGCTCTGATTCTGGGCGATATGTTGGAACTGGGTGACGAAAGTCAGGATGAACATCAGGCTGTTGCCGACCTCCTGAGCCAAAAAGGATTCGAAAAAGTATTCCTGGTAGGTTCCGAATTTACTGCTATCAACACAGTTTATCCCCGCTTTGGAAGCGTTGAACAGCTCGCAGCCGTACTTCAGGAAAAACCGCTGCACAACCACCTGATTCTCATCAAAGGCTCGCGTGGCATTCAGTTAGAAAAAATAATCCCATTTGTTTAGATATGTCGAAATCGAAAAATCTTGTAATCCTCATTCTTGTTTTGCTTATACTGGCCCTCGCCGGTGTTGGTATTTATTTATGGAATCAATCGCAATCGAAGGAAGATGAATTATCGGAAGTGGTGGAGTTAATGAACCAGGAAAAAGATCGGGTTGCCAGCGAATACGAAGACCTCACAGTTCAATTTGATGGATATACCACTACTATTCGCAACGACTCTCTGCTTAAACTCCTCGACACCGAAAAAGCCCGGGTGAAAGAGCTGCTCGATGAACTTCGTCAGACCAAAGCCACCAATGCCCGTAAAATTCAGGAATTGAAAGATGAACTGGCATCAATTCGAAAAATTATGATGCATCTTGTAGCTCAAATCGACTCTTTGAACACCGAAAATAAATTATTAAAGTCGGAAAATACACAAATCAGGATGAAATACGAAGCCAGCTCGCAGGAGGTAGAAGTTCTTTCGAAAGAAAAAGAAAACCTCAGTGAAGTGGTGACCCGGGCATCCAAACTGGAAGTAGTGAATTTCGAAGTGGTGACACTTAGCGACAAAAACCGGAAAACCAGTTTGGTAAGTCGTATTGCCAATCTTCAGTTCAACTATACGATTGGTAAAAACATAACCGCCAATCCGGGTAAAAAGATGCTTTACATGCGCATAACCCGACCAGATGGTGAAGTGCTCACCAAGAGTCCATCGCACACCTTCCGCTTCGAAAACCGCGATATTGAATACAGTTCGCGTAAGGAATACGAATACGGTGGTGAAGCCCTGAGTGATATAATCTATTGGAAAGTTGAAGAGATCATTCAGCAGGGAGTCTATCGTGCCGAATTTTTCACCGATGGCGATTTGATTGGTAGTTTTACCTTTACCCTGAAAAAATAAAATGTTTCAAAAGCAGTTTCATACCGATTCCGACGCCATTTCCTTCGACCTGAGGCATCGCAAAACCATCGATTTTAATATCGGCAGGTACGATGCGGCCGTGGCCAAAGGAAAAATGCGCTACAAGGATTTGGAAGCTGCCCGAACCATTGCTGCATCCATCAAACGGGATGTGCTGACACACTGGGAAGACTACCTGCTCGAATTCGAACGCAACTGCACTGCCAGTGGGGCCGAGGTTTTATGGGCTACAGATACAGAAGAAGCTTCTCAGTTGCTTCGGACTATCATCCGTGAAAACAAAGCAAAGCTGATTGTAAAAAGCAAGTCGATGACCACCGAGGAAATCGAATTGAACAAACTGGCTGCCGAAGAAGGTTGCGAGTCGCTCGAAACCGACCTGGGAGAATTTATTGTGCAGGTAGCAGGCGAAAAACCCTACCACATTGTGACACCGGCCATGCATAAATCGAAGGAGGATATTGCCGCGCTGTTTCACGAGAAATTTGGCACACATCCCGACGATGATCCGGTGAAGCTGACCCATTTTGTGCGGGAGATGCTGCGTAAAAAATACGTACAGGCCGACATTGGCGTTACCGGGGCAAATTTCCTGGTGGCCGACACCGGCAGTATTTCGGTTACTGAAAACGAAGGCAATGCCATTTTATCAACGGCCTTTCCGAAGGTGCATGTGGTAATTGCGGGAATTGAAAAACTGGTGCCGCAACTCAATCAGTTGGGACTGATGTATCAGGTCCTGGCCTCACATGGTACAGGACAGCAAATTACTGCTTACAATACGTTGTTTACCGGCCCGCGAAAGGAAGGTGAATCCGGAGGTCCGGAAAAGATGTACGTGATTCTGCTCGACAACGGTCGTACAAGGTTGTATGCCGATGACGAATCGTGGGAAGCGCTCGCCTGCATTCGCTGCGGAGCCTGCCTGAATGCTTGTCCGGTGTACAAAACCATAGGTGGATATACCTACAACACTACTTACAGCGGTCCCATCGGTTCGGTGCTCACTCCCTTTTTCAGGGGATTTAAAGACTTCTCGCACCTGAGTTTCGCCTCTACCCTTTGTGGAAAATGTGTGGAAGTGTGCCCTGTAAAGATTCCGCTTACGGACATCCTGCTTACCAATCGCCGCAAAGCAGTGGAACAGGGACTCCGACCCACCACCGAGAAAGCAGCCATGAAAACCTTTCAGTGGGTAGCCGACCGTCCCGGAGGATTTGGTCTGGTATCGGGAACTGTAAAAAATATTGTAACTTTACCGTTCAATTATACAGGCTGGGGACCCGAACGCAGCATGCCCCGCTTCGCGAACCAATCGTTTTCGCAACAAATGAAAAAGAATAAGAAATAATATGATACAAAATTTGAAATTACTGATGGTACTTGTTGCCGGACTTGTACTTTTGTCGGCCTGCAAAGAAGATGAATATGCCGACTGGAAAGTGTTGAACCACAACTGGCTGGAACAGCACAAGAACGACGAAGGATTTTTTCGAACCGAAAGTGGGTTGTGCTACCGGGTTATCCACCAGGGCTTCATGCGATTCCCCAATGACAACAGTGTAATCCGGGTCAATTATACCGGCAAATTAATTGATGGCACCACCTTTGACTCAGGCACTTTCTACCGTTACCTTGCCGAATCCATTCCGGGATGGCAGGAAGGATTAAAGCTCATGAGAGGAGGTGCCCGTTTTGAGTTCTACATTCCTGCCGATCTGGCCTATGGCGAAGACGGACAGGGAGCTATCCCACCCCATTCGGTTCTCATATTTGACATTACCCTTGTTGAATCCATGAATTAAAACGTATGAAGTCGATCGTATTTTTTGTTTCACTTGTAGTTACGCTTGCCCTTACCGCAACACCCCATACGGTATCGACAATTCCCAATCCCAAACTAACCGATGCACGGGCCTATGTAAGCAATCCCGATGGAATACTTCGTCCCGAAACCGTGCAGCAAATCAATGTGATGCTCGATTCATTGGCACAAACCAACCAAACCGAAGTAGCGCTGGTTGTAGTTCAATCCATTGGTGATGCGGTGATTGAAAATTTCGCTATCGAACTGGCAAAGAGCTGGGGCGTTGGTAAAGCGAAAGACGACAATGGTTTACTGATTCTGTTTGTAGGTGATCAGCGGGCTGTTCGTTTCGAGACCGGCTATGGCATTGAAGGCGTATTGCCCGATGCGTTGGCCATCCGCATACAGGAGCAGAGCATGTTTCCCTATTTTAAAAAGGGAGATTTCGATACCGGTTTTATCGAAGGTATCAAACATACTGTTTCAGTATTAAAAAACGAACAATTTGAACCGGTGACAACTGTAGTTCCCTGGGGGGAAATACTACCCTGGGCTATCGGAATCTATGTTTTGATTGGATTTCTTGCACTAATATGGGTAAATGCAGCAGCATCCAAACATAAAAAAGCTGATCCTGCGTTAAGTAACATCGCCCGTTATAAGGCACTGAAAACAGAAAAATCAGGCATCATGCTCATCCTGAATATTCTACTTCCCGCTGTAGGAGTATTTATCCTGATTTTATTCAAACAACCTATCCTGCTATTGTTACTGTTGGGAATTCCCGTGTCAACCATCCCGGCTCATCTGTATGGAAAGTTAATGATGCGCAGAATACGCCGGCAACCCATTCCCTGTAAGGAATGTAACGGCACCATGCATATTCTTTCCGAGAAAAAAGAAGATCAGTACCTGAAACTTTCGCAACAGTTTGAGGAACAACTACATGCCGTGGACTACGATGTTTTTGTATGTAAGGATTGCGGCAACGAAGCTATTTTCACCCTCGACAAGCCCAGTCAGTATACCGAGTGCCCCCGTTGCAAAACAAAGGCATTTATCCTGCACGACCGTCGGGTAGTGGTGGCTCCCAGTTATGTGAACAGTGGCACAGAACGTATTACTTACAAGTGTAAATTCTGTGGTTACGAAGAGCATAACAACACCAAACTTCCCCGTTTGCAACGTTCGACGGGTGCCTTTGTCGCAGGTTCAGCAGCCGGAAGTCTTTTCAGTGGCCGTGGTGGTTTCGGTGGCGGAGGTGGCTTTGGTGGTGGAAGCTTTGGCGGAGGAGGCTTCGGCGGCGGTGGTGCAACCGGACGATTTTAAAAAAAAATACTTTAAACGAAGATGGAATACAAACAGGGTAATTCCGACATGTAAGTTTTTAACGACAATAAACAAATAATTATAACTGTATGAAACGCTCAACATTAATTCTCATTGCTGTAGTAGCAATTTTGGTTCTTCTCGTATCGGGTGCAATTAGTCAGTACAACAAACTGGTTCGCCTCGATGAAGATGTAAATTCACAGTGGGCCAATGTGGAAAATCAATACCAGCGCCGGTCCGACCTCATTCCTAACCTGGTAGCCACGGTAAAAGGATATGCTTCGCACGAACAGGAAACCCTCGAAGGAGTGGTTTCGGCAAGGGCACGTGCTACACAAATGACCATTGATCCCGACAACATGACTCCCGAAAAGCTGCAGCAATTTCAGGCAGCGCAGGGCGAACTGAGTTCGGCATTGGGTAGGTTGCTTATGATTACCGAAAATTACCCCGATCTTAAAGCCAATCAAAACTTCCGCGATTTACAGGTGCAGCTCGAAGGCACCGAAAACCGCATAGCCAACGAACGCACACAGTTCAATGAGATGGCAAAAAGTTTTAACGCAACCATCCGTCAGTTTCCGGCTACCATTATTGCAGGAATGTTTGGTTTCGATAAGAAAGTGTATTTCGAAGCTGAAGAGGGAAGCAATAAAGCACCCGAAGTTCAATTTTAAAACACAGCACCATGTCTGACTATTCAGCATTCGAAAACCGTTATAACAACGGAATGAGCTATCGTCGGGTGGGTAAAAGCGGATTAAAACTACCCCTTATTTCACTCGGCTTGTGGCATAACTTTGGTGATGCCGACGATCGCAATGAAGCTCGTACCATGTTGCTCTATGCTTTCGACCAGGGAATTACTCATTTCGACCTTGCCAATAATTACGGTAATCCGGCTGGAAGTGCTGAGAAGAACTTTGGGAAGGTGATGAAAAAAGAACTAAAAGGATACCGCGACGAACTGATTATCAGCACTAAGGCCGGACACGAAATGTGGCCCGGTCCCTATGGCGATGGTGGTTCCCGCAAGTACCTGATGGCCAGCATCGATCAGAGTCTGCACCGTACGAATCTCGACTATGTCGACATTTTTTACTCTCACCGCTACGACCCCAACACTCCGATTGAAGAAACGATGGGCGCACTTTCCGATATCGTGAAGCAAGGCAAGGCTTTGTATGCCGGAATTTCGAAGTATCCCGAAGATAAAGCACGTGAAGCCTATCGTATCCTGCGTGAAAACGGCACACCCTGCCTCATTTATCAGGGCAAATACAATATTTACGCCCGTGAGCCGGAAACAGAAGTGCTTCCGTTGGCAAATGAGCAGGGAGTTGGCTTCATCAGTTTTTCACCGCTGGCCCAGGGATTACTTACCGGCAAGTACCTTCAGGGAATACCTGAACACTCGAGGGCAGCACTTAGTCATGGTTTTCTACAACGCAACCAGGTAACCCCCGAAATCGTTGAAAAATCGAAGCTACTGAATGAGCTGGCAGCACAACGCGGACAAACACTGGCACAGATGGCCCTTGCATGGTGTTTCCACCGTGAGGATGTGAGTTCGGTAATTATCGGAACCAGTTCGGTGCTTCAACTAAGGGAAAATATTGAAACACTGGGTAATCTCCATTTTACAGAAGAAGAACTCTGGAAAATAGGAGAAATAGCCGGACGATAAATAAAAAAATGAACTTTTATCGGATCATCAGGCACACTTGTATATTGTTGCTGCTGGTTGTGACAGGCATTTGCGTAACCAGCTGCGAAGGTCAGTATGTATCTCCCATTCCCGAATATCCGGTATCGATGAGTCTGAATCTGACGGCCAACTATCCTTCCTTTAAAAATTCGGTGAATCAATACCTGATGTTCACCAAACCCATAACGGTAACCGACCGGATTGGTTACGGAGGATTACTCGTATGCACTGGTGTGATGATGGACGATTTCGGCAACAGTTTGTATTTTGCCTACGACCTGGCCTGTCCCCACGAAGCCGATGCTTCCATACGTGTGGCTCCCCTATCCGACCGGCTGGGCGAAGTGAAATGCCCTGAATGTGGAACCGTGTACAATGCCGGCTATGGATTTGGCGAACCGCTGTCGGGTCCTTCCAAACATCCCCTGAAAAAATACAAGACAATGACGCAGAACAACGACGTGCTACTCATTTATCGATAAATTCCGACTGAGTTGAAGCTTGTTTACAAACCAGCGGGCTGTTTGTAGCAGCACTCTCAGAATAAATAATTCAGTGAAATGTACGTCCCGGCTTTCCCGTGATTTTGATTAAATGCGCGACCGTGATCCACTGAGATGATAAAATTTTCATTCCAGCCGATTTTCAATCCTAAACCGGCCGAGCTATACAACTCATTGGTCGAAAATTCACCCAGTGATAGATTCGCTTTATCAGTAGCTGTCATCGAGTCGAATCCCGGAATTTCCATCGGTTTAAGAATCATGCCTGAATCGAAAAACAGGTTGGTGCCGAGGTAAAAATTTTGATTGACCAGATTGAATTTCCAAAACTTATAGCGCAATTCAAAATTGCCGAAAACCACATCATCGCCCACTACCCGGTTACGTAAAATACCGCGCAATGTTTTGGCACCACCCAGTCCCTGGTTGGAAGAGGCTGTTAGAAAACTGGTAATCAGCAGGGGTTGCGCATAAAATGGCACGCGATTGTCGCCGAGGGTAGCCTGATAATCAATACGGTAGGCCAGCACCATATCTTGAAGCAAAGGAAAATACTGACGATGAATCAGCGCAAATTTAGTGTGCGGCATTTCATTCATAAACGATGGAGCCGATTGAATTACTGCTTCAGTCCATATTCCTTTGGACGGAAATGCACGTTGATCGCGGGTATCGTATTTTAGTCCTGCTTTCAGATAATGTAAACTTCCACCATTCGCTTCATCGGGCGTAATAGCTCCTGCTGCCACATAGCGATCGTAGAGCGAACCTCCGGCATCTCCCGGCAACTCTAGTTTTTCATAATCCACGGTTCCAATAACAAAGTTATAATAGGTATAGCCACCTACCCAACCAAAGTTGGAAGAACCAAAATTTCCCTGAAAATCAGCTTTAATACGAAACATATTTCGTTCGTAGCTATAAAACGAGCGGGTAGCCTGCTCATTGAAGGCCGATTGATTTCCATTGAAACCGTAGAAATTCAGCATCTGATCGGTAAGATAAGTCACATCCACCGTCGTACGAATGCCTTTGATCAGTTTTTCCGAATCGTACATCAGTCGATTGATACCCGTTCCTTTGGTGTAGCGCGACCATTCGAGGTAGAGCGAATGATCGTATTTCGGATAGTTTTTTCCATCGCCATAATGATACAGATTCACAATAGCGCCGTATTGAAATCCCAGGTCGGAATCGAATGACACCGCAGGTAGTGCACCAAAGCCAACCCCTGTTTTAACTTTTTCAGAAGCTCCAAGTGGGAGTAGTATACCGAGCAATAATACTGACAATAAAGAATTCTTCATGGGAATACGAATTTTGGGTTCAAAGATAAAAAAAAGCACACTAAAAAGTGTGCTTTCTAAAAAAAATCCGTATCGTTGTTAATTCGACTTGCAGTTGTTGCAGGTTCCGTAATACGACAGCTGCACCGATGTAATTGTAAACTGAGTATGAGCTGGCATTTCGTACACTTCAGGTTTCAGGTTGAACAAATCGTGCACCTTACCACACGATGTACAATAAAAGTGAGCATGTTTCGAAATATCAGCATCGTAGCGTGCATTTTTTTCGTCAATGGTTAACATCTGCACCGCACCCTTCTCAATAAATAAATTCAGAGTATTGTACACCGTTGTTTTAGAGAGCGTCGGGATTCCCGGGCTGAGCGCCAGGTAGATTTCATCTACAGTCGGATGAGTCTTATGATTCATCAGATATTCCATAACTGCAGTACGTTGCACCGAAGGACGGATCGAGTACTGCATCAGATAGCGATGAGCTTGCATGTAAGTCATGACGTCAAATGTTTTAAATTTACAAAACAATGCAAGTCGGGTAGCCTACGCTAAAGCCGGCTTACAGTATATTAATTTCGGCGAGGACAGCATTTGTTGCTCTCACAGCAGCAGCACTTTTCTCAAAGAGAGCCATTTCCTCAGCGTTTAGTTTATAATCCAGAATTTGTTCAACTCCGTTTTTGCCAATTACCACCGGCACACCGATACAGATATCGTTTTGTCCGTATTCCCCTTCGAGTGATACACAGCAGGGAATAATTTTTTTCTGATCGTGAATGATGGATTCAACCAGATATGCAGCAGCAGCACCCGGGGCATACCAGGCAGAAGTTCCCAGCAGACCGGTAAGTGTAGCGCCACCCACCATAGTATCAGCAACTACTTTATCAAGCGTAGCTTTATCCAGCAAATCGGCAACGGGACGCCCCTTGTACTGAGCAAAACGGGTCAACGGAATCATGGTGGTATCGCCATGACCACCAATTACCAGACCTTCCAGCTCGTTGGCAGGAGCATTGAGGGCTTTGCTCAGGTAGCATTTAAAACGCGAGCTATCGAGCGTACCACCCATACCAATCACTTTGTTTTTGGGTAAACCACTTTGCTTCATGGTAAGGTAAGTCATTGTATCCATCGGATTACTTACCACAACCAAAATAGCATTGGGAGAATATCTGAGAATGTTTTCTGTAACAGTTTTAACAATACCTGCGTTAACACCGATTAATTCTTCACGGGTCATTCCCGGTTTGCGCGGAATACCCGAAGTGATTACCACCACATCCGATCCGGCAGTGAGGGCGTAGTCGTTGGTGCATCCCACAACCGTGGAATCAAATCCCATGAGGGTAGCTGTTTGCATGATATCCAGGGCTTTTCCTTCTGAAATACCTTCTTTCACATCCAACATTACAATCTGATCAGCCACCTCATTGATTGCTAATACATTGGCACATGTTGCACCTACATTACCTGCTCCTACTACTGTTACTTTTGACATATCTATTAAGTTTAATAATTTAGTGTATCCAATTAAATAAATTTTCCCGACAAAGTTACTAGTTATTTTGTTAAAAACGGCTCCGAAATCACACAATTTAATTAATTTAACTACTTTGAAATGAGTACTGATTTCACCTGAGGTCATTTTTTTTCAAAATATTTTTATCTTTGTGCCCGTAACAAAATTTAATATGAAATCAAATGAAAAAAACACTCTTTTCTCTGCTTATCCTGATGGCATTTAGCATCGGAAGTTACGCTCAGGTATCCAAAATAGTTGGCAAATGGAAAACCATCGACGATGCCGACGGATCGGAAAAATCAATCGTTCACATTTTCAAAGCTACCAACGGTAAGTACTACGGAAAAATTGAACATCTTTTCAAGGATCCTGCAAAGCTGTGCACCGAATGCGATGGCGAATTAAAAAACAAACCGGTTATGGGCATGATGGTGATTAATAATATGACTGAACACGAAGGGACGCTAACAGGAGGTACTATTCTCGACCCTAACAACGGAAAAGTATACAAATGCAATCTCTCCTATGACACAAAAACCGGAAATTTAAACGTCAGAGGTTCGCTAGACAAACGTGGATTGATAGGCAGAACACAAACCTGGAAAAAGGTGCAATAATTCAACTCATTGATATTTAACACATTATTATTATTCCAAAATAACCAATACGTTAAATAATGCTAATTTACAAATATTTCTTCGAAAACATGTTGTACAACATAAAAAAACGCTTTATCTTTGCACTGTGTTTTTCATGGTATTAGATTTAAGGTTAACAAAAGATTGGGTTGTCGTGAGACAGCCCTTCTTGCTTTTTATACCCTCCCCTCATCTCAACAGATCCAGCGACTGAATGAAACGAATTATTTCCCTGGCAATAAAAAGTGCAGTCAATGCACTTCCCAAAGCAGCACGTACCAGTTGGTGGTTGCTTAAAATAATTTTACCCGTAAGTTTGGCCGTTACCATATTGCAATACATCGGGCTTATCGATCTGGCTGCCGTTTACCTCACACCACTTTTTTCGCTAATCGGACTGCCCGGTGAGTCGGCCATTGTATTTATTACCAGCATCTTTTTATCGCTGTACGCTCCTATTGCCATAATTGCCACTCTTGATCTCGGGATGCGGGAGATTACCATCCTGGCCCTGATGTGTCTGATCACCCACAACATGATTGTGGAAACGGCCATCCAGAAAAAAACCGGTTCGTCGTACCTGCGGATGTTTTTACTGCGACTGACCAGCTCCTTTGTGGCAGCAGCTATGCTCAACTGGCTTTTGCCCCGCGACCTCGGAGGAAGCCTGGTGCAGGAAGCAATCGTGCAGCACAGCAGTTTTACCGACATGCTGCTCAATTGGTTCCTGGGTGCTTTAGGACTATCGTTAAAAATCGTTTTAATAATTACCGGCCTGATGATGCTTCAGAATATCCTGCGCGATTTCAGACTTCTGCACTACCTCTCCAACACTTTTGCTCCTTTGATGCGGTTTTTTGGCCTGCCTGAACGTATTTCCTTCCTTTGGCTGGTGGCACAAACGCTGGGGCTGGCCTATGGCGCCGCTGTTTTGATAGAAGAAGTAGATAACAATGAAGTCAGCCGTGAGGATGCCAATCTGCTGAACCATCATATCGCGGTGAACCATTCCATGCTCGAAGACACCTTATTATTCGTAGCTATTGGCGTGCCGGTGCTCTGGATTATGGTACCGCGCATTATGCTGGCCTTCATCATTGTATGGACGCTTCGCATCCTTCAACACACATTTACAAAAAACGGATAAAATTCCTACACATAATTTGTCAATTTGAGCAAAAAGTGTATTTTTGCACTGCTTAAATACGTATTATGTCGAAGAAAATCTCCAAAACCAAGAAAATGTTGATTGAAGTGGCGCGGGAACTTTTTGCCGAAAAAGGAAAACGCAACGTTACAATGAACGATATTGCCGAAGCCTCGCGCCGTGGTCGTCGTACCTTGTACACCTATTTCAACAACAAAGACGAGATTTTCAGAGCAGTACTTAACAAAGAACTGGAATATATTGTCGATCAGGCAAAGAAAGCTGCCTCCGATAGCGTTGAACCCGATATCCGCCTGCGCAACCTCGCAATAGCTCATCTCGATTCCATAAAATATGTGGTTGACCGAAATGGTTCACTCAGCGCCGACTTCTTCCGCGATATTTATGAAGTGGAGCGCGCCCGCCGCAAAACCGACCAGCAGGAAATCGACCTGATACGCGCTACCCTGGTAGAAGGACTACAGAAACGTATCTTCAAAACCATCGATCCTGAACTTTCGGCCATCATCATTTTTTATGCTATTAAAGGACTTGAAGTGCCCTATATCCGCAAAACACTGACTCGCGAATTTGAGCAGCACAAAACCGAAATTCTCGAATTTGTGATCCGGGGCATTATGTCGAACTCAAAGGATGTAGCGCCATTGTAACATCTTTTTATCAGGACTGAAACACACGTTTCGTACTTTTGCAGCGTAATTTAAGTAACACAACACTGCAATGACGATTCGCATCAGTTCTCTTTTTCTCCTGCTTTTTGCTACTTTAGTTATTCACGCCCAAACTGTTATCAAAGGGACAGTGATGGACCGTAAATACAACGAACCACTTACCGGTGCGGCAATTCTTGTGGAAGGGACATCGAACGGCACCACTGCCGATATCGATGGTAACTTTGAAATAAAAGTGGCACCCGGCACCTACAACCTGATTGTTTCATATGTTTCCTATAAAACACAAAAGCTGACTGCCATAAAAGTTGTATCAGGCCAGCCAACCATTTTAAACATCAACATGGAAGAAGCCGCCATGGAGCTGGAAAGTGTACAGGTTGTGGCGCAGGTAAAAACCGATACCGATTTATCGTTGCTTCGTAGTGTTCGCACATCTATTCAGGTTGTAAGTGGTGTTTCATCGCAACAAATCAGTCGCACCCTCGATAAAGATGCTTCTGAAGTTGTAAAACGAATCCCGGGTGTAACCATTCAGGATAACCGATTTATTGTGGTACGTGGACTGAACCAACGCTACAACAATGTTTGGCTCAACAATGCCGCAACTCCCAGTAGCGAAACCGATGTAAAGGCATTCTCGTTTGATGTGATACCCAGTAACATGATTGATAACCTGTTGATATACAAAACAGGATCGGCTGAAAATCCGGCAGAAGCAACCGGAGGATTTATCAAAATTGCAACTAAAAATATCCCGGATGAAAATTTTACGACAGCGGAATACAGCATTGGATACAATGACCAGACTACCTTTAAAAATGCACTTTTCCTTCCGGGAAAAACCGCCGACATCATTGGCCTTGGACAATTGCAACGCAGTTTGCCATCGGGATTTGCAGCCGATTTAAATAAATTATCGATTGTTCAACGCGATGCACAGGCTTTAGCACTTTCCAACCAATGGGTGGCACAACCGGTTACAGCACTTCCCAATCAGAAAATCGGATTCACAACGGGTCGTAAATGGAACCTACAGGAAGGTGCCCGACTCGGGACACTTACTTCGCTCAGCTTCAGCAACTCCTACTCGACCCGCAGCGACATGCTGAACTACATGTACGAACGCTACGATACCCAGAATCAAACTCCGGTGTATTTATATCAGTACAACGCCAACATCTACAATCGTGATTACCGAATCGGACTGATGCACAACTGGGCCTATCAGAATGCGTTTGGCACCAAACTGGAACTAAAAAATCTACTTAATATCGCCGGAATTCAAAACAATTCGAACACCGAAGGATGGAACAACTACCGCGTAAGTAATTTCAGGTATTACAGTAGTCAGTATTCGTCGCGTACAACCTATTCGGGCCAACTACTCGGAAAGCACCAGATAGCAGGCGATGAGACAAATACTATCGACTGGAACGTAGGTTTTGCCTATGCCAACCGCATTGAGCCTGACCGTCAGAACTGGAGTCAGAAGGAAGTAAGTGCAGGCCAATACCAGTATGTCTTGCCCGATGTGCCCAGTATCAACGAGCTGGGACGGCTCTACATGAAAAATCATGAGTTTATCTATACAGCAGGAAGCAATTGGGAGAAAAAAACAACAATTTCGGAATTAAACCCCACATTTAAAGCCGGTGTATATGGAGAATATAAAACCCGCAATTTCAGCGAACGAAGTCTGACCTACCGCAATGCGTATGGACCCTTTTCCGCCACACAAATCAACGCACTACCCTTTGAAACCCTGTTTACAGAACAATACCTTGGCAATGGAAAAGCTATTAGCATCGACGAACAAACCAATGTAGCC
The DNA here is from genome assembly GCA_034002585.1 of Paludibacter sp. Lineage (GTDB taxonomy): Bacteria > Bacteroidota > Bacteroidia > Bacteroidales > Paludibacteraceae > Paludibacter. The sequence goes on from JAVFAG010000023.1 coordinate 15,484, forward strand.
AACAACTACCAGGCACAAAATTTATTGGCAGCCGGTTATGCTCAGTTTACACTCCCGGTGGGCAAAGTGAATCTAACAGCCGGGCTCCGTGGCGAATTTAACCGACTTACGCTTCAGGGGTATTACAATGCCAGTTCGCCGGTTAATGTGGATGAACCCAATTTCGATTTATTCCCATCCATCAACAGCAGTTATAATCTGAATGAGAAAACCCTTTTACGACTGGCTTATTCGCGTAGTATGAACCGACCCGAATTTCGTGAAGTAGCCCCGCTCACCTATTACGATTTTACCGAAAAAAATTCCGTGGTAGGTAATCCTTCACTGAAAAATGCCTCCATTCAGAATGTCGATTTACGATTTGAATTTTATCCCACACCCACCGAGACCTTTACCATCGCTGCTTTTTTCAAGGATTTTACCAATCCCATCGAAATGGTGAGCATAGGAGCAGGCTCCTTGTATTCCTTCGACAATGCAGTGGGAGCTACCAATTACGGAATAGAACTCGAACTTCGTAAATCACTTAATTTCATCGGATTAAACCGATTCAGCGTCAACATCAATACATCGCTTATTCACAGTAGTGTTGAATTTGCCGACACAGAATCGGAGCGTACCAGGGCATTGCAGGGACAATCGCCTTATGTTGTGAATGCCGGATTGTATTACCAACACGATGAGCTCGGCATTTCGTCGAACATCATGTACAATGTAATGGGAGAACGCATACTTGTTGCTGCACAATTGAATCAGGGACAGGTACTGATTCCCGATATTTACGAAACGCCGCGTCATGTCATTGATTTCTCCTTTAATAAAAAGCTGGGTAAAAAACTGGAGCTTAAGTTTGGATTGAAAGATATTTTGGCGCAGGATCACCGTACACAACAAACCTATGAGGATGGTAACGGAGGTTCGGTTACCTTGGTGAACAAGTTGTACAACACCGGCCGGACCATATCGCTGGGAGCCACCTGGAAATTCTGATAGAAACACACTTAAAACACACGAGATGGACAGCATTTACATTGTGATTGTACTTGTTTTATTGGTGTTGGCTTCACTCGATTTGGTTGTCGGAGTTGCCAACGACGCAGTAAACTTCCTGAACTCCAGCATCGGCTCTAAAGTTGCACCCATGTGGATTATCCTGACAGTAGCATCAGTAGGAGTTATTCTTGGTGCTATGTTTTCCACCGGAATGATGGAAATTGCCCGCAGCGGGGTTTTCTATCCTGAGAAATTTACCTTTGCAAGCATCATGATGCTGTTTTTGGCAGTAATGATTACCGATGTGATACTGCTCGATGTATTCAACACCTTCGGATTACCAACTTCTACCACTGTGTCGTTGGTTTTCGAACTGCTTGGAGCCGCTGTAGCTGTATCTTTATTCACCATCTGGCAAAACAACGAAGTAGTCGATTTATCACAATACATTAACACTGCAAGGGCATTAAAAATTATTTCCGGCATTTTTATCTCTGTATTAATTTCTTTTGTAGTAGGATCAATAGTGATGTACCTTTCCCGCCTTATCTTTTCATTCAACTATAAAAAATCGTTTCAGTACCTGGGAGCAATCTGGGGAGGAATAGCACTCACCGCAATTGCCTATTTCGCAATTTTAAAAGGCCTGAAAAGTACAACACTGATTTCGAAAGAAGCACTTACTTACCTTTCTGAACATACCGGAACAATATTACTCTACACCTTTGTGGGAATGACATTACTGATGGCACTGCTTCAGCATTTATTCAAGGTCAGGATCCTCACCATCATCATATTATCGGGAACAGCAGCGTTAGCTCTTTCCTTTGCCGGCAACGACCTGGTCAACTTTATTGGCGTGTTTATGGCCGGTAAAAGCTCGTTTGATGCAGCATCGGCCTATGTTGCACAGGGTGGCGACATCAATCAGTTGTACATGAACAGTCTGAACGATGCAGTAGTTGTGGATTGGCGCTATCTTTTCGGCGCGGGCGTAATCATGGTACTGGCCTTGTGGTTCAGCAAGAAAGCAAAGAGTGTGACGAAAACCGAGGTGAACCTTTCGCGACAGGGCGAAGGTGTGGAACAATTCTCCTCCACCAGGGCCTCTCGTTCACTTGTACGCAATGCACTCAATATAGGAAAATTCATCAACTACATTACTCCTGTGAAGGTAAAGTCATTTATCGAGAGCCGGTTTAAACCACTGGAGACAAAACAACCCGGCGATCCTTCCTTTGATTTGATACGGGCATCGGTTAACCTAACCGTTGCAGCAATGCTGATATCACTTGGAACCTCGCTTAAGCTTCCTTTATCGACCACCTATGTTACCTTTATGGTGGCCATGGGTTCGGCATTGGCCGACAGGGCCTGGGGACGCGAAAGTGCCGTTTACCGTATAACCGGCGTACTAACCGTAATTAGCGGATGGTTTCTTACTGCTTTTGTAGCCTTTTCGGTAGCGGCGCTCGTTGCGTTCCTACTAATGTACGGAGGTATATATGCAATTATTGGATTAATCATCCTGGTAATTGCTCTTTTGGTACAATTTACGATTATCCACAAAAAGCGTGAAGCCAAAGAAGAGCTCAAAACATCAGCTGATGTGATTACCAACGAAAGTGATCTTATCAACGGTTGTTCGGTAGAAATGGAAGAGGCTATTTCGACGATGGTACGCATTTATCGGTCGACCATCGATGGAGTGTTTAAAGAAGATCGAAAGTTACTCGGCAACCTGCAGAAAGAAGCAGAAGCCATTTACCTGAAATACAAAAACCGACGCCATTATGAGGTGGTACACACTCTGAAGCGTATCAAGGATGCTTCGATTGAATCGGAACAATTTTACATCCAGATTATCGATTATTTCTATGAAATAGCAAAGGCATTGCGAGCCATGACAGAAGCAGGTTTTACTTACATCAACGATAATCATGAAGGTTTTAGTACCGAACAGATGGATGACTTAAACAAGCTGAGTGATGCAGTGATAGATGTTTCAAACGAATTTGTTAACATGCTTCAGAAATGGGACTACTCTGGTCTGGACGAGCTGAAACCCAAACGGCAATCGATTTCCGACTTGTATGCCCTGGCGACCCGCAATCAGATTAGGCGTGCCAAAAGTCAGGCCTCAGGAACGCGCAACACTATCCTCTATCTTTCTCTGCTCAACGAAACCAAAATCATCGCCATGCAGTCGAGCAACCTTATGAAATCGCAGCGGAGACTGGCCAAAAAAGCGAATTAAAACGGCTTAAACGGCGGTTCTCTGTTTCTGGAGTGAGAAAATAAAATTCAGTCCGCCGGTGGGAATATTCTTAGCAGAGATGCTTCCTCCGTGGAAGATTACAGCGTTTTTAACGATGGCTAGTCCCAGGCCTGTACCGCCGGCTTTACGACTTCGGCCTTTATCCACCCGGTAGAAGCGTTCGAATAAGCGTGGCAGATGCTCTTCGTTGACCCCCACCCCGCTATCGGAAAATGAAAAGTAATAATTTTCAGTGTCTTCTCGATAACATTCGATACGAATTGTAATATCGGTCCCGGCATAGGCCATCGCATTATCGGTAAGGTTTCGAAAAATGGAATACATCAGCGAGCGGTTGCCTTGAATCGGCAAACTACCTTTTAGCTTATTATCAACAATTATTCCTTTGTCTTCAAGTTGTAAATGAACATCCTCCAGTACATCTTTTACAGTTTCAACAATATCAACCTGTGTAGTTTCAAAAATATTGTTCGACTCATCAATTTTATTTAGCATAGAGATATCCTGTAGTAATGCCGTTAAACGTTGAGCCTGCTGAAACGAACGCTCTATAAAAAACTGCATCCTGCCCGAATCGAGACCCGGATTATTAAGGATACTTTCCATGTAGCCCATAATGCTGCTCACAGGGGTTTTCAACTCATGTGAAATATTTTGAGTAAGCTGACGTTTAAGACGATTTTCCTGCTCCTGAACAGTGATATCATTGATGGAGATTTCAAAAGTGGCATCCTTGAAAACAATGGCCTGAATAAGAAAAATTCGTCCTCCTTTTTCGAGTTGCAATCGCTGACGTTGAATGCCCTTTTGTTGCAGACTTTCGTCGATAAAGCGGTTTAAGACCTCAAATTCAGGCAGGTAGAATATCTCATCCACTGATGCCAACTCCTTATCAGACATGATTTGCGCATACAATGTAAAATGCGCATTTACCAGAATTTCTTTCTTTTCGGATGAAAAAATCCCTAAACCTTCCTGGGATATTTGCAAGTGTTGAATGAGCTTTTCGCGTTCACGACGCACCTGCCACTGGGTTCTCCAAAGGTTCTTGTAGGTTTTTACAATATTAGTGCTGATCTGTCCCAACTGATCCTTAGGAAAAATAATGGAATCCTCTTCGACCTGTTCGTTTTCAGCCTTCTGAAGGAATAATTGCAGCCGGTCGATGGAGCGGGTTATATTTTTAGAAATAAAATAGAGCACCATAGAAGCCACCAACAGCACAAAAAAGATAATGTACAGAAAATAGAGGTTAGCCGATAATGCGGCTGCCAGTGAAACATTGTAGGGAAGAGCACTCCGGATGTAAAAGTGTTGAAAGCGATGCGCCAAATAGTAAAATTCGATACCTGTAGAGCCCGATTTACGTATTGACACTCCTTTACCACTGTTTGCACCCTGAATTTCAGGACGTGCCGCGTGGTTTTCGAGTACTTCTTCGTTTACAACATAAGAATCATACACTACTTTTCCATCAAAATCAACGATGGTAATCCGTACACTACTGTCGGGAAGCACCTGTAAAAAGTCATCGATCGACTCCTGATTAAATCCATTCAGTTCAATATATCGGTTGACTGTATGATTATAGGTTGATAGCAGTTGATCGAGCTGTTCTGTACGAAATTCTTTTTCGCGTTGGTATTGAAAAAATGCAATTACCACCACCAAGGCCAGAAAAGTAGTAAAAAAATACAGAAACAAACGACTGTTTAAGCGCACAATATCAACTAATTATAAATTTAACTTTCAAAACAATACCCATACCCCAGTCGGGTCACGATATTCTTACCAAACCTACCAACCTTTTTACGCAGGCGGGTAATATTTACGTCGATAGTCCGGTCGAGCACCACCACTTCATCGGTCCACACTTTGGAAAGAATTTCATCACGTGTGAACACCCGGTTCCTGTTCTCCAGAAATAACTTCAGAATTTCGAATTCTTTCTTGGTAAACTGCGATTCTTCGCCATCGATAAACACCTTTTTATTGCTAAGATTCATTACCAGACCATCGTATTCGAGCAGTATTTCTTCCTGTGGAGCAGCTTCGACGATTGCAGTACGACGAATCACAGCCTTCACACGGGCAAGCACCTCACGAATCGAGAAAGGTTTTGAAATGTAATCATCCGCCCCAATGGTAAAACCAGTCAGACGGTCGTTTTCGGTATCTTTAGCAGTCAGAAAAATGATGGGGATACGTGCATTTTTCGGGTTTTCACGCAACACGCGTGCCATTTTAAAGCCCGACATTTCGCCCATCATCACGTCGAGCAGCAGGAGATGATACTGGCTCAGGTCCAGTTTGAGGGCTTCTTCGGCTGAGTTAGCCACATCAACCCGATAGCCTTCGGTTTCCAGGTTAAACTGAAGTATTTCACACAAATCTTCTTCATCGTCGACCACTAAAATTCGGTAAGGATTCATTTTTTTCGTTTTAAATGGATATAATAACCGTTACAAAAGTAGTGCACGCGTGTTTCCCTGGTATGTAATATCTATTACATTTCCATTACAAACCGTTCTGTTTTTATGATTCAACAGAACCACCCTGCAAAGATAAACGAATGACCCGAAGTAACCACAAGTTGAAACAAAAAAAAACTGAAACCAGTAGTTAATTACCGGTTTCAGTTGTGTATCTTTTCTAAAGTCTAAGTATCTGTTTAGCGCTGATTCAGTTCAACTTTCAACGATGTATTTTCTGAAAGATTTACCGTCATCACCTTTTCTTCGTACGAAATCATGCTGATTTTTAGTTCGCAGTTTCCTGTTGTACCAGCCGGGATTGTAAAATTACCATCGAGGTCGGTATATACCTTTTTACCATTGATAAGAACCGAGGCACCAGCCAATGATTCACGGGTCAATTTATCGAACACCATACCTTTTACTTCCTGAACGGTGGTTACAACCGCCGCTTCAGCTTTAGCAGCAGGTGAAGCTTCTTTCGCCAGAACGCCAACATTTACAATAAATACCGAAAGCAGTGCGATTAATGTTACCTTTTTCATTTTTTTCTTTTTTTAAACTGATGCAAAGGTAAAGGGCGGATGTTACATTGATGTTACTGAATTACTACAATAAAATGAAATATTGAAATCAGTATTTTTTCTCTGATATTAACTTTCCTTTTTCGTCCCACATGTACCAGGTACCGGATTTTTTACCGTTTGAATATTGCATTTCATAGCGCATAACTCCCGTATCGTCCCACACGCGCCAGGTGCCGTGTTTTTTATTAGTGCGGTACACAGCCTCAGCAATCAACACACCAGCTTCGTTGTAAGTTCGCCAGGTGCCATGAAACTCTCCGTTACGGTAAGCGCGCACTTCGTTGGGTTTTCCATTGTTGAAATAAACAATGTAAGCTCCTTCGGGCTTTCCGTCCTTTATATTCATTTCCACTTTCAGCGAACCATCGTCGAAATACTCGCGGTATTCGCCACTGTACAACTTCGTTTGGGTAGCATCGGTAAAAAAGAGTCCGTCGCTTTGTACGATTTTACTTTCGGGCGATTGTGCCATCAGGGCGACAGCAACCAGTAGCAAAGAGCTTATAATCCAGTGTTTCATAATCCTAAAGTATATATTTTATTTTCAAAAAATTGAATTCTGAAATAATCTTTTCGACAAAGAGATTTCAGAATTCAATTGAATATTACATTTCTGCTACAAATTTAATCAGCTTCGACCGATAAAACTATATGCGTGGCGAAATTTAATATGTGTTACAAAAAATATAACGATTAATGGTAAATATGACTAATCACTTACCATTAATCATTTACCGAATTAGTACACGGTGTTTTGCGGATCAAAGTTCACCCAGGCTTCTTTTGTCCAGTCGGTAGTACCAAAGGCACCCATGTAAGTGGCCGATTTATCGAAGAATGCATCCTGCAGTTTAGCATGAGTAAAGGCACCTGCACCCAGCAGTGGCGAACCTGTAGCAGGCAGGAAGCTTTCGGGAGTTCCTACTGTAGCTTTAGGATTGTAGAATGATTTATCAATCCCTGCATCGGCAGTGGTAGCAATCAATTTATTACCAAAAGCGGCAGTGTTGAAGAAGTCGGCAGCCTGAGCATCGGTAACAGTGGAAGCACCCTTAAGCGCGGCAACTTTGGTACCAACGATTGCAACATTTTGCAGAGCCATCGATCCCGAAGTGGCATTGGCATGCGTAGTAGTAGCGTCGAGCAGCAAACCGGCAGTGTTCCATCCGGCAATAACCGAGTTGAAAATCGAAATAGAAGTGTTACGACGAAGGTGCATACCAGCAGCAAAGTTGGCATTTACATCTTTGTCGGCAACTGTTTTGAAAGGGCCAATCACAGTCATGTTCGAAAATACTCCTGAAGTTTTTGGCGATGCAGCCGAACCGCTACCATCGTTGTCCGACTCAAAACCGTTCGATCCCGATACGTCGGCAGCACGCGGATTACTGATACTTACCCCAAACTGTACATTTCCTGAATAACCAAAGTCCACATCCCAACAATCGTCAACGGTTGCATATGCGATGAGGTACTTACAATTCACATTACCACCAAACCATTCGAAGGCATCGTCGCCACCAAAGGAAACCTGCACATGCGAAATTTCCGTTCCTTTACCCACGGCACACATGGTCAGTCCGTTGGTTTCTTTATCAGGTTGAAGAGCAATACCAGCAAACTCAATACGCACGTATTTCAGTTTACCGGAATTATCGTTTTCGTCGCGGGTAGCAAAAGCCGAAGTTCCGTAATCTACCGGATTCGACAAACCTTCTACCGTAGCATTCGATTGATTAACAGGGGCTTTACCAACCATAATAATACCACCCCAGTCACCGGCACTACGGGCACCGGCCGCCAAACGGGAAGTAAATACGATAGGCTGTGTAGCAGTACCCACAGCATTCAGTTTTCCACCAGGAACAACCACAAGGGTACCTTTGGTTACCTTATCACCTTTTACTATAGTACCGGGAGCAACGTTAAGTGTACCTTCCACGTTAATCTGACCCATCAAAATATATACAGAGTCCTTCACCCAGTTACGGGTGCCTTTAATAGCTGATTTTACAATCACTTCATTGGGGAAATCCTTCAGAGCGGCATCCGGATCTTCTACTACTTTTTCTTCACACGAGCTAAATACAGCTGTTGCTGCAATCAATACAACAGCGAAATTCAAGAATAATTTTCTCATTTTTTTACCTTTAATTTTTACACTAAGTTTCGGTGCAAAAGTAAGTAGCAAGTATTACAGGGTTGTTTCAAAACTGTGAGGAGGGTGTGTAATATATATTTAAATGATGTTACCAGCCCAGGTATGTCAATCTATGTAATTAAACAACACCTTGAATGAGCTTTTCAGTGTAATCGGCCATATCCAAAGGGATATTCAGCATTCCTTCCTCGTATTTCAGATTCTTCATTGAATATCGAATTGAAATTACCGGTTGAAACTTTTTACGGAATTCGGTTAAACTTCTCGACCGAACACTTTCAGACGATTTCGCCTCAATTGGAATAATCTTATTCTTATAAGTAATAACAAATTCAATTTCTGCCTGATTTCCAATAAACAGGCTCATGCCCAAATTGACGTATCAAAGACGTAAGTATACAATTTTCGGTAAGAATTCCTTTAAATTCTCTGAAGAGCAGATCGCCATCGGTCACAATGGATGGATCGAGCCGGAAAAGAACCCTCAAAATCCCTACATCGTTCAGGTACAATTTAAATGATGTATCTTCGCGATAAGCATTCAAAGGCAGGCAAATAGTTTCTGTTGCATAAATCTTATATACCAATCCTGCCAGATGCAACCACTCTATTGCATTTTCGTAATCCCGCGCCCGGGCATTTTTTTCGACCAAAGCAAATTTAAACTTTTTATTTTCCTTTGCCAATTGTTCCTGCAGGAAGGATGGGTCAGCAGCCTTTAAATACTCTTTAAAAGATACCGGATGAATAGTGAGAAAATCAACTTTACCCACAGGAAAAGAACTTCCATGTCGCTTAAGTGCTACACCCAATAATGAACCTACACATACCACGAAAATTCCGGAGCATCTTCCTGAAAATATTTAAGCGCATTTAATACCTCATTACATTCCTGAATTTCATCGAAAAACAAAAGTGTTTTGGAAGGTTCAACAGCTATTGACTTTGTAAGTGAGAGGTAGTGTATTATTCGTTTTACATCCTTCGTTTTAGCAAAATAGTCTTTTAACTCAGGCTCACGTTCAAAATTTATTTCTATATAGTTTTCGAAATAATTCTGAGCAAAATAACGTATTATCCAACTTTTTCCTACCTGACGGGCTCCCTGTACAACCAGAGGTTTACGGTAAGAGTTATTTTTCCATGCCACCAGTTCGTTAATCGCTTCTCTTTCAATTACCATAAGCTTATATATTAAAAACGTGCAAATACACACATTCTATCCATATATAAATGGACAATCATCACTTTTTCGACATTTAAGTCTATTTTTCAGTCAAGATGCCACTACCTTGACTGATTATTCATATTTACCATCATCGAACCAAATCTCCTCTTCGTTGTTAGAATAAGTGCCTAAAAGTTGCAATCGGCATGTACAGCTAACTGCTTACCCTGGTTGAAAACAGCTATAAAGGCAAAAAATCTGATTGAATGATTTTTAATGACTTTAATCCTGCGGAAGATAAGATATTCCGCATTATGGATGATGAGGGCAGGGTGATTAACCCTGATTATATGCCGGAGGTGAGTCCGGAAATGATACGGAAAGCGTATCAAACCATGCTTTTTGCACGTACAGCCGACCTGATGGCGGTGTCGTACCAACGGCAGGGGCGTATGTTTACCTACCCGCCTATTCTCGGACAGGAGGCTATTCAGGCGGCAGCGGGCATGGTTATCCGGCACGATGACTGGTTGGTACCGGCCTTTCGCGAAATGGCAATCATGCTGGCGAAAGGGGTCTCGCTCACCGAAATATTCCTGTATTACTTAGGAAATGAAGAGGGTAGTAATTTCAAAAAGGCACATCATGTGCTGCCGATTTGCGTACCCATAGGTTCGCAGTACCTTCATGCCACAGGCATAGCTTACGAGGTGAAATACAATCAAAAAGATGAGGTGGTATTTCCTTTCATTGGCGATGGGGGCACTTCCGAAGGCGATTTCAGCGAAGCGCTTAATTTCGCGGCTGTGTGGCAGGTACCCGTAGTGTTCACCATTCAGAATAATCAGTATGCTATTTCGGTACCGGTTCAGCGACAGACCCGTTCCATCAACCTGGCAGTAAAGTCGGTAGCCTTTGGCATGCCGGGGATTAAGGTGGATGGTAACGACTTCTTTGCTATGTACAAGGCCTATCAGGAAGCAGCTCAGTGGGCGCGCGAAGGCAGAGGACCAGTGCTGATTGAAGCCTACACCTATCGCAAAGGTGCTCACACCACCTCCGACGATCCGTCGAAATACCGTACAAAGGAAGAAGAAAAATCGTGGGAAGCGAAAGACCCCTTGTTACGGTTGAAAAAATACATGGAGCTGAACAACATCGAAACTGCCGGCGAAGATCTCCTCATCGAATCGTACAAGGAAGAAGTCGACCGGCAATTTGTGGCCGCCGAAACTTTCCGGGCCTATGAACTTGATGATATTTTCAAACACATGTATGTTGAAATGCCCGACGAGTTGGCACGACAGAAAGCTGAATACGAACAATTTTTACATTGGAAGGAGGCCCGTCGATGAGTGTAATGAATATGGTTCAGGCATTGAACAATGCCTTTGATATAAAACTGGCCGAAGATCGCACGGTGGTGATGTTTGGCGAAGATGTGGGTCTGGAGGGCGGCGTATTCCGCGTTACCGAAGGACTGCAAAAAAAATACGGAGTGGAGCGGGTGTTCGATTCTCCCCTTGCCGAATCGGCTATTGTGGGAACCGGATTAGGCATGGCCATGGCAGGACTGCGCCCCATCGTGGAGCTACAGTTCGACGGATTTACCTATCCTGCTTTCAATCAGATAATTTCGAATGTTTCGCGCATGAACAACCGTACCCGCGGAATGTACAGGGCACCGATGGTGATTCGCTTCCCCTACGGAGGCGCCATCAATGCCATCGAACACCATTCGGAGAGTCCGGAGTCGCTGTATGCCCACATTCCCGGACTGAAAGTGGTAGTGCCATCGACGCCACACGATGCCAAAGGCCTGATGATTTCGGCAATTGAAACCGA
>JAVFAG010000023.1:27089-35261 GCA_034002585.1 Paludibacter sp.
TTAAACATTCAATATTATGCTTTTCCGTTTCCCCGACATAGGCGAAGGCCTCGAAGAAGGTACCATTCATGAAATTTACGTACAGGAAGGTCAGGCTGTGAAGGCCGGCGATCTACTCGTAAGTATGGAAACCGACAAAGTAACAGCCGACATTCCGTCGCCACGAACCGGCGTAGTAGTGAAGATATTCGGTAAACCCGGTGATGTAATTCACGTGGGTGAACCGCTGGCTGAAATTCAGGTAGAAGGAGAGGCTGAAGTACTTACACCGGCCGAAATGGCATCGGGGCATTTGATGGAAGAGGATGACGATTTGTATGAACCCGAATCCGGTCAACAGGATGATGAAGTTGCCGGTGTGGTAGGCACTCTCGAAAGTGCAGGTAATGAGGAGGTAATGGCCGCAAGCGAAGAAACAAGCTCAACCGGCAGGCAGTCGGGAGCTTTGGGAGCTTTGGATAGTGCAGCTACTACGGGCAAGCCCGGTCGTAACGTTCCCCTCCCGGCTAGTTCCGAACGCGAATACCTCCCATCTGGTCGAAAAGTGTTTGCAACTCCACATGTACGCTCCATCGCCCGCGAAATGGGTATCGACATCCGCAAAATAACCGGCACTGGTCCCGGTGGTCGCATTACCCGCGAAGACCTGGAAAAAGTAGCGGCAAGCAGCTCACCTGCCGAAAAAACCTGGATGGCCCAACACTGGCATGCCGACGATGTAAGCTACGAACCACTTACCCAGTTGCGCAAAACCATAGCACGCAACATGCTCAATTCGAAGCACAATGCGGCGCATATCACAATTGTGGAAGAGGTGGAAATCTCTGAATTAATAGCTATTCGTGAAAAATACAAGGTGAAATATGCCGAACGAAATGCAAAACTCACCTACCTTCCATTTATTGTAAAAGCTACTGTACTGGCCCTGAAACAGCATCGTATTATGAATGCGCAAATGGATATGGAAAACAACCGCATGATTTATAAGAATCAGTACAATATCGGCATCGCTATGGATACACCCGAAGGTCTGGTGGTACCTGTTATCCGGAATGCTGATAAGCTAAGTTTATTTGAAATCGCGCAGCAGATCACCGCTTTTGCCGATAAAGCCCGGGAGCGCAAACTCACCCTGGATGATATGAAGGGCGGCACTTTTACCATCAGCAATTTTGGCTCTATTGCCGGAATATTCGGAACGCCGGTGATTAATTATCCTCAGGTGGGCATATTAGGCATTGGTCGCATCATGGAGCAAGCCGTAGTAAAAAATCACCAGGTAGTGGTGGGAAATGTGCTGGGATTATCGCTATCGGTGGATCATCGTGTGGTGGACGGTGGCGACACTGCCCGCTTTATGAAGCAGATTATCGATCACCTGGCCGATCCAATCTCCCTGATGATGGAATGAAGCTTATTCCATCTTTGTAATCATTATTTTATCTATCCGCTGCCCGTCTTTATCCACAATTTCGAGCTTATACCCCTCAAAAACAAGGGTATCTCCAATTTCGGGAAGCGATTCGGTGGTGTGAATAAAATAACCGGCCAGAGTTACAAATTCTCCTTCCAGATCGGTTTGTGGCTCAATATCAAAATAATGCAGAAATTCCACAAAAGGAAACTGACCATCAGCAAACCAACTTCGCTCATCCCGGGGAGTAATTCTGTATTCGTTCTGATTATTTTCGGTCACATCACCAATCAGGGCATCCACCACATCGTCCATGGTTACAAAGCCCTGGGTAGAACCGTATTCATCAACCACCACGGCATAATGCACCCCGTCTTTTTTGAATTTCTCCAACAACTTATACGCAAAAGTACCTTCGGAAAGATACAGTGGCTGGCGAATGTAATTGCTTAGTTGAAATCCCTTATCATCCATTGGATCAAACAAATCTTTCAACAATACAATGCCAATCACCTGATCGACATCGTTGTTTTTGCATACCGGATAGGCCGAATGTTTTTCGGTCGATATTTTCCCGCGAATAGTTTCCCAATCGTCGGTTTCGTTGAAAAAAACTAAATCGCTCTTGTGGGTAATGAGCGAGTTCACCCTCCGGTCACCAAACTCAAACACGCGTTCAACAATATCCTGTTCGATGTCCTGAATTTCGCCCCCTTCGGCGCTTTCACGGATAATCGACTTAATCTCCTCTTCCGAAACACGGCTTTCGACTGTATTTTTCACACCGAAAAATTTGACCAGAAAATTATTGGAAACAGTAAGAAGCCACACAAAAGGAGAAGTAAGAACCGATAGCACTTTCATCGGACGAGCCAGCGCAATGGCAATGGGCTCGGGGAATGTCATTCCCAGCCGTTTGGGAAACAGCTCACCCACCACTATCGATAAATACGTGGTAATAATAACAATAACGCCCACACCAAGGTCATGCACATATGCCTCACCCACACCAAGGTTAAGCAAAATTCCCTGCACATCGTCGGCCAGTTTCTCACCGCTATAGACTCCGAGGAGAATACCAATGAGGGTAATCCCTATTTGAACAGTTGATAAAAACTTTGTCGGATTTCCGGACAGTTCAAGGGCGGTTATGGCACCCCTTTTACCCCGTTTACGGGCAGTTTCGAGTTTGAATTTCCGGGAAGAGACCAGCGACATTTCCGACATGGAAAATATGCCATTCAGAATAATGAGGGCTATAATTATAAGAATTTCCAAGGCTGTGTAAATATTTGGCCACAAAGTTACAAAATATATCTGAACGAATTTCTTGCCTTAGAATAACTTACAGATAGTTTTGAATCAACCGAAGCAATTCCTCCCGTTTTATCGGTTTCGAAATATAATCGTTGCAGCCCGCAGTCAGTGCATTATCGCGCTCGTTGGACATACCATAGGCAGTTTGCGCAATGATAATAACGTCTTTATTAAACTCGCGGATGCGACGGGTAGCTTCGTAACCGCTTAGTTCAGGCAATTGAATATCCATCAGAATCAATTCAATATCGGGATGATTTTTACACATTTCGATTGCCTGAGATCCCGTTTTAGCCTTCAGAAAATTTTCAACATACGAGCGGAGAGAAATTTCAATAAGCTGCTCAGAGATTTCATCATCTTCCACTATGAGGATTTTAAGCTTTTTGCGGGAAGGAGAACTTACTGTAGTCTGAACAGACCGTGTGTTTTCACCCGGTGTGGACAGTTGATACGGTAGTGTAAAATAAAAGGTAGAACCAACATCTTCCTTGCTTTCCACCCAAAGCTTTCCACCCAGAAGGTCAACATATGCTTTTGAAATCGACAATCCCAGACCGGCACCCTGTCGCGCCATTGTATCAGCAATATCGGCCTGAATAAACCGTTCGAAGACAGCATCCTGCCTATCGGCAGGGATCCCGATTCCTTCGTCCTTCACATATAGTTCCAGCTGAGCAGGCTCTGTGTTGGTTAGCACCCTGTAACCCACTTCAATGGTTCCTTTCAGGCTGTACTTAATAGCATTTTTTACCAGATTGGTCAGCACGGCATACACTTTTTCGGTATCTGTTGTAAGAATAACTGCCGAATGTGGCAGAGGTGCATGAACACGTAACTTAATCCCCCTGGCTTCAGCTTCGGGCTGAAAGAAAGTAGCTACAAACTGTAACTGATCGTTGATATTGGTTTCCTGCAACTGCACCTGCATCAATCCGGCTTCAATTTTCGAAATATCGATGATATTGTTAATAATATTAAGCATCCGTGTACCGCTTTTCTCAATAATGCGGATATATTCCTGTTGTTGTTCTCCATCGAGTTCGGGTTCCTTCAGTAATTCGGCAAAACCAAGAATCCCATTCATAGGCGTACGAATCTCATGACTCATATTAGCCAGAAAAGCTGATTTCAGACGATCACTTTCTTCTGCCTTTTCTTTGGCAATTCTCAGGGCCTGTTGCGACTGGTTGCGTTGCACAATCAAACCAATGAGCTCAGCCGCCCCTGCAAGTCGTTTTTTCGCCAGGTCGATGATGTAGGGAGGACGCGTTTTGTATTCACGGGCCAGTTGCAACAAATGATCGGTGTTTACCTTGTAGCGTTCAGCCAGCCTTTCTAAGGTAGCCATATCCTGAGGAGGATTTCCATATCCAAAATTGATGGCACCAATTACATCATTCTCACTAAAGATGGGGACGGCATACAAATGAATCCCACCGTTGCATTCGATATCTACGGGCTCTCTGGTTTCTATGGCTTTTTTCGAGGCTTCATTCCAGCAGGATTCATGACACAGCCATTTCCCGGAACACAGCGCTGATTTCAAATCTGAGGTAGAACATAATTCAAAGGAAGCATTGTCCATAAACTGGCACCATCCTGATGAAAATATTCCCATGGCATAGTCGCCATTGCGCTCGTAAACAGCACAGGAGGTCTCCAACAGCACCATAAAATCGCTTACAATATTTTTGAGGTAATTTTCACCCAATGCGGTCATAATTAATCCGCCTGCATTGACACGGGTGATATCACCATACACCGGTTCGAAATATTCCTCATGAAGTTCCCTGGGTTTCAGCAGCCATTCCAGTTTCTGAAGTTCCGATAGCATCAGCTTACTCTCGGTAATATCGCGGAATTCAACTGTACGAACCATTTTGCCTTTGTAGGGAACATTACGGGCTTCCAGTCGTAAGGGATAAATCTCACCATCCTTCCGTATTCCCAGAGCTTCATACGCCTTCTCGTAACCACTTAAAATATTGGCCATTACCATATCGCGGGTGGATGGGGCAATCAACAACAGTCCATCCATCCCGATTAATTCATCATAGCTGAAACCGGTTATATCCGACAAGCCCTGATTGCATTCTATAATTTTCCCTTTGTCGTGAATGACGATACCGCCAAACGACGCATCGTGAAGCGCCTTGTACCTTTCCTCACTTTCTTTCAACTGCTGCTGTGCTGTTTTGCGCTCAGTGATATCGTTCATTACCACCAGCGTGGCATGTGTATTATCGAAGCGGATACTTTTGGCCTGGGTTTCCACATCCAGCAAACTTCCATCGAGTTTCACAAACTGTTGGTGCATCATACTCACATAGCCTGTGGATGCCAGCAGTTCAGCATTTTTTTTCACCTGATCATGGAAATCAGGATTAATAAAATCGAAGATATGCCTTCCCAGTAATTCACCCTGACTTTTGGCACCCAACAGTTGTACAGCTGTTGGATTAAAATAAATCGTTGTCCATTCGTGAATTATGGCTATCCCCACCGGTAAAATCCCGATCAGGTTTCGGAAATCATCCTCCTGACTCATCAACGATTCATTGGCGATTTGAAGCTTCTTAATTTCCATGATAAGTTCTTCTCCGGAGAGTTTGTTAACATCCATGATTATCGTCAAGTTTTGAATAATTAATGGGAACCCCGGCAAAGATAGCAAAAATTAGTTAAAAACAATGGAATGTAATCAAAAACAGAACTGATGGAAAGTTATAAAAAAAAACGCACCACTCCTTTATTTATAATCATATTTAACGACGTAACTCATTGCTGAACTGTACTTTTTTCGTACATCAGAGTGGTCCATTTCAGAATCTACACAAGCCGTAAGAATTGCCCTCCCAGTGAGGCAAATTGCGATGGCAACTAAACTCCTTGTGTTGAAAGTGATTTTGTTCACAATTGTGCAAACTAACCTAAAACACAAATCCACTAATTATCCTTATTATATAAGTTTAGCTGATTTTTAATTAATCTTTGTTCATCTTTATTAATCGTATATAAGTACCATTAAACGGTTTAACTGTAGTTACAAAGACACCAAAATCAGATTCGCTAATTTTAAGCGCCCAAATTTCTGAAATTTTATACATTGTTGTTGTTTGTAAAACTGTACCAGTACCAATATTGCTGAATGTTTCATTTGTTCCTTTCCAACCACCCGGCAAAAGAGTGAAACCTGATATATTAGTTCCTTTACTATTGTTCTTCCAATCATCAGTATTTGATCTGAGTTTTTTTGCCGCCACATCTGGTCCACCCAGGTGTTCTATTAATATCTTGTAATCAATAATTGAAGGGACACGATACCCTTTTATCAATCCTCTTGAATCCCATCCAACATAATTGTTATATATGGAGCCGTACAAATTACCAAGTTGTTGATCATTATCATAATAACAGTAAGCAGGTTGTTTCGACTTGACCCATTCATCATTCGACTGAATTTCCGGAATAAAGTCTCCATTCAAAAAATGAGTTGTTTTTAAGTTTTCTACTAACCATATCTGATTTCCAATCTTGTACGTCCAGTAGACATTTTTATCGAAATCCTCAACCAATTCATACGGTAAGGTGAATGTGTTTATTTTACCTGTAGCGGTACCATTAAAATTTTTCACATTCGCAGTGAACGAATATGTCTCTCCCGGAGTCAACCCAGTAGCAATAGTGTTAATTTCAGTATCTGAAGTTACTTCTGTTGCAGGCACATTCACTACTCGTAATCCATCATTACTATTCCAGACCTCAAACCATATTTCAACATCACTGTTGTAGGGGTTTACAGAAGCGCTCAAAAGTACCTCTGTATCACTTTGCACCTTTGCCGGCAATGTACTAACAGATGCATAAGAATGTGTAAATACTTCAACTACTTGTCCATAACCTATACCAACTTCATTAATTGCATATGCTCTAATATAAATTGTTTTGTTTTTTTCGTACTGATCAAATCTCATAGAAAAAATTGGACTTTCACTATCAGGGACTTTCCACTTGAATTCAGACATATTTAATTCAGGTTGCAGACTAATAATAAATCCCTTTTCAAATATTGTTCCTTTGCCACAAGAAATTATACTTCCAACTGCTTCTAAATATGCACTTTTTAAATCGTTATTAACCATAACAGTTTCAACAGTTGGAAGTGTGATTTCTACTATTGATATTTCCTTATCGCAACTAATAAGGAATTGAGAAATAACCACTAAAAAAAATGAAATTATAACTGTTCTCATAGCTACTAATTTTTAATCTTTTATTAAACGAATATAGCATCCATTATAACCTTCATTATACCCTCCACCTGAAGCATCAGCATATTTTTGTCCGATTGAGAAGTATGTATAATACCCCATAAAACTTGTTGTAGTTTGAAAGACAACATAGTATGATAAGCCGCTAAACATATCCGAATTTCCTCGCCATCCACCTGGCATTGCATTGAATCCGGATGAGTTGTCGCCTTTTGCATCTGCGAAAAACCAATTATCACCAGCAGATTTAAGTTTAATTGTTGCGTTGAGTTCTCCTCCAAGAATCCCAACAAGGGTCTGACATTCATCAATTGATGGAACATGAAAACCTGAGATTAATCCTCGTGGATCAATACCAACACTAATATTATAAAGAGCTCCATATATTAATCCTAGTTCAGGATTATTGGTGTAATAACACCAGGCTGGAGTTTTTAATTCAATCCATTTATCCAGATTTTGAACGTTAGGTATCGGGTCTCCGTTTAAGAAATGCTTGGTACGCAGGTTTTCCGCCAACCAAATCTGGTCGCCGATTTTAACTGTCCAATATTTGTTGCCTTCATAGTCGGTGACCTGGTCGTGGAACAAGCGGAATGTTTTAGTTTCACCGGTAATCACGCCTTTGGCATTTTTAGCCTTAACGACGTAATTGTAGACTTCGCCAGGAGTTAGACCAGCAACTTGCGCGCTGATAGTAACAACTTCCTGGCCACTTACCTTAGGAACATCGATGCGGCGAACAGCTTCTCCACTACGATAAACCTCAAACCAAACTTCTGTCTCGCTATTCTGTGGGTCGATATCAGCCTTCATAACGGCGTCGGTTCTGTTAAGAGCAAGTGCACCAATATTTTTGAAGGCCGGAAGCTCATAGGTATTCATTTCGATTACTTCGCCATAGCCTATGCCCGCTGAATTCATTGCATAAGCGCGGAAATAATAAGTTGTATACCTTTCTAAGTTAAAGAACTCAACTTTGAAGGAAGCAGCTGATCCGGAAACAGATTGACGTTCAGTTAAATATCTCAACGGATAGATGCTTTCTGCGTCAGCGAATGTCTTTTTGGTATCATCAATAGTTGGTATTGGATGCTTGCTCATACAGACGCCCATTTCCATCACAGCATCACCGCCATCAGAAGAAACTTTGCCATATACTTTAAA
>JAVFAG010000024.1:0-35239 GCA_034002585.1 Paludibacter sp.
GAAATCATCACGTAAAGCTAACAATTTACGATATGCAGGGAAGGGAGATTGCCATTTTGCTCGATGAAGAAAAACAGGAAGGAATGCACAATGTTCCCTGTAAGCTGGACAATCTGACTTCTGGCATGTATTTATACAAACTGGAAGCAGGCGAATTTACAGCTACCAAAAGAATGATTATTGATAAGTAATGTTTAATAATTTGAATGGTGCGATTTAGTTACTATTAACTACCTTTGTAGTTGTAAAAGTAAATCACAAATCGGTATGGAAACAGTATGGCTTTCACAGGAGCAAATAGTGGAGCTGTTTGGGCGTGATCAGTCTGTTGTTTCGCGACATATAAACAATGTTTTTAACGAACAAGAGCTAACAAAGGAAAGCAATATGCAAAAAATGCATATTGCAAATTCAGACAACCCAGTTACGTTTTACAATCTCGATGTCAATATTTCTGTAGGCTACATCCAAAAACACTTTTAATATGCCGAATCAAAACGCCCGCAACATCAACTACATGGTTACCTCCGAGGAGGATGAACTGTGGGGCCTCACGGTTACTACTGTTGGCTATCAGAAAATTGAGGAAAACGAGGTGTATCCACCGGCCAGTCATCCTTCGGGCTATTATTTCAATCCTGAAAAAGGCCGGGTGCTCAACGAGTATCAACTGCTCTACATAACCAATGGCAACGGCGTGTTTACCTATGGCACTACCAACCGCCAAACCAGCTACATCACTGAAGGAAGAATGTTTTTCCTGATGCCCGGGGTATGGCATACTTATAAGCCCCTCGGGAAATCGGGCTGGAACGAATACTGGATCGGTTTCAAAGGTAAGATTATAGATAATATTGTAGAGGAAGGATTCTTCATCAACCGCCCGCCGGTATTTACGATTGGTCTCAACGAGCGCATCGTCGATCTGTATCTGAAAGCCATCGAAATTGCCAACGAAGAACGGGCAGCGTACCAGCAGGCACTGTCGGGCATCGTCATGCACATCCTCGGACTCATGTATTACCGCGATACCACCCGCGATTTTCAGGACGAAGATTTGATACGCAAAATGAATAAAGCCAAGGTGATTATGCGCGAATCGGTCTATAAAAGCATTACCGCCGAAGATATCGCACGCGAGCTGAACATCAGCTACTCCGGCTTCCGCAAAGCGTTTAAAGAATTTACCGGCACCTCACCTTCCAAATACATGGTGGAGCTGAAGCTCAACGAAGCCAAGCTCCTGCTTTCCACCACCACCCAATCGGTAAAGGAAATTGCCTACAGCCTCGATTACGAAAATCCCGATTATTTTCCGGTTTTTTTTAAGAAAAGAACGGGTTTGACGCCGCTGGAGTATAGGAATAGTGTGGAAATAAAAGAATCATAATGTTTTATTTCCTATCCAACTCATTCATAAGGAGGTGTAAAATCATTTCTTTTATGCAACTCAATATATTCTGTAGGAGTCATTGCAAATAATTCCTTAAATGATTGAGAGAAGTACGATGCAGTGTTAAAGCCGGTTTTGAACATCGTTTCTTTCACACTATACCCTTTCTCAAGATATTGAGCTGCTGTTTTTAACCGGTAATTTCTTAAAAACTCAGTAGGTTTCTGACCAGTCAGGGATTTCATTTTTTTGAAAAATGAGGTACGACTTAATCCTATCAGGATAGTAAATTCCTGCACCGTAAATTCCGAATTGTCAATATTCCTTTCAATAATTTCAATTATATCAGCTAAAAATTTATTGTCGACAGTAGAAATATTGATTTTTGGAGGTTCCAGCGATGGGTTTTTAAATTCTTGTTGAATCAACCTGCGGTTTTCAAGTAACGAAATAATCTGTGATTTTAAAACCTCCATATTGAAAGGTTTTGTAAGATATACATCTGCTCCTGCATCCAATCCTTCTACTTTATTTTCATCGGTAGTTTTTGCCGATAAAAGAATCACAGGTATATGACTTGTGTTGATATCTGTTTTTATTTTCCTGCACAATTCAATGCCATCGATTCCCGGCATCATAATATCACTAATGATAATATCAGGTATTACACGATGAGCAATTTCCAAACCTTTAATAGCGTCAATACTACCGATGACGGAGAAAAATGGATTTAGTTCTGCTGCAATGTAATGATTAATGTCGGTATTGTCTTCAATTATTAGCACTACTGGTTTGTCTCCGTTTTTATATTCGATATAACCACTTTTTTCATCATTATGAACTGTTTCGATAAAACTGCCCGGAGAGGTTAGATTGATTTGGTTGTCATCCAGCATTTGGTCATTCGTTAAATGTGAATTGCCCAGCGGAAGAATAAGCGTAAAACAACTTCCCTCATTAATTTTACTGGTCACTTTAATTGTTCCACCATGCATTTGTGCCAAACTAAGCGCATAAGACAGTCCTATTCCAACACCTTTATTTTCTGTTTTTTTATGATTTGCCTGGTAGAATCTATCGAATATATTGGTAAGCTCCTTTTCATCAATACCTATACCTGAATCATTGATTTGTATCTCAATATGACCATCAGGGTAGTGTGTTCCTTTTTCCTCTGTAGTCCTGATCTGAACATGTACTCTTCCTCCTTTTGGAGTATATTTGAGCGCATTTGATAACAGGTTGTGCATGATTTTTTCCACCTTGTCGATATCAATCCATGCAAAAATTTTAGGACTCTCGTACCGGGAATTAACTGTAATTTTTTTTTCATCTGCCAATGGAATAAAGAGCTCAATGGTTTTGTCAATCAGGTTAACCAGATTGATGTGAATACACTCCAGTTTCATTTTCCCCTGCTCTAGTTTCCGAAAATCGAGTAATTGTTTAATTAGTTTTAAAAGATAATCAGAATTACGCTTCATGGTTCGGTATAATTTCATTCGATCTTCTTTCGATAGTGATTCTTCCTGCACAATTAACTTATCAATAGGACTGGAAATTAACGTGAGTGGAGAACGTAATTCATGCGAGATATTGGTGAAAAAGCGGAATTTCTCATCGTTCAGCAATTTTTCTTTTTCTTTTTCCAGTTTTTCATATTCCAGTTTTCTGTCTTTTTCGATTTTCATTAGAAACGAACGGCGAAGTTGTAAAACCAGTAAGACTGCTGCCACTACGTACATGAACCAGGCCAGTTTGGAAGCATACCAGGGAGGTAAAATAGTAATGAGTAATGAGGCCGGCTGTTCCGACCATTCGCCCGAGTTGTTGCTGCCATGCACTTTAAAAAGATACTTTCCGGGCGGTAAATTAGTATAGGTGGCGATTCTGTTGTCAGAGTTGGTTTCTACCCACTCTTTATCAAACCCCTCCATCATATAGCGGAACCTGTTTTTATCCGGAGCATTAAAGTGTAAGGATGAGAATTTCAGGGAAATGCTGTTTAGTGATGATTTCAGTCTCAGAGACTCTGTATAGGCGATATTGCGGGTAAGTACGGTTGTTTTTCCAATTTTCTCATTAGGATTCACCGTTTTGTTTAAAATACTGAGTTCGGAAATAACAATAGTGGGCTTGATATTATCTGTGTTGATATTTGATGGGTCAAAAATGTTGATTCCATTGATTCCTCCAAAAACCATTTCTCCGTTTTTGCGTTTGACAGATGCAATTTCACCCATCTGAGGATTACGGAGTTCGTTTAACCCAAAAACTGTATAAGTTTCTGCTAGTGGATTAAACTTCACGATACCAATATTAGTCCCTATCCATAACATTCCGGAGTTATCTTCCTGTATTGAATTGATTACATCATCCGGAAATAAATTATTATCGGTGTTATAATGAGTAAATCCGATGACATTTCCACTTTTCTCTTTTATCATCTTGTTCAGTCCGCCACCAAAGGTTCCAACCCACATTGTGCTGTCAGAACTTTCAAAGAGTTGTAGAATGTAATTGGCACTGATGCTGTTGGGGTCGTTTGGGTCGTTAGTGAACGAATGAAAAGTACTTTTTGTAATATCACTACTGTTTTCATTCATCACATTCAACCCATTATTCGTTGCAATCCAGAGCTTTCCGAAGCTATCCCTTAAAATATTCCGTATGATATTACCTGAGAGTGCTCCCTGGTGGTTTTCCCGATTAATTATTTTAAAAAGAGGTTTTTCAAGGGCATTAGTCCAGGTAGCTACACCTAGACCGTGACCGTAGTAACCAATCCATAGAAGATTCTTTCCTTCGCTCAGAATAGAATGGATGGCTTCGCTACGGATTGATGAATTAACATCCGATTTTGTAAAATGCTCAAAGGTGAAATGTTCAAATCGTTTATTTCGGGTGAGAATTAGTTTATTTAGCCCTCCTGTTTCGGTAGCCAGCCATAGAATTGAAGAGTCTCTATTGATTACATTTTCACTAATGGAAAAAACATTTGGTGAGGACAAACCCTTTGAAGTAGACGAGAATCCAACAGACTTAATATTGTCGTAATTAACGTTATATTTATCAATAAGATTTATCCCGCCACCTTTGGTTCCAATCCAAAGATTTTCGAATTGGTCTTCGTGAATACTCCGAATTATATTATTACTTAATCCGTTTTTATAAGTCTGTTTGTTGATGTGATGAAAATAGGATTGATTATTTACGAGTTTATAGATTCCTGCACCATTGGTGCCAATCCAGATGTTACCTGTTCGGTCCATAAACAATGAAATGATAGTGTTGTTTTTCAGACCAAACAGATTTATGTCCTCAAAATCAATAATTTCCTCATTAATATGGCCTTGTTGGAGATAATATTGGTGTAGCCGATTATTTACAATACACCAGAAATTTCCTTCATGATCAACAAGTGTATTTTTACCTATACGTAAAATACTTTTAAGTTCATACCGTAAACTGTCCTTTTTACATACGAGTTTGTCTTTGTGTACCTCCCATTCTATTCCCTTAAAACCCTGTTTCAATACCAATGTGCTATTATTCGATGCGGCTCTGACTGATACATTTGAGATTCCTTCATTTTGTTTTTTATAATCTATCACATACCGATTGTTGTTAATTAAAATCAGTGGTTTTCCTTTATAAATCGAAAACCTGTTGGTATAACCAGTAGTTTGATTCTCAATATTATGAATCGAAAAAGTTTTAAATTTCATCGAGGTAACATCCTTCTGAATTACAGCATAAGAAATATTGGAGCGTGACTTAATCCATAAAACACTATCTCCTCCAATCTTAATACTCATTGCATGTGGCCCAGGTGATGGAATAAGATGGTTTAATCTGATAAACGACTCTTTTTCAGATATGTAACAGGTTAGCCCGTTGTCGAGTGTGGATATCCAGATTCTCCCGAATGGGTCAGAACAAATGTCACTGATTATACGACCTGGAATACTGTTAGAGGAGTTAACAGAAGGTTTAAAAACAGTGAAATTATATCCATCGAACTTATTTAAACCATCGTTTGTCCCAAACCATAAAAATCCTTTGTCGTCCTGCATCACACAGGTTACATCATGGTGAGAGAGGCCATTCGAGGAATTATAATTAACAAATACGTTTTGTTTCTTTATCCCATACGAAAGGGAAAATGATAATAAAACAAGTAATGTTGAAAATGACCTTTTCATTGTATCATTGGTATATTTTTTACAAATATAGTTTATTATTGGAGTTTGTTGTACAACTATATGTTGTATCATTACCACTCATGTTTTTTATATTAAATGCACATTATTGGTAAAGAAAGAAACATGTATACAAGGACAGTGTCCCGAGAGTTAATATATTTGTCAACGAATAATTCAGGCTCTTCTTAGTTCATCAAGTAGAGTTATATAACGTAATCTAGTAGAATGAAAATGAACACACTCTTTATCTCATCAGGTAGTACAAAAAAATCCTTTCGGTTTTTATTGATTCTAATGCTATTGACAACCTATTCGGCAGTTGTTGCTCAGGAAATGACAGTTACCGGAACTGTTATAAGTGCAGAAGACGGGCAAACTGTTCCTGGCGCAAGTGTTTTGGTTAAGGGGACATCAAGAGGAACTGTTACCAATAGTGATGGAAAATACCTTATAAAAGCAGAAAAAGGTGCCGTGTTGCGATTTACATTTATTGGAATGGAAGATATCGAGATACAGGTAAGCTCCAATGCACACAACATAATTTTAAAGCCGAGTGTCGTAGGGCTCGATGAAGTAGTTGCAGTAGGTTATGCTACAATGAAGAAGAGAGAGCTTACAGGTGCCATAGTTTCTGTGAAGAGTGAAGATATTGCAAAAACAGCCACGTCTGATTTTGCCAGCGCCATTCAGGGGCAGATGGCAGGTGTTAGTGTAAGACAAGGGAATGCTGCTCCCGGAGAAAACTCCCAAATTATCATACGAGGTATAACGTCTTTTCAGGAAGAAGGCTCTTCGCCTCTGTATGTGGTTGATGGGGTTACCTATGAGAGTAATCCAAATATTACCCCACAGGAAATAGAGTCGATAGAAGTACTAAAAGATGGTGCTTCAGCGGCAATCTATGGAGCAAGGGCATCAGGTGGGGTTATTCTTATTACTACCCGGAAAGGACGTGAAGGACAAATGCAGGTATCTTTCGATAGCTATTTTGGGATACAAAAAATCACTTCATCTATCCCTTTGGCAGGGACACTCGATGCTTTATACATCAATGATATTCTTAATCGCTATTTGCAGACTAATAAATACGACCCTTTACAATTTAATCCCGACGGCTTAAAATATGATACTAATTGGATAAGAGACTTACAGGTCGATAATGCTCCCCTGCAAAGTTACACCCTGGGTGTTAGTGGTGGAAATAAAGGTTTAACTTACAATGTAACCGGTACCTTATTCGACCAGGCTGGAACAATGGTGAAATCAGATTATAAGAAATACTCATTGCGAAGCAATACATTCTTCCGAAAGGGAAGACTGGTAGTTCAAACTACTTTAAGTGCCAATATGAGTAACCAAATCCGAACTCCTTATGGATTAATGTACGAAGCGATACGTCAACAGCCCTACCGCCGTCCTGTAAATTTTAACGATAATGAATTTATTTTCGATGGTTCAAGTGTTGAGCAAATTTCCCAGTTTATTGGTCGACTTAAAGAAGATCAAACTTCTCTGGTAAGTTCTTTTAGCGGGAATATCCAATTCAAGTATGAGCTTATGAAAGGATTGGAGTTAAATGCCAATTTGGGTCAGACTTTTTTAAATCAACAAAGCCGCTTTTTTAAACCCAGTTACGAGGCATATAATACTGAAGGAGAATTAAACCTGGCTGCCAGTAATACGAATGCCCAATTACGTTTAACTAACACAACCAATCTGCGAACATTGGGTGAGTTTATGCTAAACTATCGTAAATCAATCGCTAAAACTCATTCTTTCCATTTACTGCTGGGCAATACCTTTGAAAAAACTTCATATGAAGAGTATTTTACCGGAGCACAATACATTTCGAGTAATCTTACTCCTGTATTGGGTAATGGCGAACCTATTGTGGGCTCTCAGTTTATTAATAATTCGTCGATGATCTCCTATATCGGTCGGTTAAACTATAGTTATAAGTCAAAATATATGGTTAACGGAGTAGTACGAGTCGATGGTTCAAGCAGGTTTGGTGAGAACAATGCATTTGGTGCTTTCCCGTCAATTGCACTGGCATGGTCGTTTTCCGAAGAAAGTTTTATGAGCAACTTCCGTAAACTGAGTTTGGGTAAGATTAGATTCGGATACGGAACTACAGGAAGCGACAGAATACCACCTTACTCCAATACTGCTGTTATCATTTCAAATGTTGATTATCCTCTTGGCGGTGGTTCTATGCTGGGTAAGGGAATGACCCAGCCGGGTTTTGCCGATCCTAATATAAAATGGGAATCCAATATCAGTAAGAATTTGGGTTTAGATTTACAGTTTAATCAAGGTAAGAGTGGATTAACTATTGAATTGTATGAACAAGATAAGAGGGATATGCTGTTGGCTTTTATGACCCCGGTATCAGCCGGTTCAACACCTGTTGCCGGAAAAACATATGATACTTTTCTTACAAATATCGGAAACCTTAGAAATAGAGGGATAGAACTTAGTACATTTTTTAATCATCAGCTGGGACCGGTACAGTTTAAGTTAAGTGGGACTTTTACAAAAAATGAGAATAAGGTTATAAGACTTTCACAAGAGGGAGAAGTCATCTTCGGGGGCAATCCGAATATTATGCGTCAGGGACAAACTCAGCCGGTAGTCGTTCTGGAACAAGGATTACCAGTAGGTGCGTTCAAAGTGTACGAAACGAAAGGAACTATAAAGACAGACGAACAACTTTCCGAATATAAGAAAGCAGTTCCCACAGCTCAGTTAGGAGACTTGATATATGCTTATACGGTCGCTGAGGATGGCACTGTTACTCTCAATGAAAAAGTATATAAAGGTACGTATCAACCTGATTTTGAATATGGGATTAATATAAATGCAGCATACAGCAATTTTGATGGGTCGATTCAGTTCTTCGGAGTTCAGGGTAATACAATCTATAACGGCCCCAAACAGTATGCATATTCAGTTAAACGACACCGCGATCTGGTGTATGCCTGGACACATGCAAATCCAGGGTCGAACGTTCCAACTCCCCGGACAGAAACGGAACACAACAATACCCAGACACATGTGGATTATTTTTTGGAAGATGGCTCGTTTCTCAGAGTAAGAAATATTATCCTTGGCTACAGTTTAAAGGAGAATATTCTTTCAAAGCTCAATATCGAAAAACTACGTTTTTATATCAACGCTCAAAATCCGTTTATTTGGACGAAATATACAGGATATGATCCTGAAGTAGGAAGTGATAATGTATTCAACGGAGGATTAGATATGGGAAATCACCCTGTTTCTTCCAGTTTAATTGCCGGGGTGTCTGTGTCATTCTAGTATACTATATAATCAAAATTAACTCACATGAAAACAATTACATACAGCCTGATGTTTGCGTTTGCAACCCTCATCATAAGTTCTTGTTCCGACGATTTTTTAAAACAAGATAATGTAAATGAGCTGAATGCTGGTACATTTTGGGAGACTGAAAGCGATTTGCAAAAAGGATTAATAGCAACCTACGGAGCTTTGCAGCTTGATGGATTGTTAGGTGGAAAATCCGTTATGACATTACCACTAAGAAGCGATATAGGAAGGCCCAATAACTGGTCGGCTGATGGGCAATCGTTTAACAGGTTAAGCTTCAATGCAACGACTGAACTCGTAAGATTAAGGTGGCAGGCTTGCTATATTGGCATTTACAGGGCAAATCAGGTTCTGGAAAATCTCGGCAGGGTAGATTTGGAACCTGATGTCAGAAATCAGATTGAAGCTGAAACACGTTTTCTACGTGGTTTTTTCTATTATGTACTTTATCAGGGTTACAACAATGGAAGTGTTGTTGTCCATACTACAACTCCAAAAACAAGGGCTGATTTCTACAAAAAGACATCCTCCAGAGAGGAGGTTTACAAGCTGATCTTATCGGATTTGGAATTTGCAGAACAAACTCTGCCTGATAACTATTCTGCTTCCGGGGATATTGGAAGGGTCAGGTGGGGAGCAGCGGCTGCAATGCTTGGGAAGCTTCACATTAACGAGCGAAATTATGCCGATGCAAAAGTTTTTTTTGAACGAATAATTGAAAGTAAACTGTATTCTTTATGTCCTGATATTGGTGATAATTTTGATGAAATGCATGAATATAATCAGGAATCAATTTTCGAAGTGGCATTTTCAATCGAAGCAAAACCTGGAACCAGTGGTGGCGCTAAAGATGGCCCAACAGGTTCGGAAGCAACCTCAAGGGCAATCAACTTTGCAACAACACAGGCAGGAGGATACCGGGTTGCAATGCCTTCCTATTATCTCACAATGCTGTTTCGGAATGATACGATGGATGTTAAGAATCCGATAAATGCTGCCAGAAAAGGATTAGCGAGATATTCAATAAGAACTTCTGTTTCGGTGGCGATATCGGATGATGATAATACAACTTTTTATCAGAAAACATCGTTAGCAGGAGGTGCATACAATAACGGTGAAGCATCCTATCTTAAGAAATTCCAGAACTGGTCATGGGCAAGAGAAAAACAGGAGGCCGTATCAGGGATTAACGAACGAGTAATCAGATATGCTGATATTATGTTGTTGTATGCCGAATGTCTTTTAAAAACAGGAGGATCATTCCAAACTGCCTTAGATTTGGTAAATGAAATAAGAAAACGTTCAGGCGTTGTTTTACTTCGTCAAACCGATTATGATGTCAATTCTTTGATGGAGCACATAATGTGGGTAGAGCGCCCTCTGGAATTGTCGTTTGAGGGTTATGATATCCGCTGGGAAGATTTGGTACGTTGGGGAAAAGTGAAAGAACAGTATGACCGCTTAGCGACTGAACAGTATGTATTAGTTAATAAAGTGTTGTACCATTTTGATCCGGTAAAACATAAGAACTTTAAGCCGATTCAGGAATTTGTGGAAGCTGCTGAGGTGTACAATCCTGAATTCCACAATTATTTTCCTATACCATCCAATGAGCTTACATCAAATCCGGATATTTTGAATAATTAATTCATTGATAAATATGAATATTTTATAACCATGAAAACAATAACAATAGTTTTAATAGCAGGATTGACGATTCTGGGTGCAGTGCTGTCAGGTTGTGAAGAGCAATACGCCCCTCCTACAAGCACAGATTTCTCCGATAAGGTAGCAATAGCATCTTCAGTCAAAATAATTCAACGGGGAGATTTCACTTCATTTGCCGATTTATCAAAAGGCGTGACAAAACGAACATGGACAATTCCTGAATCGGCATCTATTATCAATTTAAATGGTCGAGATACTTCTGATTTACCGTTAGTACATGTGCAGTTTAATGAACCAGGAAGTTTTCAGGTTAATTTGAAATGCGACTATCTGTTGGAAGCATTACATCTCGATACAAATTTTATAGTAACAGTATATGATTATGTGGTCTCAAAGATAGAAGTGGTTTCCATTGAGGCTTCTTATTCTCAACAAAGTCAACAACAAATAACAATTTCCAAGGGCGGAGCTGTCACATTTAATGATGCTTCAACTGGAAATCCGAATCGTAGAAAATGGGAGTTTTCTGGGGGATTACCATCAAGTGCCGGTGGAATAGATGCCGTTGCAGATGCTAAAGTAGCTCAGGTGAAAGTAGTATATCCTGAATCCGGTCTTTTTGATGTTAAGTTAGTTGCATGGAGAAGGTTACCCAATTCTGAACCCGACACTTTGTTGTTGAAGGATTTCGTAAAAGTTATCGAAAATTTACCTTAAATTAAAGAGTTAAAAATGCATAGTAACGTTCGTACCATTATTTTTTTGGTTTTTATATGTTTAAATCCAGTCCGGGCGACTGAATTAGTAACTGTTTATCCTGAAAAACAGCGTTTTGTCGGTTCTGTGTCTGAACTTGACAGAGCCAAGTATTTTACAATTCACGCGAATGGAAAAGACCCTTTTTTGCTGGATTTTTGCCACGAATATAACGTGTCGTTCGGCAGAGGGTTTCAGGGGCCCGGGGCTGAGGCAAAGCGAATTACTGGTCAAGTTGGTGAGTATCCGACATCCGGCTCTTTGTCCATAATTTCTCCTGCCGGCGATCCCCGTTATGTGATGACCGATCATCCCCGAAACGCATATCGTGAAGGAATGGATGTGGAAGCTTTTGGGAGGTGGGTAGCAACCTATTTTAAAAATATTGATTCATCAAAGCGTCCTCTTTGGTATGAGCCCATGAATGAGCCTTTTGTTCACGCCCGGGAATTTTATGATGAACCAGACTGGGATCCTGTAGCCGAAATACGGGTTAAAACGGAAATGTCACACCTCTTTAAAGCCGCAGGTAAATACATTCGTGCTGAACCAGCTTTATCAGAACTCAGAGTGTTAGGGTATGGGGCTGCTTTTCCTTCCTTCGAAAGAAAGGATTTCCAGCAATGGAAAACGAATATGAAATTATTTCTCGATATAGCAGGGGAATACATGGATGCGATTTCATATCACCTTTACGATGGCATAAATCAGGTAGGGCAATACAACATACGTTCCGGAAGTAACAACGATGCCATTATGGACTTAGTAGAAACCTACAGCATGGCTAAATGGGGAGTCGTTAAACCCCACGCGATAACGGAATATGGAGCTGTAGAACAAAGCAGATTATTTTCAGTGATTGAAAATATGCAATCAATTCGTTCTCAAAATGCAATGCTCTTTGGTTTATTAGAAAGAGAAGACAGGATGGAAATCTCTATTCCATTCACAGTGGATAAAGCAGGATGGCATATAAATGCATCAACTAACTACATGCCTTTTAAATCAGTACTGATTCGACCATTGAATGTCGGAGTACCCCTAAATCAGGTTAAAAGTTGGGTTTTCACCGACCGAATCCATTTTTATAAACTATGGAAAGATGTAAAAGGGAAACGAGTTTACTTCACTACCAGTAATCCCGATATTCAGGCACAAGCTTTTGTTGATAAGGATAAATTGTATGTGGCGCTTAATAATCTGGATGATGTTACACGAACCGTTAAAGTTGATATCCCGGGTTTTTCAATGAAACTCAAACAGGTCTTATCCCGTTCACTGGTTGTTTATACCGATAAATTTCCGGTTTTTGAAGAAAAAATCCTGAAGAAAGCACCCGACGAAATTGTCCTGGAACATGGTCAAACAGTAGTGCTTGAATATACATACGCTAATAACATTGTTTTTAATAAAACAGTAAAGGAAAGAAGATATTATAACCCTCAAAATGTGGTGCCAATTATTGCTGATTCTATACTTAATTACAAATTTAACGGGGTTGATACCGGAAATGGCGTGGCATGGTTAAGTATGAGTCTGGGCAGGGAACATCACCATTCAAAAAAACCAAAGGTGACATTCAATGGTCATTTATTGACTGTGCCTGATAACTGGAAAGGATATGATCAAAAACCAAGATTTGAGTTTTTTGGAGCAATCGAAATACCTGTACCTGTCGGTATACTCAAATCAGAAAACCGTGTCACATTGAAATTTGAAGATAACGGCGGTCATCTCAGTTCTTTAATCCTGAATATGGCTAAGTTTGAATAGCCAACTAGTTACCAGATATGTATCAAGAGTTGAAAAAAAATGATTTTCTAAAAACACTACTACCATGAAACACTTAATTACTCTTTCACTTTTTGTTTTTATGATGAATATTTCCACGGTAAAAGCAACTGATGTTGTTCTTTTTACCACTCAGGAAGGCTTTACCGATGGTGCCTTATTTAATCAGGAAAACTGGGATGCAACATTTACATTTCCGGGTAACTGGATCGTAAATACAGCAACTGGCTCGCTTTCTGCAGATAAAACCTATCAATGGGCCAGGTTGAGAAGGTATTATCATTTAAATTCAGTTGGTGATAAAATTACCATACGGGTTGAGTTTGATTGCGAAATTGAATCAATGCCCACTTCAAACAGTTTGATGACATTTGGATTTATAGCTAAACCCACCGTGGGAACTTCAGCAGAAGATAACCCCAAAATGAATCTTATTCATTTAAAAAAAGCAGCCACCGTGGTGCAACTTAGAAATAATGCGAACTCGGCAAACCTTTCGCCCACTGCAATTCTTAACCTTACAGATATTGACGATGCTGAATCTACCAGGACCAAACTATTGGCCGTTGAAGTAAGTTTGACCTTAGGGAATGATGCTGCTGGTTCTGTCATTTCAGGTAAGTTGTTTAATATTACAGACAACACTTCATCTGACCTTGGTTCATACACAGGCATTAATACTGAATTGTTTAATGCGGTAGCTACTACCGGGATACATGCTACGTTTAGTACGGCGGCAAATAACTGTCAACCTGTAGTTTATAAGGTGAGTGTGACCGAATCAAATAACATGTCTGAATCTTCTGCTAAAGTTTTCTTTCGATCGAATAAATCAGGCTCATGGGCTACCGGATCGGTATGGGATATTTCTTCTGACAGTATAAGCTGGACTGAATCAACACGTCGACCTCAAAACAACATCAACTCAGTGGTTGATATTATGTCCGGGCACACTGTTTCAGTTAACTCGGTGCAGGATGCAAAAGTACTTAATCTGAATCCGGGATCACAACTAACTGTTTTGTCAGGTCTTACATCGAAAAACCTTACCATTCGCAGTTCGACCGATGGTACCGCCACTCTTTACAACAACGGTGGTGCCCTCACTGTTACAGGCTCCGCTCGGGTTCATCAGTACCTTACCGGCGGGCGTAATTGGTATATCAGTAGCCCGGTGAGTTCTGCGAATGCCTCTGTGATAACAGGAACATCGGGGAATGCATTTTATGCTTATAACGAACAAACGGGTCTATGGCCTTCTGCTACAAGCTTTGAGACAGGAAAAGGCTTTGTGGCCAGTATTGGAGCTTCCAACACCGGAATTTATACGTTTACGGGAACACTCAACAGTGGGGAGAAGTCAATTGCTGTACAACGATTAGGTTCAACCAAAGCTGGATTCAACCTGGTTGGAAATCCTTATCCAGCCTATCTGGTTTGGACCGAAGCCATTGCCGACGCTGCCAATCTGGAACCTACCGTTTGGTACCGCACCAAACCATCCTCTTACGCTTTCCATACCTTTAATGTGGAGGGCAGCATTAGTTCTCCGCAGGGATTAAACAATGAAATACCACCGATGCAGGCGTTCTGGGTACGGGTTGTCAATGGCGAAACAGCAGGAACCATTACACTGAACAATACCAATCAAAAACATGGTAATCAATCGACCAATAAGTTAAAAGCTCCCGCAGAAGATACCCGACCTATAGTGAGACTTTCACTTTCTGTTGGAGAAAAAAGCGATGAAACAGTACTTTATTTCACTGAATCGGCAAGTAACCAATACGACCGATTCGATTCGCAGAAGATGTTTAATAATCAGACAGGTGTTCCGGAAATTTACACTCTGGCAGGTACTGAGCAGGTAGTGATTAATGGATTAAGTGCCATAACAAATGGTTTGTCGGTCCCCGTAGGCATTACCGGTCTGTCAACAGAAACGGCTATTCTCAAAGCCAGTCAGTTACACAACATCCCTAAAGACACCCAACTGTTTGTAGTCGATGGTGCTACAGGCAATGAATACAATTTATCAACAGGAGATGTTGTGAATATTGATGAAAATAGTTCCAACCGTTTCTCCCTCCTTTTCCGGACTTCATTGGTAACCACTTCCCTGGAAGGTTCCTCCACCAACAACACCCGCATAAGCATTCATCAGCAGAAAATTCAACTGACAACCAATGCAACACTTGCAGCCGACGCTTCGCTTATAGTATACACTAGCGTAGGTCAGATGGTTGGCAGGTATCCGGTAAACAGTACTTCGTTTACCAGTTCCGAAAACTTAAAAACAGGAGTTTACCTGGTGGTATTTACCAATAGCCAACAAGATGTAATTCAGCGGGTTATCATCCCTTAAAACAACAACGCCATGCAAACAATAAAAAACATCTATGCATCCCCGGAAATTAAAGAAATCGGGCTGGACAATGAAATTTCATTAATACTTGTATCCGAACCACCTTTTGGTCCGGGAGAGGAGTATGGAGTATTGCAATCCATTAAGTTTGAAACCAAGAGTACGTTTTATCAGGATTCGTAGACCTTAGTACTCATAATGACGATTTGTGGTAATAAAAAGAACAATACAACTACTACCTTGTTTCGATCTACTATATTTTTGTAGGGCTAATGTATGTTAAACTTAATAATTAATAAAATGAGAAAACTTACTCTTTTTATCTTTTCGTTGTCATTGATAACGACTATTTCTAATGCTTCAGATGTGAGTGTTAATTTTTCTTCAGCTGAAGGATTCGTCGATGGATCGCTTTTTAATAACGAAAACTGGGATGCTACATTTACTTATCCCGGAAACTGGATTGTAAATGTGGCCAGCGAATCAATTTCAGCGGACAAAACATTTCAATGGGCCCGCTGGGGGCGGCAGTTCAATTTGTACAATATTGGTGATAAAATAACTTTTAGGGTTGAGTTTGACTGTGAAATTGCATCTATGCCGACTTCAAACAGCCTTATGATGTTTGGATTTATTGCTAAGCCAACAGTTGGAAGTTCTTCTGAGGATAATCCAAAAATGAATCTTGTACACTTGAAAAAGGCTGCTACTGTAATACAGCTTAGGAACAACGCTAATACTGCAAATCTTGTCCCGACTGCCCAGTTAAATCTTACTGATATTGATGATGCAGGTTCAACCCGAACTAAATTGTTGGCAATTGAAGTGAGTCTGACTTTAGGGGCGGATGCTGCGAGTACGACCATTTCCGGCCGGATTTTCAATGTCACAGACAACACTTCTTCAGATCAGGGATTTTACTCAGGAATTAATCCTGAACTATTTAATTCAATAGCCTCAACAGGTATTTATGGGACATTTGGTACGGCTGCTAATAATTGTCAACCAACTGTATATAAAGTTAGTATGACTGATCTTACTACCTCTCTGGGGTTAAATAAAAATGAAGCAATATTTAGTATGTCTGATAAGAAGCTAATTATTAGTGGATTGGAGCAAAATGAAGAGGTGTTTGTTTACTCAGTAACTGGAAATCTTTGTATGAAAACTAAATATAATGGAGGTGCAATTGATTTAAGTCTGTTATCTAATGGTTATTATATAATTAAAACCAGCACTTTTGTACGAAAAATTGGTGTAAAATAAATCCCGAAAAAACATTGAAATTAAATACAAATAAAAAATGAAAAAACACTGGATAACAATCCTTCTGTTAATTTTAGGAGGTTATATTATGGCTCAGTCATTAGTGGAGTTTAGTACTAGTGAAGGATATGAAAACGGAGCACTTCGTAACCAGAACAACTGGGATGCAACCAACACTTATCCTGGTAACTGGATAGTTGATGCAGAAGGGGATGGGATGGTATGGGCAGATAAAATGAATCAACGTGCTATTTGGGGTGTTCCCAATATTTTAACCGGAGCTGGTGACAAGATTACCTTCCGTGTTGAATTTGATTGTGAATTAGAAAGTATGCCAACAACGAACAGCTTGATGTATTTTGGCTTTATTGCAAAACCGAATGTGGGAACAGGTCAGGAAGATAATACCAAGATGAATGTAATTCACTTCAAAAAGGCAGTACTGACTGTTCAGTTGCGTAATAATAACAATGCTGCAAATCTATCCCCGGATGCTTCAATTCCACTTGAAGAAGTTGATGACCCTGCAACAACAAAAGTTCTAAGGCTTGCAGTCGAGATTTCGTTAACACTTGGAGTCGACGCTGCTAGTTCTACTATGTCTGGTAAAATAATCAACCTGTCAAAATCTACTGAAACAGCCATTGGATCCTATACTGGAATAAATGCTGACCTATATAATGCAGCAACTTCTACAGGTCTATATGGAACTTTTGGCTCTGGCGCGAATAATTCAAAACCGATAGTTTATAAGGTTAGCATGCAAAAAGTAATTACTTCTGTTGAACTCCCGGGCAGTTCTCAACCATTTTTCAGTGTTGACAAAAGGCAAAAACAGTTAATGTTTAATGCTTCGGTAGAGGGTGAAAATCTCTCAATTTTCGACCTGACTGGAAAAGAAGTTTTTACTGGAATAGTTAATAGCCCCACAGTTGACTTGAAAATACTTGACAATGGAGTGTATTTTCTAAAATTAAAGAAACTGACAGGGAAGTTTCTTTTATAAATCTTTTTTTAAAAAAACCGGATTAAAATATCCATTTTAATAATGTACAAAGCTCCTTTAAAGAAAACCAGACTGATTTTTTGCACTTGCATTTTATCAATATATTCACAGTCCATTTTTGTTTATTCCGAAAATGTAAATGTTAATATTTTTCCGAACGTGAAAAAATATATTGGTGATGTTTCCCGATTAGATCGCGAGAAATATTTCACTATACATGAAACAAGTGAAGACGCAGAACTGTCAAT
The DNA here is from genome assembly GCA_034002585.1 of Paludibacter sp. Lineage (GTDB taxonomy): Bacteria > Bacteroidota > Bacteroidia > Bacteroidales > Paludibacteraceae > Paludibacter. Next base: position 18,047 of record JAVFAG010000024.1, read on the forward strand.
GTTTTATGCCGACTATAATACCGTTAAGGGAAGAGGGTTTTGGGGGCCCGCAGTTTATGCAGTTCAAAAAACCGGACAGGTTGGAGTGTATTTGCCTAATAAGAATGGAAATTCCTCTGTTCGTCAGGTCACACGCTGGGTTTCAACTGAGCATCCCCGAAACATCTACAAACAGGGAATAAATGCCGATGCTGTGGCAGACTGGGTAGTGGAGTATTTTAAGAACTATGCAGATATGACATCAAGGGCTATGTATTTTGAGCCCATGAATGAGCCCTTTGTTAATGCACGAGATTTTTATGATGAACCCGACTGGGACCCTGTGGCTGAAGATCGGGTTAAACGTGAGATGGCTACTATATTTAAAAAAATTGGAGAGAAAATTCATCAGACAACAGAACTTTCATCGATGAAGGTTATTGGTTATGCATCGGCATTTCCTGAGTTTGAACGAAAAAACTTTTCTCTTTGGGAAAACAATATGAAAATGTTTATGGACATTGCTGGTGAACATATGGATGCTATTTCGTATCATTTATACGATGGGATTAATGTGATTGGTACACATAAAAGACGTTCCGGAAGTAATGTGGATGCTATTATGGATATGATTGAGACATATAGTTATTACAAGTGGGGGTATGTGAAGCCACATGCTATCACGGAATACGGAGCCGCCGACAGTGACAGTAAACAATATGATAATGTATATCTTATGCAGGGAATTCGTTCTCAAAACCATATGATTTTTCAGTTATTGGAGCGACAGGACAGACTCGAAATAAGTATACCTTTTATTGTCGGAAAGGCAACCTGGCACATTACTTCAGCTAATAATTATAATCCTTATCATTCAGTTCTCTTCGAACCTGTGCCGATAGGTGTTCCTGTTAATCAGGTAACTGGTTGGAAATACAATGATAAAATATCCTTTTATAAATTATGGCGCGATATTAAAGGTGAAAGGATTGATATACGTTCTGATAATCCGGATATTCAAGCACAGGCATTTTCTGAGAATTCGAAATTGTATGTTGCACTAAACAATCTCGATGATTACCAGCAACTGGTCGATTTGAATTTCATGAGCAGTTTGCCTTCAATCAGACATGTGCTTAAAAAATCTCTGAAAATTTACACCGATAAGCCTGCTGTTTATGAAGAAGATATGACTACATCGATCCCAGGATCCATTGAATTGGAATATGGTCAAACTGTTGTTCTGGAGCTAACATTCGAACAACCAATAGATTTTCATCAAACCTTAAAAAAGCGACGTTATTATAGCTTACAGCATATGAAACCGATTGAAATGGATTTGGAAAATTCATTTCAATTCAAGAATGTCTCAGTAGCTAAGAATGGGTTTGCATCAATAAGCCTTTCATTTGGGAGACCGATCAGCAAATCGAAACGACCAACTGTGACCATCAACGGAACTTTAGTCGAAGTGCCAGTTAACTGGAAGGGATATGACCAATCTAACAGAGAAGATTTTTTCGGAGCTATTGACATTCCTATTCCTGTATCTTTGTTGAAAAATAACAATCAAATATCTGTTACATTCCCGGATAGCGGTGGATATATCAGCTCAGTCGTGCTTAAACTTGAAGAACTTTCGAACTTTATAAATACCAGTATAGATTCGAAGCAAACCAATTTTAATATGTACCCTAATCCTACAAAACGGTTTATTCTGATAGATGGATTGACTACTAATACTGAGTTGGAATTGTATTCAATCGATGGGAAGTTGGTCGGTAAGTTCATGTATGACGGAACCGGAATAGATTTGGTAAATGTGGAGAGTGGAGTCTATTCGTTAAAGATGAATGATCACAGTTTTAGAATTATCAAACAATAGGACTGGTGTATGAAATCCACAAGTTTAGTTGTAGTTGTTTTGTTAATAGCCTTTGAGTCAGGGTTGTATGCCCAGGTTTCTTCTGATAAAGAGTGTAAGTCAATTGAACGTATGAGTTGGTGGACAGAAGCCCGCTTTGGTATGTTTATCCATTGGGGTTTATACGCACTACCTGCCCGGCACGAATGGGTAATGAGTAAAGAGCAAATGTCGAAAGAAAAGTATCAACAATATAAGGATTACTTCAATCCGGATTTATATAATCCAGTGGAGTGGGCAAGGCTTGCTAAAAAAGCCGGAATGAAATATGTGGTGTTTACGAGCAAACATCACGATGGATTTTGTATGTACGATAGCCGGTATACTGACTATAAGATTACTAATACGAATTTCAGGCGTGATGTTATGGCTGAATTGATAGAAGCATTTAGAAACGAAGGTATTCGAATTGGACTTTACTACTCACTGATAGATTGGCATCATCCTGATTTTTTGGCAAATGACCCTATTCATCCCCAGAGAAATAATAAGCTTGAATTACAGAAAGATACCAAACGTGATGTTAAACGATTTCAAACCTATCTGAAGAATCAACTAACTGAGATATTGACTAATTACGGTAAGATAGATTTGTTATTTACGGATTTCTCCTATCCGAATCGGGAAAATGGAAAAGGAAAGGATTATTGGAATTCACCTGACTTATATCAATTAATCAGAAAACTCCAACCAGATATTATTATAAACGATCGTTTGGATTTAATGGAGGAAAAAGGATGGGATTATCTCACACCGGAACAATTTATGCCCATGGAATGGGTCACTTATGATGGTGAAAAACAACCATGGGAAACCTGTCAGACTTTTTCAGGTTCATGGGGTTATTTCCGGGATGAATACACATGGAAAAGTGCAAGGCAAACGATAGTGATGCTGACTGAAACCGTAAGTAAGGGTGGTAACCTGTTGTTAAACGTTGGTCCTACAGCAAGAGGGGTGATTCAGCAGGAAGCTGTTGACAGACTTGGAGTCGTGGGAGAATGGATGAGGTTTCACGGAAGGTCAGTGTACGGTTGTACTGCAGCTCCGGGCAGATTTATAAAGCCAGACAATTGTATGTATACCTATAATCCTGAAACCAATCGTCTGTATGTTCATGTGCTTGAATGGCCTTTTAAGAGTTTATATCTCCCATGTTTAGGGGGAGAAGTTAAGTTCGCTCAATTGCTTAACGATGCCTCTGAGCTGAAAATAAGCGCTGTTAAAGGTGCGTGGCTGGACAACCTTACTGAACAGGACGATGGATTGACAATTCAGTTGCCCGTTTCTCCTCCTGATGTTCAGCTGCCTGTTATTGAACTTTTTTTGAATTAAATTACTTTTGATATGCGTCATACTATAATTTCAGATGGGTTTTTTGTGAAATCGGGTATTCTTGCTTCGATTGCGTTAATTCCGTTCCAACAGTTACTTCCGGATACAAAGCCCAATATCATCTTCATTCTAACCGACGATCACCGGTTCGACTTATTGGGAATTAATGGGCACCAAGTATTAAATACTCCGAATGTCGACCAGCTTGCACGTGATGGAATGCAATTTTCAAGAGCTTATGTAACCAGTGCTATCTCTACACCCAGTCGGGCATCCATTTTTACCGGTCAATATGAACGTAAACATGGGATTAATTTTAACTCAGGCACCAGCATGTCGGAAAACGCCTGGAATAGTACCTACCCCATGTTGCTTCGAAAGAATGGATATTACACAGGCTACATTGGGAAAAATCATGTCCCGGTTGGTAGTAAGGGATATAAATCGGGTATCATAGAGCAGTCGTTTGATTATTGGTTTGGAGGCCATGGGCACTTATCTTTTTATCCTAAAAAAGTTCATTCCATTTTTAAAGGAGCCAGGAACGACACTCAGGTGGAGGTGCTTGGCGAGGGAGTTGACGATTTTCTTAACAATCAACATTGTCTGGAAGGAGCTGTTCGCTTCATTAATCAACGACCGGCGGATAAACCCTTTTGTTTAACTATAAGTTTTAATTTGCCCCATGGTGCCGGAACCAGTACGATGAAGCAGTTGCCTTCAGATCCGGAAATTTACAAATCACTTTATCGCGATAAGAAGATTGATATGCCGGTGAACTATGTTGCTAAAGCCGATATCAAATCCTCCAGGATACCTGTAAATATATTACATGCATCAGACAGACAGGACGAATATAACTATGTTGATGAACCTGCAGCTTTACAGGAACGCATTATACGTCAAATGCAGTCTGTTACAGGAATAGATAATCTAATTGGCAATTTACGGGAGCAGTTGGATCAACTTGGTATTAGCAAAAATACTATAATAATCTTTACTTCCGATCATGGCATCATGTTGGGAGAATACGGTCTCGGTGGCAAGGCTCTCTGTTACGAACCATGTACGCATGTTCCTTTTATTATTTATGATCCGGGCATGCCGGTATCTTCGCATGGTGCAGTGGTTGACGAATTAGTTCAAATCATCGATATTGCTCCAACGATATTAACGTATGCAGGTGTTGCTATTCCCGAAAAAATGCAGGGAAAACAACTGAATTCAATTCTGAAAGGAGAAATGAAATCTGTTCGGTCTTATATTTTTACTGAAAATCTATGGTCTACCTGTTTTGGGAATCCACGGTGCGAGGCAGTCCAGGACAAGGAATGGAAGTATATCCGATATTACAATAATGATAATGTATCTTCCCGAAAACTGATGGAAATGGCCAAAGAGATGGGCTTAAACCAACAAGTACTACTTTATGGAAACAACGACTATCAAATAGCCCGATACCAACACTTTTTAGATTCACCATTAAAAGGTGAACCTGCTGTTTATGAAGAATTGTTTCATCTCAAGGATGACCCAAAAGAAGTAATTAATCTGGCCAGAGATAAAAAACACATCAACCAGTTACAAAAAATGAGAAAAGTTTGGGCGGAGGAAATAAAAAAAGCAAGAGGTGAAGGAAAACCGGATGTAGTTCGCTGGACAATAGAAAGTCAAAAGCATATGCAGGAGTCTTTTGAGGCAAAATAAGAATTTGATTTGTAAATGATAAAAAATTATTTTATGAAATTGGCAGTTATACTGGTGTTTTTGATTTTTAAAGTATCATGTCTGTGTGCTCAGCCTTCAAAGTCAGTTGGAAAGGCAAAGTTCCAGGACAATGTGGAGAATATAGCAGCTGAACTTGAGGCGTCGCCATCGTTGGTTTCTGGTTTTTGTGAATCTCTGGTTCCGTTGAATCGTATACTTGAACTCAAAGGATGGCATGTGTGGGGCACTTCTCCAATAATTGATGATACTGGCAAAGTGCATGTTTTCTTCTCCAGATGGAGAGGAGGATTTGATGATTGGTTGATTCAGAGTGAAATTGCACATGCCGTAGCAGAAAAACCTGAAGGGCCTTACAAGGTTATTGGTACAGTTTTAAAGGGAAGAGGAGGGAGCTTTTGGGATGCCAATACCATACATAATCCTACCATTCACAAAGTTGGAGATAAATATGCATTGTTTTATATTGGAAATAATCTTAGTGTGAGTACACGTAAAAATGCCCACCATGCTAGTACTCAAAGAATTGGGTTAGCTGTTTCCGATAATTTATATGGTCCCTGGCAACGAATCAGTGATCAGAGTCCAATTCTGGATGTAAATATTGATACTACTAAATGGGATAGTTATTTAACAACAAATCCGGCCTTCCTGAGGCATGCAAATGGTCAGTATTGGTTGTATTACAAGTCCTGGGACAGGTATAATGATGGTTTGCGAAAAATGGGTCTGGCAATCGCGGAACAATTAGAGGGGCCCTACATCCCAATAAAAGAAAATCCTATTGTAAGCTTTTCGGCAATAAAAAAACAAGTGGAAGATGCCTATGTGTTTTTTTATAGGAATAAGTATTATATGCTAATGCGCGATATGGGTGTTATTCATCCACATGTTGGGATAATGATGGAATCCGAAGATGGAATAAACTGGTCGGGACCAACGCTTGGTTACAGAAATAGTGCCTTTTATTTTGGAGGAGGTATTGAAAGATTTGAACGCCCACAGGTTTTGATACAACACGGCAGGCCTACCCATTTGTTTTTAGCCCTCAAGGGTGGAAAATTCAAAACAAGTTCTCCGGTGGTTTTGGAAATTGACAGTACGAAATTTTGAACTATTATTTTAAAAAGAATTACTTAATGAGAATCAAAGCAGTTTTTCTTACGGTTGTCGTTTCCTTGCAACTTGTATATTCACAACCTGTAAGTTTCAATTCTTCCTGGTTGTTTCACAAAGGAGAAGCTGAAGGAGCTCAGCATGCTGCTTATGTAGACAAAGAATGGAGAAAAGTCGATTTGCCTCATGATTGGGCGATTGAAGGACCGTTTGACATAAAGTATAATGCCCGTTGTGGAGGTTTGCCTTTTCATGGAACAGGTTGGTATAGGAAGTACTTTAAGTTACCCGACTCTGCAAAAGGTAAATATATAACGCTTCATTTCGATGGTGCTATGTATAACGCCGAAGTCTGGCTCAATGGAAACTACATTGGTGGACGCCCAAACGGCTATGTTGGTTTTACAGTTGACCTTACTCCACACCTGAAGTTTGGTACAGATAATGTTATTGCTGTTCGGTTGACTCCCGAGGATTTATCTTCACGATGGTATCCGGGTGCAGGAATATACAGAAATACCTGGCTTCATATAAAGAGCCCGATTCATGTACCGCAGTGGGGAACCTTTGTTACAAGTCCTCTTGTAACTGCCGATTCTGCCAGCGTGAATATTAAATCGGAAATTCTAAATATGAATTCGAAAACCGAAAAGGTGAGGGTAAGAAACTCGGTTTACACACAACAGGGAATTTTTGTAGATAAAACAGAAACGGATGTAGTGCTAAAAGCATTGTCAACAACTCTTGTGGAACATGAGATGTTGGTGATGCAGCCGATACTTTGGGAGCTGAATAATCCTCATTTGTATAAGGTTGTTACTGAAGTAATTGGCAAACATGAAAAGTATGATACCTACGAAACGGATTTCGGGATTCGTTCCATTGAATACAGCACTCAAAACGGATTTTTGTTGAATGGTAAGCTAACTCGTTTTCAGGGTGTCTGTCTGCATCATGATTTGGGTGCTCTGGGAGCTGCGGTTAACCTCAGAGCAACAGAGCGTCAGCTGGAGATTATGAAAAGTATGGGGGCGAATGCAATCCGTACCAGCCATAATCCTCCTTCTCCTGAACAGGTAGCACTTTGCGACAGGATGGGGATACTTGTACAGGTTGAAGCTTTCGATGTATGGCGGAAAGCCAAAGTTGAGAATGGCTACAACAAATTTTTTGATGAATGGCATGAATGCGATCTTCGCGATATGATACGAACTTTTCGCAATAGTCCTTCGGTGGTGATGTGGAGTGTAGGTAATGAAATTCTTGAGCAAAACGATCCTGTAGCCGGTAAGGAAATTACACGACGATTGGTGGAGATTTGTCGTGATGAAGATGCTACAAGGCCTACAACTGCGGGTTTTAATCTTTATCCCCAACCAATAAAAAATGGCATGGCAGGTGAAATTGATCTCGTAGGATTTAACTATAAACCTCGTCGATACAAAGAAGTAATTCAGCAGTATCCTGATTGGATTGTGTATGGTTCGGAAACAAGTAGTATCGTGAGTAGTAGGGGTGTCTATCATTTACCGTTCGAAAAATATACTCTGCACCCATCCCTGCAAATAACCAGCTATGATATTATCGGGCCTCCCTGGGCATATCCACCTGATATTGAATTCGAAGCAATAGACAGCAATCCGACAGTACTGGGTGAATTTGTATGGACCGGTTTCGATTACCTCGGCGAACCCACACCTTTCGGTGGCAGAGACAATTCTACGAATGGTTACTGGAATGGTCACTGGCCTGCAAGGAGTTCCTATTTTGGTATTGTCGACTTGTGTGGATTACCTAAGGATAGGTTCTATCTTTACCAAAGTCAGTGGACAAAAGAGCCGATGGTTCATTTACTCCCCCACTGGAACTGGGAAGGTCATGAAGGTCAGCTTATCCCGGTGTTTGCCTACACAAATTGCGATGAGGTAGAGTTGTTTGTGAATGGAAAATCGTTTGGAAAAAAAATAAAAGGAGTCGATAAAACCACACTCCCGATCAATTTTATCGATTGGATGGGTGGGCGTTATACCGGCACTTATGATTCACCTTATCGATTGAGTTGGAATGTGCCTTATGAACATGGTGAGATTAAAGTAGTTGCATACAAGGCCGGAAAGCCAATGCTTTCAAAACAAATATTCACAGCCGGTCAGCCAGCAAAGATTGAATTGATACCCGACAGAAATGTTATTAACGCAAACGGGCAAGACCTTTCCTTTATTACCGTTCGGATTCTGGATGAAAATGGAAACCTTTGCCCACGTGCCGATAATTTAGTTCATTTTAAAGTAAAAGGAGAAGGGATTATTGCTGCGGTCGACAATGGCAATGCAGCTTCGGTTGAGTCCTTTCAGGCAAATTTTCGAAAAGCGTTTAGCGGACAGTGTATGTTGATTGTAAAATCAAACACTAATTCCGGCGAGATTTCTGTCGTTGCTGAGTCGGATAATCTTACGTCGGCCAAGGCGACCATTCACACAAAAATGTAAATATACACATGAGAAAGAATATTTTGTATTGTTCATCTGTCATCCTTGCTCTTTCGGGATATGCTACTTCAGCCAATCGTCCCAATGTTGTGTTGATAGTTGTTGATGATCTGGGTTGGACCGACCTGAGTTGCTATGGAAGCGATTTGTATCAAACACCCGCCATTGATCGTATGGCCAAAGAAGGAGTTCGTTTCACAAATGGATATGCTGCCTGTACTGTTAGTTCGCCTACAAGGGCAGCAATAATGACTGGGAAATATCCGGCCCGACTGCATTGTACCGATTGGATCGCTGGTCATAAAAAGCCACATGCAAAATTAAAAGTACCCGATTGGACACAATTCATGTCACACGATGAGTACACACTCGCAGAAGCGCTTGCCGACAATGGGTATACAACCTTGCATGTTGGTAAATGGCATCTCGGCGAAGGTGAGAAATACTGGCCCGAAAATCATGGATTTTCAGTAAATATTGGTGGATGGGATGTGGGTGCTCCTCAAAAGAAAAATGGAGGTAATGGTTATTTTCCTCCCTATCGTAATCCGCGTTTAAGTGATGGCCCCGAAGAGGAATACCTGACGGAAAGACTTACCGATGAGGTGCTGAATTTGCTTGAAAAACATTCAAAAGCCGGGCAACCTGTTTTCCTGAACATGTGGTTTTATAATGTTCATACTCCATTGCAGGCTAAGAAAGAAAAGGTGGAGAAGTACAAAAAAACAACTAACCCCGGTGCTAAGCACCGAAATCCGGTCTATGCAGCTATGGTGGAGCATGTCGACAATGCAGTCGAACGAATCCTTGCTAAACTGGTTGAATTGAAGATAGACGATAATACCCTCGTCATTTTTACAAGTGATAATGGAGGTCTGGTTGGGAATTTTGAAAACAACCGTCAACATGTGACTTCAAATTTTCCATTGCGTTCGGGAAAAGGTGATCGGTATGAGGGAGGAGTAAGGGTGCCGTTTATTGTTAAGTTACCTGGAATTAATAAAGGTCGTGTTGATGACACCCCGGTAATTTCAACAGACATTTACCCTACAATACTTGGCTTCACAGGTATTCGTTCTTCATCTTTAGTAGATGGGACTGACTTAACATCCTTACTAAAAAAAAGAATCCCTCTTCAGCGAAAAGCAATTTACTGGCATTATCCTCATTACCATCTCGAAGGCGCTGTCCCATACAGTGCTATAAGAAAAGGGGATTGGAAACTGATTTATACCTATGAAGATGATCAGATTGAGCTGTATAATCTGAAGAAGGATATAGCAGAAAGTCAGAATCTGATTAAAAGGAATCCTGAAAAAGCGAAGGAGCTTTTTAACGATCTGAATAATTGGAAAGCATCGGTAAATGCACAGATGCCTGTTGAAAATCCCGGATTTATTCCTGAACTGGAGAAGAAATGGAGTTTTGAATTGAAGCAATCTGCCAAATAACTCCAATAATTTCAACTTTTGTTCTATATTTGCAGCCCAAATATTTATTAAAAACCATGAGAATCCCTGCTTTATTTTTTATCTTATTCACATATTTTGCCTGTAACTCCAACAAAAAAGCAGATAACTCAGTTTCTGATACAGCATCAAATCCCGCTCCCCAAACCGAAATGGTGGAGATAAAAGGTGGAACCTTTTTCATGGGCTCCAACAATGGTTTACCTAACGAACAACCGGCGCACGAAGTTGTTGTGGCCGATTTTCGACTGGATAAATATCCTGTTACCGTTGCTGAATTTGCAAAATTTGTAGCGGCTACATCCTACCAGACAGATGCTGAGCGATTTGGAGATGCAGGAGTTTTTAATTTTCAAACCAAAAACTGGGAGCTGAAACGGGGTGCAAACTGGAGATACCCCCTGGGAACGGACTACGAACCTGCACAGGATACTCATCCGGTAACGCAGGTAAGCTGGAATGATGCGCAGGCTTATTGCTGGTGGGCAAAAAAACGCTTGCCTTCCGAAGCCGAATGGGAATATGCTGCACGAAATGCCGGAAAGTCGGATAGATTGTATAGTTGGGGTAATCAATTGATTATCGACGGGACATTTAAAGCCAATGTTTGGCAGGGTTCAGATATCAACGCAGTTCAGGGGGAAGATGGGTTTACATTCACTTCGCCGGTTGGCTATTATGGATTGAATGAAATCGGTCTTGCCGATATGGGTGGAAATGTATGGAACTGGTGTGATGATACCTTTGCGATGTATCCCGGGAGCAAAGAATATTACACTGTAGATCCAAATTCAAAAGTGATGAGGGGAGGATCGTTTTTCTTCGACCCGGCAATGGATAAAAGCTATACCGTTACCTTCAGAGCCCCGAACACTGCCGAAACATCCTTGTTTAATATTGGTTTCCGCTGCACAGAGGATTTGAAATAAGTAGCTCGGGTGTAAATTCCAGTCTGTAATTTTTATTGATCACAAAGTATATGTCGAAAATGTGTATAAAATCACACAAACGGCACAAAATATGTGATATTCCGGAGCATACTGACCCCCATACTGAGATTTTATACATTTAATTTATTAGTAAAAATATTTGAAATTGCATAAAGGGGATAAACATGAATTTTATCATAACTGCAAAAGTTTTCGAGTGAGGTTCTAATTCCTGTTGATATGTTTTTCTCATTCATAAAAATCCGAAGGCTCTGCATTGCTCCTTGTGAGCCCGATTTTACTTCAATAGGAATTATTTTTTCGCCAACCTGAACTACATAATCCACTTGCGCATTTCCTTTGTTTTTTTCTTTTGCCCAACAATAAAGTTGTTTGGGGTCATAACAGGAAGCAGATTTTAGTATTTCTAATCCAACAAATATCTCAGCAATAGCACCTCGATTAATTGTTTTGAAATCATCTGCAAAGATTAAATGTGAAGTATCGAGGCCTAATACCCGCTGGAAAAGTCCGGTATCGCTAAATATCATTTTCCTGTATTTAGGGTTTATTTCAGCTCCAAGTGGTATACCATTGGCTGCTGTGTGTGTTACCGGGTAAATAAGGCCTGACATAATTAAAAGTTCCAATGCTTGCTTCACCTGAGCATTGTTGAGACCTGTTGAAACCTTCTCATAAATAAATTTTCCTTCTGATTGTTGTGCAACCGACTCAAACACTTCTGCAATCCGCAGACCAGGTACTTTCTTTTTATATTTTGAAAAGTCGTCCCGAAATGAAATTACCAAATCGGTTAGAATTTCCTGACAATGGAGTATATTTTGAGATTTTACATATTCCGAAACAACTTCAGGCATACCTCCGATTATCAGAAATATTTTTAGTATATTCAGTAATTTAATATGAATAGCTTCAAATAATGGTTTTTCTGGTGATGAACTACGGTATGCATCAATAAGCAAATCACTTCCTAAAGCTCTTAAAAACTCTTCGAAACTAAAAGGATACATAAAAATTGAACGTTCGCGCCCTACTCCTATTGAAGGTATTTCTTCAATGGCAAATTCCAATAATGAGCCTGCTGCCACTACATGTAACTCTGGGAATTTTTCGTAAAAATAACGAAGTTTCGACAAAGCGGGTCTGCATTGTTGAATTTCATCAAAAAACACCAATGTTTCACCCGGAACAACAGGTGTTTGGTAATAAAAAGATAGTCGCTGACAAATTTCTTGTGGTGTAAGCTGTTGTTCAAATAATTTTTGGAGTTCTACCTCCTCATCAAGATTCACTTCAACAAAGTACCTGAATGATTTTCCAAAATTTCGGATAGCTGTTGTACTATAAATGGGAAAAACAATTGAAAACATGTTGTAAAACATAAAAAAAATGTTGGCTGCATGCTTTTATTATCTTTACTTTGCAGCACAGTTCAGGACAGTATAGTTCAGCACAGATTAAACAGACTACTTATGCCTCAGGGATATCCCGTTAAAAGCCACAATCAGCCAGTGAAGCGCTACTGCCAGACGCTCGATTTGAAGGATTCAAAAAAGCTGATAGAGGAGTACAAATTCTGGCATACTCCCGAAAATCGCTGGCCGGAAATTCCGGAAGGGATTAAAGCGGTGGGCATACTCGAGATGGAGCTCTACCTGCTCGGTAATCGCCTGTTTATGATCGTGGAAACACCGCTCGATTTTGAATGGGATGTAGCTTTTGAAAAACTGGCAACTATGCCCGGGCAAGCGGAATGGGAAACTTTTATGACGAAGTTCCAGGTGGCTGAAGCGGGTCAATCATCGGCAGGAAAATGGCAGCTGATGGAACGGATTTTTAACCTTTAATATTGATGTATAAAACATGCATGTATCTTCAACACTAAGGTTAAAGTTGGCATGCGAGTTCCATACGACCATATAAAATCAATTAGTATAGTATGAACAACACTAAATCGGATTCTCTTTTTGTCTCAAAGGAAGGTGTGAATTACCTCGTTCCTTTTATACTTGTTACTTCGCTATTTTTCTTCTGGGGAGTGGCCAATAATATGACCGATACCCTGTTAGCGGCATTCAAAAATATCATGGAAATGACTGATTTCCAGACTTCTTTCATCCAGATGGCATTTTATGGGTCGTATGCCGTCTTCGCTATTCCAGCTGCACTGCTCATCCGTAAGTTTGACTTTAAAACGGGAATCCTGGTGGGACTCGCTCTCTACATCACAGGTACTTTTCTGTTCTATCCGGCCAGCCAGCTGGCTTCGTATGGGTTTTACCTTTTTGCGATTTACATTCTGGCAGGTGGTTGTTCGATTCTCGAAACGACTGCCAATCCCTATATCCTTTCGATGGGCCGGACCGAAAATGCTACCCGCCGGCTCAATTTCGCACAGTCGTTTAACCCGATTGGTTCGGTGAGTGGCATCATCCTGAGTCAGGTTTTTATCCTTTCGCAGCTCAGTGCCAATAAAAGTGAAATGACCGACGTGCAACTGCTCGCAGCTCAGGATCGTGAACTTTCGGCGGTTACCTTTACCTATATGATGGTGGGGGTAATTCTGCTGGTGCTGCTTATTGCCATGGTTTTCTATAAGAAAATGCCTGTTACCAAGGAAAAATCGACGCTGAGTTTTGGAAAAACTGTCGGTACATTGGTAAAACGCAAGCATTATTCGCTGGGAGTTGTAACTCAATTCTTTTATGTGGGTGCTCAAATTGGTGTTTGGTCGTATACCATTCGTTATGTAATGGTGGCGCTGGGCTTTGTGGATCCTGCAACCGACGATATTCTTCCCGAAAAGGTTAGTGCCTTCATTTCTGAACAACCACTCTGGAGTGGAATCTGGCAACTGGATGCTGCATCGACTGCTGAAAATGTGGGTAATTCGTTCTATCTCACTTCGTTGTTGTTGTTTATGGTGTCGCGCTTTATATTTACTGCCCTGATGCGCTACCTGCGACCCGGACTTCTGCTGGCTATTGCAGCTACAGGAGCATTAATTGCGGCTATTACTGCTATCTTTGCAAGTGGTTTAACTGGTGTATCCGGATTAGTTATGATATCGTTCTTTATGTCGCTGATGTTCCCAACTATCTACGGTATCGCGCTCGAAGGCTTATCAGAAAATGAATCGAAAGTGGGAGGATCGTTCCTGGTGATGGCTATCCTCGGTGGTGCAGTGCTCACGGCCGGACAAGGCTTGCTTTCAACTGTGTTCGAAAATATACGCGTGTCGTTCTGGATTCCGGTGGTTTGCTTCGTGGTGGTTGGTTTATACGGATTGATGGCCAATAAAGAAGAAGCAAAAGCGGCCAAATCGTAAATTGAGTCAAATCGTAAATAGTTCCAAAACATAAAATACTCAAATCGTAAATTGAGGCACCTTGTAAAAAATCAACAATAATGGCTATCACTTTCTCACATGCAATTTCTAAGTTTAAGACCTTAGCCGATGGCATCAGCAACGATGTCATGCAGGGTAAACTGCAGGTGGGCGATAACCTTTTATCCATCAACGAAGCCAGTGCGAAATACAAGGTTTCGCGCGATACGGTTTTCAAGGCTTACAACGAACTCAAACGGCGCGGTGTGATTGATTCAACTCCTCAAAAAGGGTATTTTATTACAGGCGAAGTGAATCATGTGCTCTTACTGCTCGACAATTATACTCCGTTTAAACAGCAACTCTACCATCGTTTAGCCGATAACCTTCCCGAAAATTACAAGGTCGATTTAATCTTCCATCAGTATAATAAGCGGTTATTTGAAACCCTGATTCGCGAAAGCATCGGTAAATACAGTATGTACGTGGTGATGAACTTTTCCGACGAGCATTTCTCAGAAAGCCTCACCGCAATTCCTCCCCAAAAATTACTGCTGCTCGATTTCGGAAATTTTGAAAAGAACGGCTATCCCTTTATCTGCCAGAATTTTAACAAAGCGTTTTACCAATGTCTGAAGGAAGGTAGCGACCTGCTGAAAAAATACCGCAAAATGGTGTTTGTATTTCCCGAAGAACTGAGTCACCCTGCTTCCTCCATCGAATATTTCACGCAGTTTTGCCGCGACGAACAGCTCGAATGTTCTGTGATTAGAAGGCAGGCCGACTGGAAAGGTGTAGAAGCTCAGACGGCTTACCTCTGCATCCTGCCCGAAGACCTGGTGAAGATTATAAAGGATGCGGATGCCCGAAAGCTCACAATTGGTACCGATGTTGGCCTGATTGCCTACAACGACGATCCGGTGCTGGAAGTCATCAAGGATGGCATTACCTCCATCAGCGTCGATTTTGGGTTGATGGGAGAAATGGCTGCCCGCTATGTGAAAACGAAAGAACTGGTTCAGGAGTACCTGCCCACACGACTTATCAGAAGATCATCATTATAAATAATAATTCAGTCAATATAAGGAAATTTGCAAACAAAAAACAGCACAGTTCAGCACAGAAAATAATTTAATACAACAGTATATGAAAACAGGAAAATTACAGGGTGAAAACCCGAAAATCGGAATCCGGCCAACTATTGACGGCCGTCAGGGTGGCGTTCGCGAATCGCTGGAAGCACAAACCATGCGTATGGCTCAGAACTTAGCCAGCTTTATCAGTTCAACTTTGAAATACAGCGACGGAACACCCGTGCAGTGCGTTATAGCCGACTCTACCATTGGTCGTGTGGCCGAAGCAGCTGCCTGTGCTGAGAAATTCCGCCGCGAAGGTGTAGGAGCTACGATTACCGTTACTCCCTGCTGGTGTTATGGCAGCGAAACGATCGATATGGACCCGCACATGCCCAAAGCTATCTGGGGCTTTAACGGAACAGAGCGCCCGGGTGCGGTTTATCTGGCAGCAGCGTTGGCCGGTCATGCACAAAAGGGTCTGCCTGCATTTGGCATTTACGGTCGCGATGTGCAGGACAGCAGCGATACATCCATTCCGGCAGATGTGCAGGAAAAAATAACCCGCTTCACCAAAGGCGCCATCGCAGCGGCGACCCTGAAAGGTAAATCTTATTTATCCATTGGTTCGGTTTCGATGGGAATCGCGGGATCTATTGTGGATGCCGATTTCTTCCAGTCCTACCTAGGCATGCGTAACGAATACGTGGACATGAGCGAAATTTTGCGCCGCGTGCAGCTGAATATCTTCGACCCACAGGAATTTGAAAAAGCAATGGCATGGACAGTGGCTAATTGCAAAGCAAACGAAGGTCCGAATACCAACCCGCCCCATACCACCAAATCGCGTGAAGTGCTCGATCAGGAATGGGAATTTGTGGTGAAAATGACCATTATCATCCGCGATTTGATGATAGGCAATCCCCGCCTTGCCGAACTGGGCTTTGGCGAAGAAGCACTTGGACACAATGCCATCGCTTCGGGTTTCCAGGGCCAGCGCCAGTGGACCGACTTCATGCCTAACGGTGATTTCTCCGAAGCTATCCTGAATACTTCCTTCGACTGGAACGGTATTCGTGAAGCCTTTGTGGTAGCTACTGAAAACGATTCGCTTAACGGTGTGGCCATGCTCTTTGGCAAATTGCTGACCAATACCGCACAGGTTTTTGCCGATGTGCGCACCTACTGGAGTCCTGAAGCAGTAAAACGCGTAACAGGATATCAGCTTGAAGGAAAGGCAGCCGGTGGTTTGATTCACCTGATCAACTCCGGTTCGGCATCGCTCGATGGCAGTGGAATGCAGACCCGCGATGGAGAAGCTGTGATGAAACCTTTCTGGGAAATTACGGAAGAGGAAGTTGCCAAAACACTCGAAGCAACTACCTGGTATCCTGCTGAAGGAGAATATTTCCGTGGCGGTGGCTATTCGTCGAACTTCCTTACCAAGGGCGGTATGCCGGTGACCATGGCACGCATCAACCTGGTGAAAGGTCTGGGGCCGGTATTACAGTTAGCAGAAGGCTGGACGGTGGATATTCCTGCCGAAGTGCATAAAACGCTGGACGACAGAACCAACAAAACATGGCCGACCACCTGGTTTGCTCCCCGCCTTACCGGCGAAGGCAATTTCCGCGATGTGTATTCGGTGATGAATAACTGGGGTGCCAACCACGGAGCGTTCAGCTACGGACATATCGGTGCCGACCTCATTACGCTGGCTTCCATCCTGCGTATCCCGGTATGTATGCACAATGTGCCTGCCGACAAGATTTTCCGTCCGGCAGCCTGGTCGGCTTTCGGAATGG
>JAVFAG010000025.1:0-5456 GCA_034002585.1 Paludibacter sp.
CACCTGAAATGAGGGATTAAATAGTATCTTAAACATATATTTTTATTGCAGGGCTTGTCGAGGGAATTATGATTGTTGCCTAACTTTGTTGAGCTTATTATCTATTGAATTGAATATTTTCTCATATATCTCATCAGAATATATAATTTCCAGACAATAATGTTGTAATTGTGTAAACTTTTATTTCTAAGATACGCTGAGTAAAATTTCTTAATGTCGATGTATTTACAAATCTCGGAATTATTTAGCCAAAAAGTAAATGTCTCATCTGTTATTCCTTCACACCAGTCTGCGTAAGGAATTGAAAATCCAGACTTACCTTTGTAAAGTAGCTTTTTGTTAACTCCAAACAGCTCGCAAAGAAATTTTCTACTATTTATTTGCGGATAATAATTTGACGCGTTTATAACCTCAATTACAGAATCAATTTTGATAAGAGGTTGGCTCATAATTACCCCTTGTCTTTCAGCAACAGTATAAGCGTGATACTCATCTGGATTTGATAAAGCTGCAATGGAGTAAAGGATATCCATCTTAGTTTTACTTTTTGAAAAGATATTATCCCAATATTTTAATTGCTGTTTACGATACTCTTCCATCAATACAAAGGAAGACTCTAAATAAAAATTTTTTAATAACGGTGATATTTTTAATCTGTCAATTGGCACAAATGGGTTTTGAGTTGCAATGCCATTGTTATATATATTGGAAAATGCATTAAAGGGACCCCTTTTGCCAGTAATTTTAATCAGTAATTGGAGTAAACTTTCAGGAATCGCACACGCAAGGTTATAGAATGTCAAATATAGCTTTGCAGGAAATTTTGATGAAAATAAAGCATCTCCACCCATTGCCGACACTAAGGCCGTTTTATTTAATTGTGTAGTCAGCAAGCTCATTAAATTGAACGAAGATGGGTCAACAGCAGGTTGGTCAATTATTTCCAATAACGATTCAAAAGAATCAAAAAAGGTCCTTCTATCCACAATAAATTTTGAAATTGGAACATGATAAAAGTTTGCAACTTTTTCAGCGTATATTGTTTCGTTATACAAATTAACATCCTTCTCGCGGCATGTATCATAGCCAATAGAAATTGCGTGAACATCAAGTTTTCTACTTCTTGTTGCAAATGACAATAAATTAGAACTATCAAAACCACCACTTAATGACATCAATGTTTTATTATTATCAAACACGTAAGATAAATGGTTTAAATAAATACTCTTTAATTCATTTTCAACTGATTTAACCGGCTTCTTATGTAAATCCAACAGATCAGAATAAGTATAATTTATTATCCTAATCTCATTGTTTGTTACAATAGCTTTTGATTTTGGCTCCAGAACACTTATTTCAGAGACCAAGGTGCTAGGCCACATACTTTCTCGTGACGATAAAAATCGTAATACTGAAATATAATTTAACGACCACTTTTCGTGTAGGCATAATAAAATTAGTGGCATAAAACTGCTAATGCATATAACACCATTCTTGATGTAGTAAAATATCTTTCTGAATCCTTCGATATCGTTTTGGAAAACAACACAGTTTTCAAGTTCATACAAATAGGTTAATGATCCTTCGAATTGTAGATCTGTGTTTACTAAATCAGTTGATTTTAATATTGACAATATTTCATCTGAATTCAGGTTCTTGTTATTTCTGTTGGGAAAAATTCCTGTCGTGTTTCCTTTTATAAGAAGATTAGGTATATCATCATTCAATAATTCATTTCTGGTCTTTGAATATTGTATCTTACGTGAGTACTTCAACATTGTGGAATCAGAGCTAATATCACAAATAGAATAGCCTTTATTTTTCATGAAAAGATTAGGTTTCCCAAAATTCAAATTGTTGGAATTCTTCTCAGAGTAGGCTACAAATAAAAACTCTTGCATTAATGTTTGAGATTGATCGTTTTTTAATTAATCCTTAAATTATCGCTATTTAAATACTAAATCATATGTTTTGATCTGAATCAGTCTTTTCCAAAATATTATATCTTACATTGATGGATGCTAAAACATTCAAAACGTCATTATAGCCCCTTTCTATCATCCAGAAGTCATTTATAATAGTTGAGTTTTCAGCAATCAAACTCAGTGTCATCAATGCTGCACCTGCTCTTAAATCAATTGCATTAACTTCAGCACCCAGCAATCTTTCAGAACCATTAATAATAAGTCGATTATTTTGTATAGATGAATTAACGCCCAGTTTTCTCATTTCTTCGGCATATCCATACCTACCAACAAATCGCAAGTCGGTAATTATGGAGGTTCCCCTTGACAAACAACCCCAGGCCGCAAATAAAGGTTGCATATCTGAATTAATACCCGGATATGGACCGGTGGATATATCAACAGGATAAGACTCACACTTTTTTACAATTATTTCGTTTTTGTGTCTGTAATATTTAAGCCCTGCCTCTTTTAGAAATATTAGTGGCACCTCCAAATCTTTATATGGAAAATTCTTAATAAGTAATTCATTAGCAGCAAGTCCTCCTGAAATTAAGTATGTAATTGCTTGCATATTATCTGCCAGTACTTCATATTCAATTTCATTAATCAGTTCTTCAACTCCCTCGACAATTATTGATTCTTGCCCTCTGATAATTATTTTCGCTCCAAGTTTATTAAGGAACCTTACCAAGTCGATAATCTCAGGGCGAATATGAGGATTCCATATTCTTGTTTTACCCACTGCCATTACTGCCATAAGTATTGCGTTTTCCGTAGCTCCTGTAGACCTAATGGGAAGTGTGAATTCGCAGGCTTTTAGCCTTGCTCCCTGTATTGTTTTTGCGATTAAATAATTTTCTTCCTGCCAAACTATTCCTCCAAATGCTTTAATCAGTTCAAAATGAATTTCAAATTTCCTGTCTCCAAGTTGACAACCACCTGGTATTGGAACCTTTGCCGCTCCGGTTCTGGTTAATAATGAACCTAGTATCAACAATGAATTCCTTATTGAACGCTTTTCCCAAATCAATTGATTCGTAGTGATGGGTCCGCTTATCTCAATCCTGTTATGATCTTTTACTATCGATTTACCCAGACAGCAAAGCATTTCTTCCTGAATAATAATATCCAGCATTGCCGAAGGATAGTTAGTAATGGTTATCTTTCGGTCTGTGAGAAGCGTTGCAGTTTGTAACTTTAAAGCGGAATTTTTAGCACCACTTAGGTAAATCTCACCTGAAATTTCAGAAGGAAATATCTCGATTCGTTTTGAGTTCATATATTTGGTATTCTGGGTCCTAATTACTGACTATTAATCGTCCAAACTATTTAAATGATTCCTGATTTAAGACATTTGAACTATGCCTTTGATTATTTCCATGCCAAAGGTTGGTCGGTTACATTTACAACCAACAATTATCTCATTTTCAAACATATATATAAATTTCATTAAAATTAGCTGGGTGCTAATTCTATCAAAACTTCATAACCATAAACAATCAGATATTTATACCGATTTTTTCAATCTTTTATTTCTTACTAATAAACGACTCTGTCAGTAAAACGTGCATGAATTTCCATCCTTTTTACCCTATCCCATAATCATACACTTCTTTTCCTGGCTTATTCTTTTGATAATAAGATGGTGTTACTCCTGTAAATTTTTTAAATGCATTGTAGAAAGTACTGCGGGATGAGATTCCTACCTGTTCAGCAACCTGTTCGATCGATAGTTTATTTTCCCTGTCTTCCTGGATTATTTTACAAGCTTCTTTAACACGAAGTTCGTTAATAAAATCGTTGTAGTTTGTATTGTAATAATTGGCAAATAAACCGGATAGATAATGTACATTGGTTTTCATCAAATCGGCCAGGGCCGATTGAGTTAATCCACTCCTTAGATGTATTTTATCTTTTTGAACAAGAGACTGAATAGTGTGGTGTAACTGTTGATTGCGTTTTCCGGCTTTTTCCTTCTGAATCAGACATATATCTTCCTCAATTGAAGTGTCGGGCGTGTCGGGATCTTCACATAATCCATTAATCAATTTTTTGTTTTCTCTTTTAAGACTTTTGTTCTGTAAAATTAACAGAAATATTATACCTATTGCAGAAAACAATAAAAATCTTTCGATAGTAAATGGTGCTTGTAACGAAAAATTATTCCCCATCGTAGTTTGACATGAAAACTGCATGTTTGCTGTAATCGCAATGATTATGGAAGGAAAGAATTTACTATTTCTCAAATAATACAGATAATGCGTCACTTTGTTGATCAATAATTTTTCAAATTTTAAAAATGCAGATATATTCATCTCTGTTGAACAGATTTCAGAAATTTGTTATCAGAAAAACAGTAAAGAATCTATTATTAAAACTGAATGGTAGTCAATCTAATATAAGGCACGAATTACTGCACACTCATTTTGGACAAAAATACAAAAAGTTTTGAGAAAAACGTCATAAATCAACACATATTTTTGTAAATTTTCAGTTAATAAAGTCAATGGTACCAAATGTATTTCGTTGATAATTGAAATGTGCGGATCACACTATAAAAGTATGTTTGTCGTACCTTACACGATCGGTGTAAGTGAGGTCAGACTTAACTCCCTAAGTTAAGGATGTATAATTAAGCTTATCAGGGATAAACCATTGCGAAGTTCCTGAACACCGGTCAATTACATCTACAAAAAAGGCTAACAGCAGGATGTTTGAACCTACTATTAGCCTCTCCCATTAATTGACTATTCATCATTTATTCTTAATCCATTTGTCCATATTCTCAGCTGCTTTTCGTCCATCGCCCATGGCCAGAATAACGGTAGCACCACCGCGAACAATGTCGCCACCGGCAAAAAGCATGGGGATGTCGCTTTGCATGGTGTCCTGGTTCACTTCTATCGTACCCCACTTGCTGATGGTGAGTCCGCCAACAGTGGATGGGATAAGCGGGTTGGGTGATACGCCCACGCTTACGATTACTTCATCCACTTCGATGGTTTCGGTCTGACCGGGCACTTCAACGGGCGAACGACGTCCCGATGCATCGGGTTCGCCGAGCTCCATCACCTGCAACACCATGTGGGTGACGCGTCCCTGGGCATTGCCGATAAATTCGATCGGGCTGCGCAGGTTCATAAATTCAATGCCTTCTTCCTTGGCATGTTTTATTTCTTCCTTACGGGCGGGCATTTCATCTTCCGAACGGCGATAGACAATCATGGCTCGTTCGGCACCCAACCGAATGGCGGTGCGCACCGAGTCCATGGCGGTATTGCCACCACCAATCACAGCTACTCTCCTACCCAGGAATACCGGTGTATCAGAGTCCGCGCTGGCAGCATCCATCAGGTTCACACGGGTGAGGTATTCGTTCGACGACATCACACCTACCAGGTTTTCGCCCCTGATACTCATGAAACGGGGTAAGCCGGCACCACTACCCACAAAAATACCCTTATAACCATCTTCTTTTAAATCGTCGAT
>JAVFAG010000025.1:5556-7688 GCA_034002585.1 Paludibacter sp.
TCCAGGGCATCCTGTTCGGGCATGTGGATACGCGGAGCCATCATACGTTCCTTTACTTTGATTTGCGCGCGCAGATCGGCACGCCAGGCTTCATTTCTTTCTTCCTTAATATTACGCATGTCAGTGGTTTGAATCGGTTTTACACGTGAAACGTTCCATCTCTTCCCGTTCGATATCGCGGTAGCCGCCCAGGCGCATCAGCATCTCGTCGAAATCTACCTGATGGGCATCGAACTCCGGACCATCGACACACACGAATTTAGTTTTGCCGCCCACACTCACGCGGCAGGCACCGCACATACCCGTGCCATCCACCATAATGGTATTGAGCGAGGCAACGGTAGGCACATCGTACTTTTTGGTGAGTTCGCTCACGAATTTCATCATTACGGCCGGACCAATTGTGACGCACATATCCACTTTTTCGCGGTTAACTATATCTTCCACCCCTTTGGTGATGAGGCCTTTATTTCCATACGATCCATCGTCGGTCATCACTACAACCTCATCCGAAAGTTGTTTCATCTGTTCCTCGAGGATGATAAGGTTTTGCGTACGGGCAGCCAGTACGGTAATCACACGGTTGCCGGCTGCCTTAAGGGCTGCCACGATAGGAAGCATAGGAGCGGTACCCACACCCCCACAGGCGCAGACCACAGTCCCAAAATTTTCGATGTGCGTGGCTTGTCCGAGCGGACCTACCAGGTCGGTAATCTCGTCGCCTTCGTTGAGTTGTGCCAGTTTGGAAGAAGAAACTCCCATGCGTTGCACCACCAATGTGATAGTACCCTTCGAGGTATCGGCGTCGGCAATGGTGAGCGGAATACGCTCGCCCTTGGCTCCCACCTTCACCATAACGAAATGCCCCGCCTTGCGCGAACGCGCGATGAGCGGAGCCTCCACTTCAAATTTGATGACGTTTTCGGAAAAGTACTCTTTACTTACAATTTTGTTCATCTGCTAGCTTAGTTTTATTGTTTGCGCTGGATTTAGGGACGAAAAAACAACGATTTGTTATTATTTCGCAGATTTCAGCTGCAAATTTACTAAAAACCTTGCTTAGCTGCAACAATTAAGTAGTGCTTTTTCGTTTTTGTTCCAGTTCGATGGTTACCCGTTCTACTTTGCCACCAAGAGGAGGATTGAGTTTACTGAGCCGGAGCGAAAGTTGTTGAATGCGGGGAAATTTATTCATCAGCTTATCGACAATACGCTGGCCGATGTGTTCCAACAGTCGCGAGGGTATTTCCATCTGCTTACGAATGGAATTGTAAATGAGCTGATAGTTTACCGTGTCGTCGATAAGATCCGATGCACCTGCCTTTGTTGTATCAACTTCCATCACCAAACTGACAACAAAGGTGTTGCCTAATTCGGCTTCATGTTGTAATACGCCATGATTGGCATAGAACTCCATGTTTTCGAGGATAATTTTTGCCATACTTAACTAGTTCGTTTTAACCACTCACACTTACTTCAAAACCAAGCTCCCTGACCTTGTCGGCAATGGCATTCAATTCTTCGAGGCTTATCTTTTCGAGTTCCTTCACCGGCGTTTCCCTGTCAATTGTGTAAATCATCACCTGTCGGGGCTCAATATCCCTGAGCACTTCCAGCCAGGCATTTACTTCCTTCTCAGTGGTATTATCAATTACCTCACCTTTATACACTCCTCTTACAAACATTGTTTGAATGATAAAATCGCCGCTGAAACGTTTGAGTTGATTAATGAGCCAGGGCACACTGAACAACCGGCCCGAGGGACGATTAAGAAGTCGCACAGTATCTTCAATAACCGAGTCGAGCTTCAGTATATTGTTGTCGACCCGGCGAAGTGCCCGGTTGATATGGGGTTTGTGGATACGGGTTGCATTGGACAGCACACTCACTTTGGCATTGGGACAATAGCGGTTGCGCAGTACAATGGTATCGGCAATAATGGGTTCGAACTGAGGATGCAGGGTTGGCTCCCCGTTCCCGGCAAAGGTAATGACATCGGGAAGTTGGTCGGCTTCAGCCATTTCCTTCAGTTTAGCCTCCAGGGTTTTCTGCACTAACCTCCTGTGGGGAAGGGGTTGTTCTTTCATCGTGGTATTGAAACCACACTCACAATAAATGCAGTCGAAGGAGCA
>JAVFAG010000025.1:7788-34951 GCA_034002585.1 Paludibacter sp.
GGTCGGCTTCAGCCATTTCCTTCAGTTTAGCCTCCAGGGTTTTCTGCACTAACCTCCTGTGGGGAAGGGGTTGTTCTTTCATCGTGGTATTGAAACCACACTCACAATAAATGCAGTCGAAGGAGCAAATTTTTGCATCCACCGGCAATAGGTTCACACCTAATGAGATACCCAACCTGCGACTTTTCACAGGTCCGAAAATTAGTTGATCAAATAATATCATTTCTTTTTTCCTCCATTCGGATTGTTTTGATGCGTCGGAAGCCTAATGCAATTCCGATTGTGTTTGTCATGCATTCCCGGGTTACTACTCAGAAACGGGTGATGATGCGGGCACCCAGGCTCAGGGCCAGTTGACGTTTCAACTCGTCGAGCTGTTTGAGTTCCTGCATGAGTTGCGATGCCAGCACATCATCGTGCGCCTCGCTGGCCTGTTTGAGACGCATCAGTGCTTCCCGGATATAATCCAGTATCAATGCGTTTTTGTATTCGTACACCAGCCTTGGCACCATATCATGCAGCCGCTCTGCATCGGTATCCACCTTTTTCATTTTCGAGTGAATCTTGCTCAGGGTGTATTTTTCGGTCATGAGTTCAACACCCAGTCGCGCAATATTTTCATCTCTATGATATAAAAAATACTTTTCGGCATTAAATTGTTCATCCTGCCAGTGCATTTCGTATTCTTTTAAGATTTGGCGGTGCAGCGGATTGTTCATTTCGAGGCCATCGCGGTTGATTTCATCGAGAATATAATCGGCCACCATCAGGGGTTCGGGATGTTGTTTTTTCACTATTGGGTCCTGCATATCGCCCCGCCCGTAGCGTATCAGCATTTGTAATAAATTTCGTTCTTCGGCTTCAAATTTTGTCGGATCGGTGTAGCTTTTTTCCGGCGTGCCTGTCGGAGCCTGGGTCCCGTTCGTTTTAAGCTTGTTGATTTCAAAATACAGAAGGGCTTCCTCTACCTGAAGAAG
This sequence comes from Paludibacter sp., assembly GCA_034002585.1. Lineage (GTDB taxonomy): Bacteria > Bacteroidota > Bacteroidia > Bacteroidales > Paludibacteraceae > Paludibacter. The sequence continues at coordinate 8,766 of JAVFAG010000025.1, forward strand.
CGTACTGCATTGCTTAACATATTCGGTGCGAATCATCTGATTTGGAATCAGCGCTATACTGCGCACAATATCGCCGATAAGCGCTGCACGTTTTACCGGATCGTTGCCGGCGTCTTCCATCAGCAAATTGGTTTTAAAGCGGATGAAGTCGACCGAATGCTGTTCCACAAACTCAATAAATCCGGCAGCGGTAGTTTTGCGGGCAAAGGAGTCGGGATCGTCGCCATCGGGAAGCAGCAACACGCGGATATTCATCCCTTCCTCGAGCAGGAGGTCGATACCGCGCAGCGAAGCCTTGATGCCCGCCGGGTCGCCATCGTAAATTACGGTTACATTGTCGGTGAAGCGATGGATAAGCCTGATTTGTTGGGGCGTAAGGGCAGTACCCGACGAAGCCACCACATTTTCAATGCCATTTTGAAACATCGAAATGACATCGGTATAGCCTTCCACCAGGAAGCAGCGGTCCTGCTGCACAATGGCTTTCCTGGCAAAGAAAATCCCGTATAGCTCGTTGCTTTTATGATAGATTTCGGACTCGGGCGAGTTGACGTACTTGGCCATCTTATCGTCCTTTTTCAGGATGCGACCCCCAAAGGCCACTACCTTGCCCGAAAGCGAATGCACGGGAAACATCACCCTGCCCCGGAAACGGTCGGTGAGCTGGCCAAAATCGTTCTCCATGCTCAGACCGGTTTTCACCATGTATTCTTTCTTAAATCCCTTTTGAAGAGCGGCCTGCGAAAAGCCATCGCGTTGCTCGAGGCTGAAGCCGAGTTCAAATTTCCGGATAATATCCTCCCGAAATCCCCGCTCACGGAAGTACGACAGTCCGATGGCTTTCCCGTCGATATGACCATGCAGGGTATTCATAAAATACTGACGGGCAAAATCATTCACCAGGAACATGCTTTCGCGGTCGTTGCGCAGGGCCAGCTCTTCGGCATCGAGCTCTTTTTCGACCACTTCGATATGGTACTTTGCCGCCAGGAACTTCAGCGCTTCGTAGTAGCTAACCTGCTCGTGCTCCATGATGAAGTGCACCGAGTTGCCCCCTTTACCACAGCCGAAGCATTTAAAAATACCCTTTGCGGGCGACACCGAAAACGAAGGCGTCTTTTCGTTGTGAAAGGGGCAAAGTCCCGTGAGGTTGGCCCCGCGCCTGCGCAGTGTCACATAATCGGAAACCACCTCCTGTATGCGGGCGGCGTCCATAATGCGTTCTATGGTGGACTGATCAATCATTATTGAATGATTAAAGTTCGTCCCAGCCTATTCCCTTAAATTTACTAAGGTCTTCGTCGTTGTCTTCTTCCAGAAAATCGTCGAAATCGGCAAATTCATCATTCTCGTCATCAAGATCATCGTCATCGCTGAGCACAGGTTCGATAAACATCGGGCGATGAACCACTTCCTGCAGGTGAACCACTTCTTTGTTGAGTTCGGTCCACAGCATATCCTTCAGTTCCTGAATGCCGAGGCCTGTGACCGACGAAATCATCACCGTTTCAATGTCTTCAGGCAATTCGGCGCGCATCTGCTGCATCATCAGTTCGTCGAGCATGTCGCATTTGGTTATAGCCAGCACTTTCTGTTTGTCCATCAACTCAGGGTTGTAAGTGCGTAGCTCATTCAGCAGGATGTCGTATTCGCGGCGGATATCATCGCTATCGGCCGGAATCATAAACAAGAGCACCGAGTTGCGCTCGATATGGCGCAAAAAGCGCAGTCCCAGACCTTTTCCTTCCGAAGCACCTTCGATTATACCCGGGATATCGGCCATCACGAAGGAAGTATTGTTGCGGTGGGCCACGATGCCCAGGTTGGGCACCAGGGTGGTGAAGGGATAATCGGCAATTTCGGGTTTAGCGGCAGAGACTACCGACAGCAGTGTCGATTTTCCGGCATTGGGGAAGCCCACGAGACCAACATCGGCCAGCACTTTGAGTTGCAGGATAACGGTACGTTCCACCCTTGGTTCGCCCGGTTGGGCATAGCGGGGCGTTTGATTGGTGGCTGTGCGAAAATGCCAGTTGCCCTGACCGCCGCGTCCTCCCTTCAGCAATACCACCTCCTGGCCATCATCGGTGATGTCGCACAAAAAAGCGCCTGTTTCGCCATCGTAAGCCACAGTACCACAGGGTACGTCGATTACGCGGTCGTCGCCATCCTTGCCGAAACTACGGCTGGCACTGCCCTGTTCACCATCGCCGGCATACACGTGGCGTGCATATTTCAGGTGAATGAGCGTCCAGTAGTTTTTATTTCCCCGAAGGATGATATGACCACCCCGACCGCCATCACCGCCATCGGGACCACCCTTGGCAATGAATTTTTCGCGGTGAAAGTGCATGGAGCCAGCGCCCCCTTTTCCCGACCGACAGTATATTTTTACGTAATCAACAAAATTCGACATCTCATTTTCCTTTCAATACCGCCTCAATACGGCTGAAAATTTCTTCTATAGTTCCTGTTCCATCAATGGCAACGTACTTGCCAAGTTCCTGGTAATACTCATTCACCGGTTTTGTTTTTTGTTCAAACACCTCCAGTCGTTTGCGTATCGTTTCCAGGTTATCGTCGCTGCGTCCCGAGGTCTGACCGCGGGTGAGCAGGCGTTCAATCAGTTCCCGTTCGGGCACCTGCAGGTCGATGCACAGGCTTACAGGAGTGCCCCGACCGTTCATCATCACTTCCAGCGCTACAGCCTGTTCGCGGGTGCGTGGAAATCCATCGAAAAGAATGCCGGCGCAGTTTTTCGGGCAGGTACGGTTGATGGCACTTGTAATAATATCGATAATCATCGAGTCGGGAACGAGATTACCCTTCGAGATAAACGAATCAGCTTCGATACCCAGGGGTGTTTGTGCTGCAATTTCGTGCCGCAACAAGTCGCCGGTCGAAAAATGGATTAACTGAAAGCGACTCACCAACAGTTCGCTTTGTGTACCTTTTCCACTTCCGGGTGCACCGGAAATAATAACGTTTACCATGCTTTTTCTATGTAACTAAATAAAAAATTGCCGGTCGAGTTAATCGCCGACAACCGTATAAATTTCTTTCAGATTGCGTCCATACCCATCGTAATCGAGCCCGTACCCAACGATAAAATCGTTGGGGATTTTCATGGCCACATAATCAACTTTTATGTCGCGCTGCAGGGCCTCAGGCTTCTGCAGGAAGGTAGCCACCCGGATGCTCTTTGCACCTTTGGCTTCGAGCGACCGCAGGATACGTTCCATCGTAATGCCGGTATCCACGATATCCTCCACCACAATTACGTTGCGACCCACCACACTTTCGCTCAGGCCAATCACCTCTTTCACCGATCCGGTTGTGATAAGACCTTCGTACGATGATAGTTTCACGAAGGTTATTTCGCAAGGGAAGTTAACGATTTTCATCAAATCGCCGGCAAACATAAATGCACCATTCAACACGCAGATAAACAACGGATTGAGCTCCGATGCATCGCGATTTATCTCATCTCCGACCCGTCGCACTGCCGCCTGTATCTCCACCTCTGTTACCGACAACCGGAATTTTTTATCGTGAATCTGTATCGTATCCATTGATTATAGTAAAAAGTAAAAATAAGGTGCAAAGATAGCAAAAAATTAATCATTTATGACGGATTCTTCCATTTTTATAAATGCATTTTGCTGATTCGTTCTATCCTTGTCGGTTACGGTATTACGGCCACGCAGGCGGGTAAACACGTGCAACTCTGAGGATATCATCTGTACATCTACCTGCTGACCATGGGCTTTGTGAAAGCCTTTGTGGAGAAGTACGGCGCTTACCGGGTCGGCGGTGCGATCTATCTCCGATTTAAAGATGGTAAGATTCGTGCCGGGAGTCAGAGTAATTCCTTTTTCGAGGTTCCGACGGGTAAGATCGATGAGCTCCATGAGTTGTTTCAGACTTTCCTGAGGACGGTAAACATACCATTTACCTTTTTCGCCTTCGTCGAGATCGGTGGTTGTATAGCCAAGCACGGGACCGAGAAGACCCACCAGCACAAGGGTTTTATTTCCTGAAACCACTATGGGATCGATAAGAAACACTTCGTCGGGAGCACCATGAGTTTTGAAAAAATCCTGCGTGAAGAGTTCGACAATCAGCGGGGCACCTGTGGAAGAGCCGGCCAGCGAGATGTGTTTAAATCCGGCTGTACGCAGGCGCTTGTATTCGTCGCGTATCGACGATTGCCAGTCGCGCCAGCTCGCCGCTTTAAAATCGGCAAAGTCGCGGCCATGACCGCCAAGCAACACCTGCGACACAAGGAAAGTGCCCTTGCTGTCGGCATATTCGCGCAGCTCGTCCCATTCGAAGGTGGTGGCCGAATAGCCATGAGCCGCAATCAGCACGGGCGTATTTTTCTGTTGTTCGGTAGGATTGGGGATAGCTGCCGACACCAGGTATTTTTCGGGCTTGTATAGCGAAAGATCGTTAATTTGTGTTCCATCGAGCATAGTGGCATCGTCGATATCCGGCTGCGGATTGCAGGCAACGAGGGCAAAAGCCATTAGTAGAAGAAAAGTTATTCGTATCATGATGTGTTGTTTTTTTGATTAAGATACAGTACTGTTGCGGTTCAACCTCCTGCAGAGTTATTTACCGATGAAGAGTGGCAACGCTACGTTCAACTGATAATACACCGGGAAAAGGCTTCCGGGAACATCGGCACCGTTACCTGAAATCAGGTTGTAGCCCAGCACCAGCTTCAGCCCCACTGGTCCTGCCTGATAAGCAAAGCCCGTTTCGACAGCCATCAGGGCCGACACCGCGGGAAGTGCCGCGAACACCTCATCTTCATAATCGACCATAAACACACCGGTACCAACACCCACAACCCAATCCAGCTTTTGCCAAAGCGGTGTGCGCCAGTCTGCCCCCAGCAGGATATAATCCTGTTTCAGTGCATTGGAACCGATGGCACTACCCAGTCGGCTCGAAAGGTATCCGGCATTGAAGTGCAGCCGTCCATTCAACAGGGCGCTGTGGCTGAAATCGACTCCCACCCCGTTTTCGAGGTACAAAGCCTGTGTTTTACGCACCAGCACCGACGGTGCAATAACGGGTTGCACGGCCAACAGCGATTGCGCCATTAGCACCAACCCCAACACACTCATTATCCCAACTCTCCTTTGCATCCTATTTATTTTTTGTATGGTTATTAAATGTAAATCCCCTCTTAACCCCACCCATTAATCATTAAACACTAATCATTGTCTTTCCATCGTTTTGTAAGCTCTCCAAACGCATCAATCCTTCGATCGCGAAAGAAAGGCCACCAGCGGCGCACCTGTTCGGCGCGGGCCAGGTCGATATCGACCACCAGATTGGCTTCCTCCTGATCGGGAGCCAGCGCCAACAACTCCCCCTGCGGTCCGGCCACAAAGCTGTGGCCCCAAAACTGAATACCATTAGTTGCTCCCGAAGGATCGGGTTCGTGGCCGGTACGGTTACAGGCAATCACCGGCACACCATTGGCCACGGCATGACCACGTTGCACCGTCACCCAGGCATCCTGCTGACGGCTTTTTTCAGCTTGCGTATCGGTGCTTTCCCAGCCGATGGCAGTAGGATAAATCAGCACATCGGCACCGGCCATGGCCATCAGTCGGGCAGCTTCGGGATACCATTGATCCCAGCACACCAGCACACCCAAACGGCCCACCGAGGTCTCGATGGGTTCAAAACCAAGGTCGCCGGGTGTAAAGTAAAACTTCTCGTAATAGGCCGGATCGTCGGGGATATGCATTTTGCGGTATTTACCAGCAATGCTTCCGTCCTTTTCGAGCACCACGGCAGTATTGTGGTAGAGTCCTGCAGCACGGCGCTCGAACAGCGACAAAACGATTACCACACTGCGTTGCGCCGCCAGTTGACTGAAGTAGTCGGTCGAAGGCCCGGGAATCGTTTCCGCCTGATCGAAAACTGTAGTATCTTCGGTTTGGCAAAAATACAAGCCATTGTGCAGCTCCTGCAGCACGATCAGTTGAGCCCCCTGCGCCGCCACTTCGGAAATATTGCGGGTGAGCTTCGCGATGTTTTCGTTGCGGTTGGCGGTATTGGTTTGTTGAATTAAAGCTACTTTCATACTTTACTTTTTTAATATTGCATGGTAACGCAATGCAGCGATCCATGTTGTTCGATTAATGTTCTGCAATCCACACCTACGATTTCGCGATCGGGGAAAGCCAGTTTCAATTGGTTGATCGCCATTTCATCCTTGAAAGGATTTCCATAGGTGGGCATCAGCACAGCTCCGTTTACAATCAGGAAATTGGCATAGGTGGCAGGAAGACGGTTTCCCTCCGCATCATAGGCGGCATCGGCCATGGGAAGCGGAATGAGTCGATAAGGCTGTCCCGAAAAAGTTTTGAAGCTTTTCAGCTCCTCCTCCATCAGCCGCAACGCTTCAAAATGAGCATCCACAGGGTCGTCGCAGCGCACATAGGCAATGGTATCCCGGTCGCAGAAGCGCGCCAGGGTATCGATATGGCTATCGGTATCGTCGCCCTCGAGGTAACCGTGGTTGAGCCAAAGAATGCGACTCAGCCCCAGCTCTTCTTTCAGACGATGTTCAATCATTTCTTTGGTATAGGACGGATTACGGAACTTCGAAAGCAGACATTCGCTGGTAGTGAGCAGGGTGCCGTTGCCATCCGACTCCAGACTTCCTCCTTCGAGCACAAAATCGAGGCAGTCGCGGTAAACGATGGAGGTGTTGTCATTCGATGAATGAGCCTGGCCAGCGGGATGTTCTACCTCAAAGCGGTTTTCATTCCATTGTCCCAGCGCCCCGGTTTCGACCAGTTTGCGGGTCAGCTCATTATCCAGCGAAGCTTCAAACTTCTGTCCCCATCCATTGAAAGCATAATCGTAAATCATTCGTTGGTTATCGGCAAACACAGTAATACCACCATGATCGCGGGCCCATGTATCGTTGGTAGGCAGTTCCGCAAAATGAATCCGGTTGCTGAGTGCATCCCCCGCCCCTTCACGCAGCAATTGCCTCACCTCATCAGCATCGGCACACACAACCAACAGGGGTTCAAAACGTAAAATCGCAAGCGCCAAATTCACAAAGCATTGATTTACTTCGTCGATCATCGGCGCCCAGTCGGTACCCGCATGAGGCCAGGTGAGCTGTATGAACCGCTGAGGTTCCCATTCGGCAGGAAAACGAAGCATAAAGATTAATTTTTAATGATTAATGAGTGCGATTGAGAGATGATATACTTTTAAGGAGCTTGCTCTGTAAAGTATAACTTTAGTTTATGGCAGGCAAAAATACTGATTTTAAATTGAAATGAAAAACCACAACTATTAATCATTATTTTTCGTATTTTTGCACCCAAACATTTAATGAATATGGGAAAAGTTATAATTATCGGCGCCGGGGGCGTCGGAACCGTGGTGGCCAATAAGGTGGCACAGAATCCGGAGGTGTTTACTGAGATAATGCTGGCCAGCCGTACAAAATCGAAATGCGATGTTATTGCGGCGGATGTAAAAAAACGCACAGGGGTAACGATTCAAACGGCACGTGTGGATGCCGATAGCGTGGCCGAACTGGTTGCCTTGTTTTACGAGTTTCGTCCCGAACTGGTTATCAACGTAGCCCTGCCCTATCAGGACCTCACCATCATGGATGCTTGTCTGAAAGCGGGTGTAAACTACCTCGACACAGCGAATTACGAGCCTAAGGACGAGGCAAAATTTGAATACAGCTGGCAGTGGGCTTACAAGGAAAAGTTCGAAAAGGCCGGTCTTACTGCCATTCTCGGCTGCGGCTTCGACCCGGGTGTGACCAGCGTGTTTACCGCTTATGCCGCCAAACATCATTTTGATGAAATGCACTATTTAGATATCGTGGATTGTAATGCCGGTGATCACGGCAAGGCCTTCGCCACCAACTTCAACCCTGAAATTAATATCCGTGAGGTAACTCAAAAGGGTAAATACTGGGAAGATGGCAAATGGGTGGAAACGGCCCCGCACGAAATCCATAAGCCGCTCAACTATCCTGAAATAGGCCCGAAGGAATCGTATGTGATTTACCACGAAGAGCTGGAGTCGCTGGTAAAGAATTTCCCAACGCTGAAGCGTGCCCGTTTCTGGATGACTTTCGGACAGGAATACCTGACGCACCTGCGTGTTATTCAAAATATTGGTATGGCCCGCATCGACGAGGTGGAATACAATGGCGTAAAAATCGTGCCCATCCAGTTCCTGAAAGCTGTGCTGCCCGATCCGGGCGATCTGGGCGAGAACTACACCGGTTGGACCTCTATCGGATGCCGGATAAAGGGTATCAAGGTTGGTAAGGAAAAAACCTATTACGTATACAACAATTGCAGTCACCAAGCGGCTTATCAGGAAACCGGCGCACAGGGAGTAAGTTATACTACCGGCGTTCCGGCAATGATAGGTGCCATGATGTTCTTCAAAGGCGAATGGCGCAAGCCGGGCGTTTACAATGTCGAAGAATTTAATCCGGATCCGTTTATGGAAATGCTCAACAAACACGGATTACCGTGGGTGGAGCTGCACAATGTAGATCTGGAACTCTGACAAATACTATGTTTACTTAAAAAAAACCGGTTCACACGACCGGTTTTTTTAAGCTATATTTTAACCACAGGTATCCACCTAATCCGGCGACAACCGATCCGGCAATAATACCCATTTTCGCATCGTTGAGCAGTGCGCTTCCGGCAGGGTATGAAAGTCCGGCAAGGAACAGAGCTACTGTAAATCCTACACCACCAAGCATCGACAGACCTCCCAGACTTTTCCAGTTCATTCCTGATGGCATATGGGCAAGGCGGGCTTTAATTGCCAGCCATGTAAACAGGAAAATCCCTATCATCTTTCCAATTACGAGTCCCATAAAGATGGATAAGGACACTCCTTCGAACAGGTGAAAGCCGCCGGAGCTGAAAACCACACCTGCATTGGCAAAGGCAAACAGGGGCATGATGATATAATTAACCACATCGTGAAGATTGTCTTCCATATTTTGCAATGGACTGATCGCATGGTCGGCAGCTGCCTCTATCCGTCCAAGGTAATGCACCTGATTATTGGAGAGTACGATGTCGTCGGCCTTTTTGTCACGAATTGTGGTTTCCAACACTTCGATATCGTGTTTAAGGCCTGAAGTAAAGCTTCGAAGATTCAGCTGCGGGCGTGCCGGAACAGTGAAAGCTACAAGAACCCCTGAAATTGTTGGGTGAATACCTGCCTGCAAAAACAGGAACCAAATGGCGAGACCATTAAAAAAATAAAACAATTGATTGTTGATACGAAGGCGATTTCCGGCAAGAAGGATGGCGAAAAACACCATTGCACCACCCAGCTCCAGGAATGACGCCAGAGAGAAACTACTGTAGAAAAGTGCTATGACTACAATACCGCCAATGTCGTCAACGATAGCCAGAGCCAGCAAAAATATCTTCAGACTCAGCGGAACGCGTTTACCCAGGAGGCTGAGGATACCAATCGAAAAGGCAATGTCGGTGGCCATCGGAATTGCCATCCCTTTCATTTCCTCCGGACTAAAGTTTTGAGCTGAACCAGAGCTAAAGAAAACAATCACGGGAACAATCATACCGCCGAAGGCCGCAATGATGGGTAATATAGCCTGCCGAAAGGAGGAAAGCTCACCAACCAGTATCTCGCGTTTGATTTCCAATCCTACTGAGAAGAAGAAAATCGTCATGATTCCGTCGTTGATCACGTGAAGCAAATTCAGAGCATGACCGTGATGACTCAGCAAATTAAAATCGCCTACACCCAGAAAAAAGTCGAGTTGCCAAATGGATTCATACCAACTGCTCAAGGGTGAGTTGGCCACTATCATCGTTATCAACGCCACAATCATCAATAAGGTGCCGGGGTTGATGGCTGTTTTAAAGTCTTCAATGAATCCGTAAACTTTATAAAAATTTTTGTTGCGGTATTTTAACTCCATTGTTTCCTGATTTAGGCTGCAAAGATAGTCATTTTTTGTTACATGAGCTGCCTGACCCGGTACAGACATAGCAACTCCTAATCCGACAGAAATGCCGCCGGACTACGAGTTGTTACCAATTTGGTTGTCTAGAGGCTAAAAAAGCATGCGTTCGAGCACATAAATACCTGCACCTGCCAGATACCCCAGAGCTGCCAACCAGCTGATGTGTTTCACATACCAGAAGAAATCGATTTTCTCCATTCCCATAGCAGCCACACCTGCTGCCGATCCGATAATGAGTATACTACCCCCGGTACCTGCACAGTAGGCCAGAAACTGCCAAAGCTCATGGTTCATAGGATATTGAGCAATATCGTACATGCCCTGTGTAGCAGCGACCAACGGTACGTTATCCACTACCGACGACAGAAAACCGATGGCCAGGGTGATCAGTCGCTGATTACCAATAGCAGTCTCGAGCCAATGCGAAACACCGACAAGGATTTGCGACACTTCCAGTGCAGCTACGGCCAACAGGATACCCAGGAAGAACAAAATGCTCGAAAGGTCGACACGGTGAATGGCGCCTATCAGTGATACCTTTTTCACATCGTGCGGGTTCGACTTACGATGCAGGTAATCGGTATATACCCACAGCACCGCTACCCCCAGAAGGATACCCATAAAGGGCGGCAGATGGGTAAAATACTTGAATACGGGCACTGATATGAGCGTTAACACCCCCAACACCAACATATTGCGTTTTTGTTTTTTATTAGGCGTGTACTTGCTTTCCTTTTCCAATAATGGCGATCGTTTTACAGTGCCTTTCATTCGTAAGGATAAAATAAAGGCTGGAATACTTACCGTTGCAATGGCAGGAAGAAACAGATACATAATTGTATCAGCCGAAGATATTTGCCCACCAATCCAGAGCATGGTGGTTGTGACGTCACCAATGGGAGTCCACACCCCGCCGGCATTGGCCGCAATCACTACCATCCCGATAAACAGCAGTCGGTCTTTTTTATCAGCTATAAGCTTACGTAACAACGATACCATAATAATCGTAGTGGTAAGGTTATCGAGGATAGCTGATAAAAAGAAGGTAAATAAACTGATAATCCAGATCAGTCGCTTTTTCTGCGTTTGACGGATTTTGTCAGTCACGATTTCGAAACCATCGTGGGCATCAATCAGTTCCACGATGGTCATGGCTCCGAATAAGAAGAAAAGAATACTGGAAATGTCTCCCATGTGCTCAATAAGTTCGAAATTGAGCAGGGCCTTGTCGGGAGTAAAATGCGAATAAATGGCCCAGGTAACCACCCCTGCAATCAGCGCCGGGGCTGTCTTGTTGACGTTCAGACTGTGTTCCATTGCTATCGCTATATAGCAAATCACAAACACAGTCACAATAAGTGCTGTCATACCTCTTACTTCAAGTTAGAGATGAAAAAATAGTACAGCAAAAGAAAGATAGAAAACTTAATCCAGTTTAAGCACTGCCAAAAAGGCTTTCTGTGGTACTTCCACATTACCGATCTGCTTCATGCGTTTTTTTCCTTTCTTTTGTTTTTCAAGAAGTTTGCGTTTGCGGCTTATGTCGCCTCCGTAACATTTGGCAGTAACATCCTTGCGCACTGCCTTGATAGTTTCACGCGAGATAATCTTCGCACCTATCGCCGCTTGTATGGCGATGTCGAATTGCTGGCGTGGGATCAGTTCTTTCAGTTTTTCGCACATGCGTCGACCGAGCGTCACCGCGTTATCGACATGAATGAGCGACGAAAGGGCATCGACAGGCTCTCCGTTGAGAAGAATGTCGAGTTTTATGAGTTTCGAAGGACGATAGCCGTTCATGTGGTAATCGAACGAGGCATACCCTTTCGAAATGCTTTTCAGGCGATCGTAGAAGTCAAACACAATCTCGCCCAGGGGCAGGTCGAAGATCAACTCCATTCGGTTGCCGGAAATATATTCCTGTTTGATAAGATCGCCACGCTTGTCGAGGCACAGCGTCATAATCTGTCCAATATAATCGGTACGGGTAATGATGGAAGCGCGGATATACGGCTCCTCGATGCGGTCAATCAGCATAATATCGGGTAGTCCCGATGGATTGTGCACTTCCAGCAAATCATCTTTTTTGGTGTATACCTTGTACGACACGTTGGGCACCGTAGTAATCACGTTCATATCGAATTCACGGTCGAGACGCTCCTGCACAATTTCCATGTGCAGCATCCCGAGAAAGCCACAGCGGAAACCAAAGCCAAGTGCCACCGACGATTCTGGCTCGAACGTTAAGGAGGCATCGTTGAGTTGTAATTTTTCAATTGCCGAACGCAGGTCTTCAAAATCTTCTGTTTCGATGGGATATACTCCGGCAAACACCATCGGCTTTACTTCTTCAAAACCATCGATAGCCTCGCTGCACGGACGTTTCACATGGGTAATAGTATCGCCCACCTTCACTTCCTTCGAGGTCTTAATTCCTGAAATGATATAGCCCACATTGCCGGCACTTAACTCCTGCTGTGGAATCATATCGAGCCGCAGGATGCCAATCTCATCGGCATTGTATTCTTTTTCGGTAGCAACAAATTTCACCAGTTCGCCCTTACGAATGGTACCGTTTACGATTTTAAAATAGGCAATTATACCGCGGAAGGAATTAAACACCGAGTCGAAAATAAGGCATTGAAGTGGTGCTTCGGGATCGCCTTTCGGAGCAGGGACCCGCTCCACAATTGCACGCAAAATTCCTTCCACGCCCATACCGGTTTTTCCGCTTGCACGAATAATCTCGTGGGGTTTACATCCCAACAATTCGACAATCTGGTCCTCTACTTCCTCGGGCATTGCCGAATCCATATCCATCTTGTTCATCACCGGGATAATCTCCAGATCGTGCTCGATGGCCATATAGAGGTTCGAAATGGTCTGAGCCTGAATGCCCTGTGTGGCATCCACAATGAGCAATGCTCCTTCGCAGGCGGCAATCGAACGCGACACCTCGTACGAGAAATCGACATGCCCCGGAGTATCAATGAGATTAAAAGTGTACACTTCACCATCCTGCACGTACGACATTTGAATCGCGTGACTTTTGATGGTAATTCCCCGTTCGCGCTCCAGGTCCATATTATCGAGAACCTGGGCCTGCAGGTCTTTTTCAGAAACGGTTTTAGTGTATTCCAGTAATCGATCGGCCAGGGTACTTTTCCCGTGGTCGATATGAGCAATGATACAAAAATTGCGAATTTTATTCATTCGTAGGACAAAAAATTGTATATACAGTTTTGAGAGCGCAAAGATAAACATTTATCGCTGATTAATATTGTAAATTAAAAATTAGTTGTAATTTTGGATTTTTTGAAAAACAACTGTAATTTGCTTGTTTTATAGCTAACTAAGTTCATGTAAATGATGCAGAAAGTCGCTTTGACAATTGTTTATGCTCTTTTTTCATTAGGGTTGATGGCGCAGCTGTCGCTTACTGTGGAGATTACAAACCTGCGCAACTGCAGGGGTACGATTCATGGAGAATTACGTAACGAAAAGGATCAACCTGTGGCGGCGGTAAGCAGGAAAATTGTGGATAATCAATGCTTCATGGTATTCGAAAAACTGCTGCCCGGGAGCTATGCCTTTCAGTTTATTCACGATGAAAACAGCAATAAATCACTGGACACAAACTGGTTAGGTATTCCCAACGAAGGTTTTGGCTATTCCAATAATCCGAGTCTCCTAAAAGGCCCTCCAACACTCAAACGCATTCTGTTTGAACTAACCGAATCAACCGTACTAAATTGTAAAACCATCTATTTATTCTCCAAATGAATACTACTGAAAACGCTGTAAGCATCCCGACCGATCGACTGCCCCTGAACATGAACACTATCCGGGAGCTGTGGTCGCAAACCTACAACCGCGAAGGGAAGCCCGACTGGTCGCATATTTTTAAATATTACCACCCCGATATTGTGTTTCAGGATACCATACAGCGCATCGAAGGCATCGACAATTTTGTGGATATGTGCAACCGTCTTACACAGCGCACTACCCAGCTGCAAATGGAAATTCTGGCGATATCGCAAAACGGGAATGTAATTATGTTCGACTGGGTGATGACCATGATGTTTAAGAAATACCCGAACACACCGATGTATGGTGCTACCAAGCTGGTGCTCAGCGACGACGGCTTGATAAAAGAGCAGCGCGACTACTACGATTTGTGGGGCGATATTTTTAATAATATTCCGAAATTTGGCAAGATGTACCGGCGGTTTTTAGTGCGGAAGTTTGGGTGATATACAGTTGTTTCAGCATTAATTTCTACTTCAATTTATTCAGAATTTTTGAAATGAAATCAAAAACTCTCCACTATATTCGACAATACCGTTGGTCCAATGTGTTTGCTATGATCCGCAACAACCAACGGAAACCGGAATTGTGCACCGACTCCTGTACCGGCAAACTGGTGGTTATCACAGGTGCTACATCGGGTATAGGATACGATACTGCCCGCTATTATGCTTCTAACGGTGCCAGTTTAGTGTGCATCAACCGCAATCCTGAAAAATCGGAACGGTTGAAAAAGGAAATTGAAACTGAATTCGGGGTGCGCTGCGACTACCTCATCGCCGACTTAAGCCGGATGGACGATACATTCAGGGTGGCAGGGGAATTGGTTCAACTGGAAACTTCCATCGACATTCTGATTCACAATGCCGGGGTGTATATGACGCATCGCGAACTCACCCCCGATGGTTTTGAAAAGGTGTTTGCGGTGCACTATCTTTCGTCGTTCGTCATCAATTTCCTGTTGATGGACAAGCTGAAAGCACAGACCAATGCGCGTATTATTATGGTGGGTTCGGAAGGACATCGCTTTGCCGCCTGGGGTCTGCGTCTCGACGATTTGCACTGGAAAAAACGGCGCTATTCGGGATTAGGAAGCTACGGTTCGGCCAAGATGGCGCAGCTGCTGTCGATGCTGGAGTTCGATGAGCAGTTCCGGAACAGCGGGGTGACGATAAACACTATGCATCCCGGGGCTGTAAAATCGGAAACGGGACAGGAAAACGGGCCACTGTACCGCTGGTTTAAACGCACTTTCTTTGATAAAACACTGAAGCCGGCATCCATTTCGGCCGGGGCACTGTATTACCTAGGCGTATCGAAGGAAATTGCCGGTGTGAGTGGGAAGTTTTTCAATCTAACGACTCTTGAAGAGCCGGCTCCTCCGGCACTGGATCGGGAAGTGGCCTCTGCCTTGTGGAATGAAACATTGAAAATGACAGGATTGCCCGGGGGCGAAAATGCTTACGACCATATTGTAGTGGGTGCCGGAGCAGCTGGCCTGACTGCTGCAGCTTTTCTGGCCAGAGAAGGTCACAAAGTGTTGCTAATCGAGAAAAACCGAGAGCTGGGTGGGTTGGTCAATACTTTTGTGCGCAATGGTTTTCATTTCGATGCCGGCGTGCGGGCACTCGAGGATGCGGGTATTATTCTTCCCATGTTACAGGATTTGAACATCGAACTCGAATCGGTGCGCAGTCCGGTATCGCTGGGGGTGGAAAATGAAATACTGAGCCTCTCAACGGTAGAAAGTTTAGATGCCTACAGCGCCATGCTGAAGAAATTCTATCCTGAAAACGCTGCCGAAATTGATGAGGTGATAAAGACCATCCGCAAAATTATGAATCACATGGATGTGCTCTATGGGATTGAAAACCCGGTATTTAAGGATTTGAAACGCGACACCGACTATATCTTCAAAAAGCTCCTTCCGTGGATGCCTCGTTTTATGTTGACAGTTGGTAAAATCAACAAGATGCAGCTTCCCGTAGAGGAATACCTCAATTCGGTGGTCAGCA
Source organism: Paludibacter sp. (assembly GCA_034002585.1). Classification (GTDB taxonomy): domain Bacteria; phylum Bacteroidota; class Bacteroidia; order Bacteroidales; family Paludibacteraceae; genus Paludibacter. Next base: position 24,621 of record JAVFAG010000025.1, read on the forward strand.
ATCCTTCGCTCCGCGATATCATCGCGCAGCATTTTTTCCGGAACACACCCACCTTCTTTGCCCTGAGTTACTTTTCACTTTACCTCGATTATTTTTATCCCAAAGGAGGAGTGGGTCGCTTGTCGGAAGCTCTTGGCAAGAAAATTAAGGAACTGGGGGGAACGATTAAGAACCGCACTACTGTGACGCGGGTTATTCCGGGCGAAAAGCGTATTGTTGATGATAAAGGCGTGGAATACACCTACAAGAACCTTGTGTGGGCAGGAGATTTGAAAACCCTGTACCGCATTTCGGAAACTGAGAATCTCGCGCCTGAACTGAGTTCGGGGATGGAAGCGGTGAAGTCGAAAGTGCTACGTAACAAAGGTGGCGAGTCAGTGTTCACCCTTTATCTTCAGGTGGATGAACCGGTGGAGAGTTTTGGCAAAATTGCGAACGGTCACTTCTTCTATACGCCATCGCGCCAGGGCTTGGGCGAAACACACCGCAAAGAGTTTGACGCGCTGATGAGTCGTTTTGGTGATAAACAGGATGTGCTCGCCTGGATGAAACGGTTTATCGCTCTCAACACCTTCGAGATTTCCATTCCGGCTCTGCGTGACAAAGCCCTGGCGCCTGAAGGCAAAACCGGAATGATTATCAGCTTCCTGGCCGAACATTCCTTATTTAAAAAAGTACAGGAAGCAGGATGGCTGGGCGAATTAATTCCCTTCATGGAGGAAGAAATCATTCGGGTAATCTCCCAATCGGTGTTCCCGATGCTGGAAGGAAAAATTATCCACCGGTTCTCGTTCTCGCCGTTAAGCATCGAAAACCGCACCGGAAGCTCCGAAGGCGCTATTGTGGGATGGGAATTTACGTCTGATATGCCTGTAATCAACAACATAAAAATTGCTGACCGTTCGGTATTCACGCCTTTCCCTTCGGTGTACCAGGCCGGGCAGTGGGCGTATAGTCCGGCCGGCGTGCCCATGTCGATACTCACGGGCAAACTGGCGACCAATGCCATTTTGAAACAAAAATGAGGAAACGATCAGGGAATGTAAATCCCGAAACCATGAGACAGATTTAGGTGAGAATACCACGATTTAACTAAACACCCTTGCAAATGAAATACGATGTAGTAGTAGTGGGAGGTGGCATTGCCGGTTTAACAGCCGCAGCCTACCTGGCCAAAGCCGGCAAAAAGGTCGCTTTGTTCGAGATGCAGTCGAAAACCGGCGGACTGGTGCAGACCTTCCAGCGCGATGGAGTGTATTTCGATTCCGGATTACGCTCCATCGAAAATTCGGGAATCGTATTTCCGATGTTGAAGCAGCTGGGTATTGACATAGAATTTCAACAAGTGACGGTTTCGGTGGGCATTGGTGATGAAGTAATTCGCATTAACAATAAAAAAAGTATCGCCACCTATGCCTCTTTTCTAAAAAACCATTTTCCGGAAAATGCGGCCGATATTGACGTAATCATCCGTGAAATTAAGAAGATAATGGGCTATATGGATGTGCTGTATGGAATCGATAACCCGGCCCTGATGGATATTCCGAATAATAAAAAATACCTGTTTGGAAAGCTGTTGCCCTGGCTGTTTCGGTTTCTGTTTACCATGCGCAACATCAACCGATTGTACGAGCCCGTTGAACAGTACCTGCACCGGCTTACGAGTAATCCGGCGCTGGTGGACATTATTGCTCAGCACTTTTTTAAGCATACGCCTACCTCCTTTGCATTGAGTTATTTCAGTCTTTACCTGGACTACCACTACCCTAAAGGCGGAACTGGAACGGTAATTAACCGTATTACCGATTTTATAATTGAAAAAGGAGGTGAAATTTATACCGGTGTGAAAGTGGTATCGCTGAATCCGGAAACCCTACGTATCACCGACAGCCGGGGTATCGAAACGGAGTACAGAGAGTTGATATGGGCTTGCGATTTAAAGCAACTGTACAATATTATTCCGCTTAAAGAAGTAAAAGACATCAATTTATCCAATACAATTCAGGGAAAGATTGATGAAATGAAACCACTGACTGGTGGTGATTCGGTGTTTACTGTTTACCTGATAGTGGACGAATCGGCAGCCTATTTTGCGGAGCGCTGCACCGGTCATTTCTTTTTCACACCGGATAAGCGCGGGCTGTCGTCGGTTTCAACGGAGGCAATTGAAGCATTTTTGAGCTCTGCGGCCGACTCTGATTTACAAGCGTTGAAAGCCAACGTTCAGAACTACCTGCACGAATACTTCCGGCTGAACACCTTCGAAATTGCCATTCCTGCCCTGCGCGATCCCGAGTTGGCCCCGGAGGGAAAAGTGGGACTCGAAATAAGTCTGTTTCTCGATTATCATCTTGAAAAGCAGATTGGGCAATACGGATGGACGGGTGAAATGAAAGAGTACATGGAGGTGCTGACGATTGAGATCATGAACGAAACCATTTTTCCGGGAATCAAGGACAAGATTATAAAACGGTTTTCATCGTCGCCGCTTTCGATGGAAAAACTCACCGGTAACACCCATGGGGCACTCACAGGCTGGGCATTTACCAATCCTGTTGTGCCGGCAGTCACCCAAATGCTACATGTCAACGATGCCGTGGTAACCCCGCTGCCCTCGGTTTGGCAGGCCGGACAGTGGACCTACAGTCCATCCGGCTTTCCCATGTCGATAGTTACCGGAAAGCTCGCCTCCGACCGCGCACTCAACAAGCTAAATAAGTAAACCATGCGACCTTCAATTATACAGTTTTCGTTGGAAGTAATGGGCATGAAAAAAGCGATGGAGAAAAACATCGTAAACAACAGCTTTAGCAAGGAAGCCGCCACGCTTCCCGCATCAATGTACAGAAAGCTGGATATACAGACCCATGAAATAGGATTTACAGGTGCCGGAGTAGAAATTACAAGAAACGTGTGGACGCTATCGCCAAAATCTGCACTTTCTTCCCCTGTTGTTCTCTTTCTTCACGGAGGAGCCTACTATGCCAACATCACCCGCATGCACTGGCGGTTGATTGAGCAGCTCGCACTGTCCACCGGAGCCCGTTTTATCGTCCCCGATTACCCCCTGGCTCCCGAACAGAGCTGTATCGACGCATACCAATTTATGGATCAGGTGTATGCTCAGCTTCTCGCCGATTACCCAACTGCCGACATTGTGCTGATGGGCGACTCGGCAGGTAGCGGACTAGCTTTGGGATATGCGCAAAAGCTGTATATGGAAAGCATCCGACAACCCTCCCGCATCATCCTTTTATCGCCCTGGCTGGATGTATCCATGACCAACCCCGATCTGACACATTACGAACATCGTGACAAAATATTGAGCATCGATGGGTTGAAAATTGCCGGAAAGGCCTGGGCCGGAGAGGCAGACGTTACCGATTACCGCGTCAGTCCTCTTTACGGCTCCTTCCGGCTTCCCGGAAAGATATCCATCTTCACCGGCACCAACGACTTATTAGTGGCCGATGCCCGTAAACTGAAGCACATCCTGGAAGAACGACAAATCGCATTCGATTATTTTGAATACCCTGAAATGTTTCACGACTGGGTGCTGATAGGCCAGCTACAGGAAACCAAAGAAACTATTGCAACGATAAAAAAAATAATTACCTTTGTGAACTAAACATACGAATAAACAGGATGTACAGTTCAAAGTTTAAAAAGTAAATCTTCTCCTCAACCGCACCCATTAATCATTTATCATTAACTCACTTCCCTTTCTTTCCCACAAAAAGAATCACGCCTGTGCTTTTTTCCCGGATCAGGAAAATGAACGGTTTGTTGGCAACAAAGAAAGGTGTAACCGGCAACGAGGTGGTTTCAAATTCGATGATGGTAACCGCAGCAGCTTCGGTTCCCACTTCATCCACTTCCACAAAAGTACTGTGAATGATTCGGGAGATTATCAACGCAATATCGGAGATAGGTGAAAAGTCGGCCTCATCGGTAAAGGCAGTTTTCATTCCCAGCGCCATCATCGGGTCTTTCATCTCGTATTTATTTTCCATTTTGAATTTTGGAAAAAACACATTTACTTCCTGCATACGAAGCGATGCATTAATACGTGCGAACTCATCGGCGGTGAGGTCTTCGAGCACCTGACCGGTAGTCAGACCGTCTTTAGGCAGGATGACGGTCATCGAAAAAGCTTTGTTGCCATAGGGCATATCGAGGTACTGGGCTTTATCGTCCTCGGCATACAGGAAGGTATCTTTTTGCTGCATCATATCCACCTTAGTGCGGGTGCCATTTTCGGCCACAAAATCGGTTTCGTAGGTTTTCTTTTTATCGAATTGTTTTGCCCAAATTCCTTTGAAATAGATGGCATTGATGAGGTACAGCATCGCATCGGCCGAAATCTTGTCGAGCGGCTTTTTGATGAGATCGTTCGTAGCTTTGGCGCACCAGGCATTGATAATATCGACAGCACCCGGGGCCGCAAAATCGAGCGGTTTCACTTCGGCATTAAAGTACGAGCGGTTCACGTTGAGGAAATCTTCCTTCACCGGAAAGCCGGTACGGTACCAGATGGAGTTGGCAATGTTGAGCTTTGTTTTCGGATCGATCGACAACAAGCCCTCACGCATTATTTTATAATATTCGTTGATTTCCTCATCGCTCATTCCACTGAGTCGCAAGGCCTGTTCAATTTCGGTACGGGTAAGACCGGCAGCGCCATTGCGAACCATACCCAGTGCGATGCTCATGCTCAATGGCGAAATAAACACATTGGGTTCATTGCTGTTGTTGGCGATGGTTTGCCGCAGCAGGTCGAACGAAAAATCATTGTCCTGCGCCACTTTCTTTTCCATCCCCACCTTCAGGGGAATATCGCCGGCAGGTTTCACATCGGGTTCGGTGCAGGAAGTCAGAAAACCGGCACAGGAACTCATCAGGATAGCAGTAGTGATAAGGGTTACAATTGTTTTCATTTTAATGGTTTTTTAGTGCAACGCCCGAAAGATGCAAAAGGTAAAATGAAAGTTGCATAAAAAACTGCAAGTTGAACTTTTAAGATACAACTTGCAGTTTTTTAAAAAGATATTTATCGCAATAGATTAATACCGGTAATGCTCGGGCTTATACGGTCCTTCGGGCGCTACCCCGATGTAGGCGGCCTGCTCGGGAGTGAGTTGGGTAAGCCGCACACCCAGTTGGTCGAGGTGCAGACGGGCAACTTCTTCGTCGAGGTGCTTGGGCAAACGGTACACATCTACTGCGTAATCTTTGGTGAAGAGCTCGATTTGGGCCAGGGTTTGGTTGGTAAAGGAGTTACTCATCACAAAGGAAGGGTGACCGGTAGCGCAACCGAGGTTCACCAGGCGACCATCGGCAAGCAATAAAATGCTGTGCCCGTCGGGGAAGATGTATTTATCAACCTGCGGTTTGATATTCACTTTTTCGATACCCGGGTATTTTTTCAGCTTATCCACCTGGATTTCATTATCGAAGTGACCAATATTACAAACGATGGCACTGTCTTTCATTTTTTCCATGTGTTCGATCCGGATGATGTCCTTGTTGCCGGTAGTAGTAACAAATACATTTCCAACAGGAAGTGCATCTTCCACCGTTGCTACTTCGAAGCCTTCCATAGCAGCCTGTAGCGCACAAATCGGGTCGATTTCGGTCACGATAACACGGGCACCGTAGGCACGCATCGATTTAGCCGAACCTTTGCCCACATCGCCATAACCGCACACTACCACCACTTTACCGGCCAGCATGAGGTCGGTGGCACGCTTGATACCATCGGCCAGCGACTCGCGGCATCCGTAAAGGTTATCGAACTTCGATTTGGTAACCGAGTCGTTTACGTTGAAAGCCGGGAACAGCAGTTTGCCTTCTTCCATCATCTGGTAAAGGCGGTGCACACCTGTAGTTGTTTCTTCGGAAACACCACGGATTTCAGGAGCCATGCGCGTCCAGATACTATTGTCTTCTTTCAGAACTTTTTTAAGGATGGCATACAGTTCCATTTCATCCTCGCCTTCTACCACCTTGTCGAGCACTGATGCGTCTTTTTCGGCATCAACACCTACATGAATCATCATAGTAGCATCGCCACCATCGTCCACAATCACATTCGGGCCCTTGTGGCCATCGAAAGTCAGGGCCTGAAGCGTACACCACCAGTACTCTTCGAGAGTTTCGCCCTTCCAGGCAAACACCGGGATGCCGGCAGCAGCAATGGCAGCAGCAGCGTGATCCTGTGTGGAATAAATATTACAGCTGGCCCAGCGCACTTCGGCACCCAGCTCAGCAAGCGTTTCAATAAGCACGGCAGTTTGAATGGTCATGTGCAGCGAACCCATGATGCGGGCGCCTTTAAGAGGTTTCTGATCGCCATAACGGGCACGCAGCGCCATGAGGCCGGGCATTTCCTTTTCGGCCAGTTCTATTTCCTTGCGACCGTAATCGGCCAGTGTGATATCTGCCACTTTGTAAGGCAAATTGCTGAATAATTCAGATGAAATCATATTATTGTATTAATTGTTAGCGAAAATCGGGCTACAAAGGTACAAAAATTTCGACAAGCTACCACAAGAGCCCGGTGTGCATTTTCATGCTTATTGAGCAAGTTTAACCAATATGTTGTGTATTTAAAAAATATGTCGTATGTTTGCGACATAAAACATAGCAACATGAGAAAACCGCAGGTATTTGATAAAGAGTTACAGGAGTTGGCCGATTTTGCACGGGTAATTTCCAATCCGGCACGATTAGCTATTTTAAAATATTTAGCCGAAACGAAGACCTGTATTTCAGGTGATATTTCGGATCAGTTGCCCCTGAGTCGCACAACTGTGTCGCAACACCTGAAGGAACTGCGCGATGCCGGACTTATACATGGCGAAATCGATGGAATAAAAATTAATTATTGCCTTTGTGGTGATACTATAAATGAAAAATTAATTCTGTTCGATGCTTTTTTTAGTAAAATTGATAATCAAACATTCAACTGTAAATGAAAGTACTTATTCTTTGCACAGGCAATTCATGCCGCAGTCAGATGGCCCACGGCTTTCTGCAATCGTTCGACAGTCGCATCACCGTTTGTTCAGCCGGAACCGAAGCTTCGGGACGACTCAACCAAAAAGCGGTGGAAGTAATGAACGAAATTGGGATCGACATCAGTCACCACACCTCCGATTCGGTAGAGAAATACCTCAACGACGAATGGGAATATGTGATTACCGTTTGCGGAGGAGCCAACGAAAACTGCCCGGCTTTTCTTGGAAAGGTAAAACACCGCCTTCACATTGGATTCGATGATCCGAGTCATGCTGTGGGAACCGAAGAGTTTATCCACAGCGAATTTATCCGGGTGCGCGATGAAATAAAAGCCGGTTTTTGGAAACTGTACGAAGATGATATAAAACCACAGTTATGAGCAGCACTGATTTAAACAGTAAAGTCGAAAAGACCTACCCAACCAAGCAAAACTTTAGCGGCCTTAGCTACCAGGAGTCACAGTCTAAAGATAACACATCCAACCGTACAGACCTGAAATTTATCGTTCAGGAGAAATACAGTCAGATTGCTCGTGCAAATGAAGGCACCTCCACCGGCTGCTGTGGCGATACAGGCTGTTGCGGCGAACTGGAAATAAGCATGATAGGCGACGAATACACAGCCGTGGAAGGTCACTTCAAAGAGGCCGACCTGGGACTGGGATGCGGCATTCCTACTCAATTTGCGAATCTCCAAACCGGTCAAAGCGTGCTCGATTTGGGAAGCGGTGCCGGCAACGATTGCTTTGTGGCCCGAAAGATAGTGGGCGAAAGTGGCACGGTAACCGGGCTGGACTTTACCCCCGCCATGGTGGAAAAAGCAATGGCCAACAACCGGAAACTTGGCTATACCAATGTGCAGTTTGTGCAGGGCGATATTGAATCGATGCCTTTTGAGGGAAATGAATTCGATGTACTTCTTTCCAATTGTGTATTAAACCTGGTGCCCGACAAACAAAAAGCATTTGCCGAAATGTATCGGGTATTGCGCCGGGGAGGACATTTTTGCATTTCCGACGTGGTTACTGCAGGCCAACTTCCCGAAGGATTAAAAAACGATGCCACGATGTATGCCGGTTGCGTATCAGGGGCACTCGACAGGGAAGAGTACCTGGCCATTGTTCGCAAAGCAGGATTCACTAATATTAGTATTCACAAAGAAAAAGCCATTCAAATTCCGGAAAATGTGCTTCAAAACTACCTTTCGGAAGAGGAAGCACAAGCGTATGGCAGCAATGGAACCGGGATTTTCAGTATCACCTTATCAGCAACTAAACAATGAGTAAAGAATCAGCCAACATGTCGTTTTTCGACCGCTACCTGACGCTTTGGGTAGCACTGTGTATTGTAGCAGGAATTGCCGTGGGCAAACTGCTGCCCATCGTACCCGAAACCCTGGGCAAACTCGAGTATGCCAATGTATCGATTCCCATCGCGGTGCTTATCTGGATTATGATATTCCCGATGATGCTGAAAATAGATTTCCGCAGTGTGGTGGATGCCGTAAAAATGCCGAAAGGCCTCACCGTAACCTTAGTAACCAACTGGTTGATAAAGCCTTTCACTATGTTTGGCATTGCCTGGCTCTTTTTCTTTATTATTTACAAAGCCTTGATACCCGTAGAGCTGGCACGTGAATACCTTGCCGGAGCCGTACTGCTGGGCGCCGCTCCCTGTACGGCTATGGTGTTTGTATGGAGTCATCTCACCAAAGGGAATCCGGCCTACACCTTAGTGCAGGTAGCCATCAACGATTTAATCATCATCATCGCCTTTGTGCCCATCGTTAGTTTATTGCTGGGTGTATCAGGTATCGCCATTCCGTGGAATACCTTACTGATGTCGGTGCTTTTGTTTGTGGTGATTCCGCTGGCATTAGCTGTGATGACCCGCAATGCTATAATTAACAAAAAGGGGATGGACTATTTTCAAAACAACTTCCTGAAGAAGTTTACCGGAATTACCATCAGCGGTTTGCTGCTCACCCTGATACTGATTTTCTCCTTCCAGGGCGATGTAATTCTTCAAAATCCTTTTAACATTCTGCTGATTGCCGTGCCGCTGATTATCCAGACCTTCTTCATCTTTTTCGTGGCTTATAAATGGGCTAAAAAGTGGAAATTGCCACACGATATAGCTGCCCCGGCCTCGCTGATTGGTGCCAGTAATTTCTTTGAACTCTCTGTAGCGGTGGCGATAGTACTTTTCGGATTGAATTCCGGAGCTACTTTAGTAACCGTGGTGGGGGTGCTGGTGGAAGTACCGGTGATGCTGGCGTTGGTGAGGTATGCAAATAAAAACAGGTATTAATCGACTGTCTTATTGTAATGGATAACAAAAGCTATACCGATAGGTGAATACAGGAGTGTAAGATTGAACCAAATAATCTCAACTTATAAATTTTATTTGAGAGTTTTGTGTATTTTTGTACTGATTCTTTTTAACTCCGGACTCTTCAATAAATATGTATGAAACTGTTATTCACAACATTACTCTACCTGATCTCTCTTTATATCTTTTCTTCCAATGGAAATATTGAGTTATTGATCAGCGAACTGGATTCTGTTGTTGAAAACCATCAGTTTTATTCCGATCAAAAAGAAGAAAAACTATCTTCCTTAAAGGAATTATTGAAATACTCTGATTCATTAGATCAACAATTCACTGTCTCCGGAAAATTATATGATGAGTACAGTGCATATAAATCAGACTCGGCACTGGTATATGCCCGCAAGAAATTGCAACTGGCTGAAAAGTTAAACAATCAGGAATTCATCACCGATGCACGACTTAATCTGGCTTCAATCATGGGAACCATGGGGATGTATAAAGAAGCGGTTGATTTGTTGGAAACTGTGGACATCCAAAAGTACCCTGACCTGAAAGCTTACTACTTTCACATCAACCGTACTGTTTACGGTTTTATGGCCGATTATGCAGTATCTGTTCAGGAAAAGGCCCGTTACGATTTACTTACAGACGCCTATCGGGATTCCTTATTAACCGCCAACCCGCCTTCTTCCAGTCCACACATCCTGGTGAAATCGGATCAGCTAATCCTGAAAAAACATTACGATGAAGCATTGCAAATATTGCAAAGCTATTATCCTACTATCAAAAATGAAAATATCCATGAAAAGGCCCTTATTGCCTATAGCATTTCCATGGCCTACCGGGGAAAGAAAGAGCGTGAGGAAGAAAAAAAATGGCTTACCATCTCAGCTATCCACGACCTGAAATCGGCAACCAAAGAGTATGTTTCGCTTCGTTTATTGAGTTTTATGCTTTATGAGGACGGCGATATCGACCGGG
>JAVFAG010000026.1:0-32889 GCA_034002585.1 Paludibacter sp.
TCTTCCCATTCCGAACAGAGAAGTTAAGCCCGGTCACGTCGATGGTACTGCGTAACAGTGGGAGAGTAGATAGCCGCCGTTTTTTAAAACTCCTGATTACAATACTGTAGTCGGGAGTTTTTTTGTGTAGGAAAATTTGTTAAAGAATTAAGGAGAGATGATTCGTAATTCATTTACTATGTTCAGATTTCGGGCTTCATATTCTTATTGATCGTTTATTGTATTGGGGATATGCTGTTTTTTATGTATTTTTGCCTTCGTCAATCCAACTACATTCATGAAGGAATATATTCAAAATCTGAGAAAGGAAATCCATCAGCATAATTATAACTATTATGTGCTAAATACCCCGACCATCAGCGATAAAGAATTCGATGATAAACTACGGGAGCTTCAGAAACTGGAATTGAAATACCCTGAATTCTTTGATCCGCTTTCTCCGACGCAACGGGTTGGTAGCGATCTCAGCACAGGATTTGCACAATCAACCCATCAGTATCCAATGTTATCGCTGGGTAATACCTATTCCTTTGAAGAAATAAGTGACTTTTATCAACGTATACAAAAAGCGTTGCAAGAACCTTTTGAACTGGTTTGTGAACTGAAATACGATGGTACGTCCATTTCACTGATTTATGAAAACGGTCAATTGCTAAAAGCGGTAACACGTGGTGATGGTGTGAAAGGGGATGTTGTTACTGATAACGTTAAAACAATCCGGTCCATTCCCTTACAACTTTTCGGAACTACCATTCCACAACGTTTCGAGATACGGGGCGAAATCCTGATGCCCTGGGCTGTATTTGATCAGCTAAACAATGAAAGGGAAGCACAGGAGGAACCTCTTTTTGCAAATCCGCGAAATGCCGGTTCCGGAACACTTAAATTGCAAAATTCAGCCGAAGTAGCTGCCCGTAAACTCGATTCCTACCTTTACAGCGTGCTGGGTGAGGATCTTCCCTTCGAAACACACTACGAAAGCCTGAGAAAGGCTCATGAATGGGGATTTAAAATCTCTGATGCCATACAGGTCTGTTCGTCGCTGGAGCAGGTTTACGATTTTATTCGGTACTGGGATGTGGAACGTAAGGTACTACCTGTTGCTACCGATGGCATTGTAATTAAGGTTAATTCCTTTGCTCAACAAGAATTTCTTGGTTATACCGCGAAATCTCCCAGATGGGCTATCGCCTATAAATACCAGGCCGAAAAGGCACTTACCAAATTATTTTCAGTGAGTTACCAGGTGGGACGTACAGGTGCTGTTACTCCCGTTGCCAATCTTGAACCTGTCTTACTCTCCGGAACAATTGTTAAAAGAGCGTCGCTGCACAATGCCGATATTATTGAAACTCTGGATTTACATCTTGGCGATAGTGTTTATGTTGAAAAGGGAGGAGAGATTATCCCGAAAATTACAGCTGTAGAGACCAGTTTGCGAAATCCGGATGGTGAAAAAGTTGGTTTTATCAGTAATTGCCCCGAATGCGGTGCCCGACTAGTGCGCATGGAAGGAGAAGCTGCTCATTATTGCCCCGATGAACTGAATTGTCCGCCTCAGATAAAAGGTAAAATTGAACATTTTGTAAGTCGGAAAGCAATGAATATTGATGGTTTGGGTAGTGAGACTATTCAACTTCTATACAACCAGGGACTTGTAAAAGATGTTGCAGATTTGTATATCCTTAAAGTGGCCGATCTGGCACGACTTGAACGTCTGGGTATAAAATCAGCACATAATATTTGTAATTCGATCGAACAATCCCGATTTGTTCCATTTGAAAAAGTAGTTTTTGCATTGGGAATTCGCTTTGTAGGTGAAACGGTTGCAAAAAAACTGGCCAAGGCCTTTACCTCTATCGAACAATTGCAGCAGGCAACTGTCAGTCAATTGATATCGGTAGACGAAATTGGAGAACGTATTGCTGAAAGTGTGATTTCATATTTCGCTAATGAACGTAATCAACAATTAATTAAACGATTAATCGATGCTGGTCTTCAGTTTGAATTAAAATCGGAAGCTCTGACTCAGAAATCGAATTTACTGAAAGGTAAAACCATCGTAATCAGTGGAACCTTTGTGTATCATTCCCGCGAAGAGTATAAAAAACGAATAGAGCAACACGGTGGTAAAAACAGTGGAAGTGTGTCTTCAAAAACAAGTTTTATACTTGCTGGTGAAGGAATGGGGCCTGAAAAATTAAAGAAAGCAGAAAGTCTGGGTATTGCGTTGATAAATGAAAATGATTTTTTGCAACTTATTGGTGAATCTCCTGTGCATCAGGTTCCTCAGATGGGTACTCTATTTTAAAAATATTATGATTGATAAATTAGCAAAGCTGTTATTTAATCGAAAACTTCGTTCGACGACTAGTAAGCTCGAACCTTCTAAAAAGTTTGTCGATTATAAGCATGCGCAATCGGTTCTGATAGTATTCGAAAGTAATTATTCGGAAAAAAATCCTGAAATAAAGCGCATTGTCGAATCACTTGTTGCCGATGGAAAGACAGTTACTGTTTGGGGGTATGTCCAGAAAAAACAAACCCTGCAATCGGAATTACTACATTACAAGATGTTCTGCACGAGTGATTTTGATTTCCTACAGCGACCCAAAGAGCACATTGCTGGTCATATAGATGCCCTGAATGTCGACTTGTTACTGGATTTAAATACACGTGACTTTCTGGGAGTAGATTATTTACTACTGTCAGCAAATGCCCGTTTCAAATGCGGAGTACGAAAAAATCCTCCTAAATTGTTCGATTTCACTCTCGATTTATCAGGACACTATCCTGACGATCCGAAACAGGAACACGAGAATGATTATCTAAATATCTATAATCAACTAATTTTTTATCTCAAAAATATACAATCAAAGGATTATTAGATTATTTTTGCAGGAAATTTTGAAATTTAGCTTTCATGTTACAAAGTAAACTCAAGGGAATGGGGGTGGCCCTGATCACACCTTTTAAGGAGGATGAATCTATCGATTTTGATGCACTGGCCCGTTTAGTGGAACATCAGATAAAGAATGGTACTGATTATCTTGTTGTATGTGGTACTACTGCTGAAACTCCCACTCTTACCGCAGAAGAAAAAGAACAAATAAAGGATTTTGTTATTCAGGTTAATAATGGTCGCATTCCTGTAGTGCTGGGTATCGGAGGAAATAATACACGTGCAATAGTGGAAAAACTTCAGCATACCAACCTCGGGGGTGTCGATGCGGTTCTTTCTGTAACTCCCTATTATAATAAGCCTTCGCAGGAAGGATTGTATCAGCATTATGCAGCCATTGCCAAAGCATCTCCCAAGCCGGTTATTTTGTACAATGTTCCGGGTCGTACCGGTGTTAACATGACAGCAGCAACAACACTGCGTTTGGCAGCAGAGTTTAAAAATATTTGTGCAGTTAAGGAAGCTTCCGGTAATTTTTCTCAAATTGACGATATTATTAAAAATAAACCGGATGATTTTATGGTAATCTCGGGTGATGATGGAATAACTTTTCCTTTAATTACCTTAGGTGCTGTCGGTGTAATTTCAGTAATTGGTAATGCTTTTCCTAAGGAATTCAGCCGAATGGTGCGTTTAGCACTCCAGGGTGATTATGCCAGGGCCCGTTCTATCCATCACAGGTTTACTGAATTAATTGAACTGCTTTTTGTGGAAGGTAATCCGGCCGGTGTTAAAAGTATGCTTGCCCTGATGGGCTTTATTCACAATACACTTCGTTTACCCCTGGTTCCCAATACTATTAAGACCTATGAAAAAATCAGGCAAGTGTTGAATCAACTTTAAAACGTTCAAACCATACAACTAAAAGCGGCATTTGATAAAATGACCGCTTTTTCTGTATAATTATAGTGCAAATATTCGCACTTTCAAAAAATATTATTTATCTTTCCGAAAAAATACCATAGTATGGATAAAATCATGAAAGACACTGTAATCGAGCATGTTAAAGTATTGCTCGAGGAATCGGAACGCGAGATTACGGCGGCAGAAAGGAAAGAGCAGCACAAATATGCGGTTCTGATCCAAAACTCAAACGACAAAAACCTTCTTTCAAGGATGCTGGATGAATCCTCTCAAATCAGGGATACCCGTAAACTGGCTCTGCGAATTCGTCATTTGTTAAAGGTGTACGGTATTCCAAGCTTTTTCAACCGGTTCGATACCTTCTTAATGGTCGTTTTTGAAAAGTTTGGTTATCTTTTCGATTCGATTGCTGTTCCCATTTTTAAGAAAAAGTTGCGTCAGGATACTGCAAAGGTTATCATCAACGAGAAAAAGTCGGTTTTTCACCGACATCTGTCATCGCGCCAAAAAGAAAAAATTGGTCAAAATGTAAATTTGCTGGGCGAGGTTGTACTGGGTGATACAGAAGCTGATAACCGCTATCATCACTATATTGATGCGTTAACCAATCCCCGTATTAATTATATATCTATTAAAATTTCAGGCATTTACGCTCAGATCAGTGCTTTGAATTACGAGCAAAATAAAAAAGATTTATGCGATCGACTTGCTGTGATTTATCGTCAGGCTATGGCACATCCCTATTCGGATGAAAAAGGTGCCACCATGCCAAAGTTTGTAAACCTCGATATGGAGGAATATAAGGATACCCACCTTACCCTTGATGTTTTCAAAACGGTACTTGACCAACCGGAATTCAAATCCTATCCGGCAGGAATTGTAATCCAGGCTTATTTGCCCGATGCTTGGGATTTTCAGACTGAATTGCTTGAATTTGCCAAAAAGAGAGTTGCCGAAGGAGGTGCTCCCCTTAAAATGCGTCTGGTGAAAGGTGCCAATCTTGCTATGGAAACAGTTATTTCATCGCTGAAAGGGTGGGAAAACCCTGTCTATGATACAAAAGTGGAAGTGGATGCAAACTACCTGCGCATTCTTGACAGGGCTTGTAAACCCGAAAACGCTTCTGTAATGCGAATAGGTGTAGCATCACACAATCTTTTTACGATTTCATACGCTCATCTCTTGTCGCAAAAGTACAAAGTTGAGGAATATATCAGTTTTGAGATGCTGGAAGGAATGGCTAACTACCTTCCACGCGTTTTAAAATCGCTTAACAAACAAATTATTCTTTATACTCCTGTTGTAAGTGATGCAAATTTCCTGAATGCTGTATCCTACCTGGTTCGTCGTCTGGATGAAAATACGGGGAAGGATAATTTCCTTAGTTATTCGTTCGACCTTACATATGGCTCTAAAACATGGGAATTTCTAAAGTCTCAGTTTGAAGAAGCATACCGGCTTAAAGAAACAGTATCCTTGCAAGCCAGGCGAACACAAAACCGCAATAATACTCAGGAATTTCAATTGTTTGATTCGTTCCATAACGAACCCGATACTAATTTCGATTTGCCGGTTAACCGTCGTTGGGCTGATAATATTCGTATCAAATGGAAAAAAACAGCTGCAACTATACCCTATGTAATTCCTGTTCAGGTTGGGCAAGAACAAATTGAAACCGGAAAGCGACTTAGTTATGTAGATCATAATCAACAGGATGTAGTAACCGTGTGCGATGTAGTGCTTTTAGATCAGCCTCAGGTGGCTTCTATGATAGAAATTGCAGAAGAAGATCCGATCGGATGGAGTACTATGAGTTCTGAAAAGATTAAAGAGCTCCTTCATCGTACAGCAACGAATATTGCTAATAAACGAGGAGATCTGATTGGATGTATGTCGGCTATCACTGGTAAAACCTTTACAGAAGGAGATGTGGAAGTGTCAGAAGCCATCGACTTTTGCAGGTATTATCCTTTATCACTGGAAAAATTCAGAGCTCTCAATACGGTTACACTATCACCAAAAGGCGTTGTTCTGGTTATTCCTCCCTGGAATTTCCCAACTGCTATACCAGTAGGAGGAGTAGCAGCAGCGCTGGCCGGTGGAAATCGGGTGATTTTAAAGCCTGCGACTGTTGCCTATCCCATCGCCTGGGAGTTTGCTAAATGTTTCTGGGAAGCTGGTGTTCCTAAAGAGGCCCTTCAATTGGTTTGTGCCGATGGACGTGCGCCTGTAAATTTTCTGACAACTCATCCTGCAGTTAAGCAAATTATTTTTACAGGTGGAACTGATACAGCGTTGAAATTAATGGCTGCAAACCCCAAATGTCCGATGTCGGCTGAAACAGGTGGAAAAAATGCAATCATTCTCACTTCTTCCTGCGATCGCGATCATGCTGTTCAGAACATCCTGACCTCCGCCTTTAGCAATGCCGGACAGAAATGCTCTGCTTGTTCGTTGTTGTTACTTGAAAAGGAAATTTTTAACGATGCAGAATTTCGTGAAAAACTAAAAGATGCAGCGCTTAGCTTGCACGCTGGTTCGGCCTGGAACCCGGGCAATTTTGTCGGTCCAATGGTTACGAACTACAACGATAAGCTGGAAAAAGCCTTTGATCTTGAAGACGGTGAAACCTGGTTGGTGGCACCTCAATTTGCTGATCCTAAAAAATATGTTCTCAAACCGACCATAAAATGGAATGTGAGACCAGGAAGTTATACTTTTACTACTGAGCTGTTTGCTCCTCTGTTGGCAGTGGTTTGTGTAGAAAATCTGCTGGATGCTATTCGAATTGCGAATTCTTCCGAGTATGGTCTGACTGCCGGTTTACAAAGTCTTGACGAAACAGAACAACAACTCTGGAAAGATTCGATTGAGGCCGGAAACCTCTACATCAACCGTGGTATTACGGGTGCAATAGTCAGCCGTCAGCCTTTCGGAGGAATGAAGCGTTCCGCTCTGGGAGCAGGTATTAAGGCCGGAGGGCCCAATTATGCAGTGTCGTTTATGAATGCAGAAGAAATGCAATCTCCGGAAAATAGATTAGAAGTAGCAGAAGCTAGCTATCAACAGGCCTGGGAAAATGAATTTTCGATAGAACGTGATATTCATCAGATTCATGGAGAATCAAATATCTTCAGATACCGGCCTGTTAAAAAAATGGCCGTTCGGATACAGGAATCGGATAATCTGACAGATATCCTTCTGGTTATTAAAGCGCTGGAAATTACAGGGGTTAACGCTGAAATCAGTTGCGATAAAGGATCTCTTTTCTATAAAATGCTAAAGGAAAAAGCAGCTAAACGCAAGGTGGTTAGCGAAGAAATGCTTAATTTTGTACAACGAATGGATCAGTTTGAGCGGGTTCGTACACTGGGAGGCGAACTTCCTGATGAACTCTATGCCAAGGCAGCTCAGGCGGGCGTTTATTGCGCAAATCAGAAACCACTGACAGAGGGTATGCTGGAATTGATTCATTATGTACGTGAACAAAGTGTAACATACGAATACCATCGGTACGGAAATATTGTTGAAGATGCCCGTTAAACTAGTCGTTGCAGGAATAGGAGGAGTAGGAGGTTACTATGGTGGCCTCCTTTCCCGTTTTAGTGAAGCCCATCCGGGTGAGTTGGAAGTTAGTTTTATTGCCAGGGGAGCGCATATGCAAAAAATGAAGGCAGATGGACTCACCGTTATTGCAGAAAAAGAACAGTTTATCACACGGCCACATAAGGTTACTGATCGTCCGGAAGAAATCGGACCAGTTGATTATGTGATAGTGGCTACCAAAAGTTACGATCTTGAAGAAATTGGCCAAAACCTCAGGCCGGTAGTCGGTCCCCAAACGATTATTCTCCCACTATTAAATGGCATTGACAGTGTAGGTATACTCAGGGCTATTTATCCTCAAAATGAAATCTGGTACGGATGTGCCTATATAATTGCACGACTCAATGAACCCGGTGTAATTGAAAGTTCCGGGAATGTACATTATCTTCATTTTGGACATGAAAAGATGACTTCACCGGAGTTAAAATTCATGGAAGACTTGTTTCTAAAAGCTGGAATTGAAGCCACGCTAAAGGAAGATGCTATTCGTGCCATCTGGCGTAAATTTTTCTTCATATCTACAACTGCTGCCCTGACTACCTATCTCAATACCGGTTTCAGAGATTTAGTGTGGAATCCGGAGTATAAAAGTCTGTATCTCCAGCTGATGCAAGAGCTCTTGTTGCTCGCCGATGCCGAAAAAGTGGGTTTAAAGCCCTCACTAATCGATGATATGCTTCGCTATGGTGGTAGTTTGCCTGAAGGAACCACTTCGTCGATGAACAGTGATTACCTGGCAGGGAAAAGAATTGAACTGGATACCCTGATTGGAGTTGTGGTGCGAATGGCAACAGGACATCGGCTTGACGTACCTTTATATGCTAAAATTTACGAAGCGTTGAAAAAATAAACAAGTCCCGGACTGTTGAGTACCGGGACCTGTTGATCAAAGTTATTAATCAGACCATTAGCTTTTTATACCGGATTCGTTTAGGACCCTCATCACCCAGTCGTTTGCGTTTGTTTTCTTCGTATTCCGAGTAGGAACCTTCAAAAACAAACACTTCCGAGTTGCCCTCAAAGGCAATAATGTGTGTGCAAATCCTGTCGAGAAACCAGCGGTCATGCGAAATCACTACGGCACATCCGGCAAAGGCTTCCAGACCCTCTTCCAATGCGCGCAATGTATTTACATCGATATCGTTGGTAGGTTCGTCAAGCAATAAAACATTAGCTTCCGACTTTAAGGTAAGTGCCAGATGCAGGCGGTTGCGTTCTCCTCCCGATAATACTCCACAGAGTTTTTCCTGATCTCCACCGGTAAAATTAAAACGTGCCAGGTAAGCGCGTGCGTTGATTTCACGTCCTGCAACCCGTATAAATTCGGTACCTCCGGAAATCACCTGGAATACAGTTTTAGCAGGATCAATATCGGCATGGCTTTGGTCCACATATCCGATTTTAACCGTTTCTCCTAGTTCGAAAGTACCTTTATCAGCTTTTTCCATCTCCATCATCATTCTGAAAAGAGTGGTTTTACCTGCACCATTGGGACCTATAATACCAACAATTCCATTGGGAGGAAGTACAAAGTTGAGATTATCAAATAACAATTTTTCGCCGAAAGCTTTCGATACACCAATAGCTTCCACTACTTTATTACCCAGTCGTGGACCATTGGGAATAAACAACTCCAGCTTTTCTTCCCGTTCTTTCTGATCCTCGTTCATCAATCGGTCGTATGCTTCCAAACGGGCTTTTCCTTTGGCATGACGGGCTTTCGGGGCCATACGAACCCACTCCAGCTCACGCTCCAGTGTTTTGCGACGCTTGCTCGCCTGTTTTTCCTCCATGGCCATACGGGCGGTCTTTTGCTCCAGCCACGATGAATAATTGCCTTTCCATGGAATTCCTTCACCACGATCGAGTTCGAGTATCCAACCAGCAACATTATCGAGGAAGTAGCGGTCGTGCGTAATGGCGATAACCGTTCCCTGGTATTGCTGCAAATGATGCTCGAGCCATTCTACTGATTCAGCATCAAGGTGGTTGGTAGGCTCATCCAGCAACAAAATATCAGGCTGACGAAGTAATAGGCGGCATAAAGCAACCCGGCGAAGTTCTCCTCCCGAGAGATTGGCAATCAGAGCATCCTCCGGAGGACAACGCAGAGCATCCATAGCGCGTTCCAGCTTATTGTCAATATTCCAGGCATCCACATGATCCAGTGTTTCCTGGAGTTCGCCCTGACGGGCAATCAGTGCATCGAAATCAGCATCCGGATCGGCAAACTTTTCATTGATCTGCTCAAATTCAGCCAGCAAATCCATTACTTCCTGCACGCCTTCCTGTACAATTTCCTTCACAGTTTTGGTGGGATCCAGTTTAGGGTCCTGTTCCAGGTATCCTACCGTATAACCAGGCGAAAATACTACTTCGCCATCGAAATTTTTTTCTACCCCGGCAATGATTTTTAACAGGGTCGATTTACCCGATCCGTTCAAACCGATAATACCAATCTTAGCACCGTAGAAAAACGAAAGGTAAATATTATTTAAAACTCTTTTTTGAGGAGGGAAGGTTTTACTAACCCTCACCATTGAAAAAATTACTTTTTTATCGTCCGACATTTTTTTAAAATTTAAAGTGCAAAGATACTAAGAATTAAATAAAAATTTGCTATATTGCGAACTCAAAAAAGAATGAAATCAAAGCCATGGAACACATGAAAAAATCGAAAATAAAAATTGAATATCCATTAAGTAATGCATCACTTACTGTTCTCTGGAACAGTATAGGCACACAGTATGGATTGTCGGAATGGTTTGCCGATGAGGTGTCGGTAGCAGATGATACTTACACATTTCGTTGGGACGATTGGGAACAAGATGCTCATTTGTTACATTCACGTCAGAATTCCCACATTCGATTTCAATGGGATGAAGACAAGGGGACTGATGCGTTTTTTGAAATAAAAATTGTCTCTTCTGAGTTGTCAAAAGATCTGCTCTTACAGATAACAGATTATGCAGCAAATGATGAAAGTGATGAGGTTATATTATTATGGAATAAAAGTATAGAAAAATTGCGCCGGCTTACCGGCATGTAAAAAAGTATGGAAACATTATTTGAAACCGTGAGTGCCGATATTAAAACGGCCATGCTTGCCCGTGACAAAATAGCACTGGAAGCATTGAGAGGTGTTAAAAAAGAATTTTTGGAAGCAAAAACAGCAATAGGAGGTGATGGGACATTACAGGACGAACTAGCTGTAAAGATTTTGCAAAAGATGATAAAGCAGAGGAAGGAATCGGCACAGATTTATGCAACGCAAAACAGGACCGATTTAGCCGATAACGAATTAGCCGAAGCAGCTGTAATTGAAAAATACCTTCCTGCTCAGCTTTCTTCGGATGAAATTGAAGCGATAGTGAAGGATATAATTACAACAGTGGGCGCAACTGGTCCGCAGGATATGGGTAAGGTGATGGGTATGGCTACCAAACAATTGGCAGGAAAAGCCGAGGGGCGGCTTATTTCAGAAAAAGTTAAATCCGTACTGGCTTCTATGGCTTAACATCTGACTGTGCTCGTTAGAATGAAAATTCAGTACTGGTTTATTTTGAACTGCAACTAAAAAAAGTTACTTTTGCAGCCTCATTAATTTAAAGAATCCTATGCAATTTACTGCCAAATTATCGCAGGTGTTACCGCTGCAAACAGGTAACGGACGTAACGGGGAATGGAAAAAACAGGATATCATTGTAGAAACCGATGGACAATACCCCAAAAAAATATGTGTTTCGATTTGGGGTGACAAAATAAGTCCTCAATACTTACAACCCGGCAATCAGTTAAAAATAGACTTTGATATCGAAAGTCGTGAATTTAACGGTCGTTGGTATACCGATGTAAAAGCATGGAAGGTAGAACTCGCAGGGGAAGAAAGCCCTTCTTCGGATTTTGCACCTCCGCCACCGCCGGTACCTCCTTTAGGCGAATACGATGAGCCGGGTGGTATGCCTTCTGATTTGCCATTTTAATAATTAAAAAACGTACTATATCGCATCTTTTTGATCCTGAACCGACAATTAGATGCGATTTTTTTTATTTTGAATGTTATAGATTTTAGTTGCAGTTCGTCGTTTAAACGGAATGAGTCAGGAACTATTCAGGGCAGCAATCTTGCCCATGCGAGAGTACCTCTTTGCTACAGCCAGAAGAATTCTTAGCGAAGAGGAGGATGCGGAAGATGCCGTACAGGAGGTTCTGCTCAAACTGTGGTATATCCGTGAAACACTTTGTAACTACGACAATGTGGAAGCATTTGTGACAACGGTAACCAAAAATCACTGTCTGGATAAACTAAAAGTTAAGAAGCGAACCGAAGGAATGACCGATAGTGTGATGGGGATGCACAGCGATAGTACCCCCTATGAACTGACCGAGCGTAACAATACGCATGAAATTATCAAACGGATTATCGATACCCTGCCGTCGCTTCAGCGGGAAATAATCAGGATGAAGGATATGGAAGAATACGAAGTGGATGAAATAGCTGAAATCACCGGAACAAAACCGGAAGCTGTACGGATGAATCTGTCCAGAGCCCGGAAAAAAGTCAGGGAGGAATTCATTAAATGGAACAAGGTATGAGAATCAAATTTTTATCGAGGCCTGATAGTGCAAAATTAGAGCAATTGATTGAGAAGTACTATGAGGCATTCACCTCTTCGGAAGAAGAGAAGGAGCTCTATCGTTTACTTTCCCATCCGGCCATGAAAGGAAAGTACGAAGCAGAAAGGGCAATGCTGTCGTATTTTAAGGATAATCAGAAAGTGCAATTTCATCTCCCTGTGCGACAAATGCTTCGTCAAGTTGCTGTGGTAGCAGTACTTGTGGTAGCAGCATTTTATATAACGATAGCGATAACTCCTGATGCTCAGGCTTCCTATGCCTGGATCAATGGTAAAAAAGTTACGAATATTCATAAGGTAAAGTCGATTGCACAGGCGTCATTAAATAATCTGCCTTCTTCATCATCCATTATTGATGAACAACTAAAAGAAGTAAGTACTGAGAAAGTGATAGAGAACCAACTCGCCATTTTTGCAGAAAATGAATAAGAATATTAAAATGTAAAACAATGAGAATTCTAAAAAAAATAATGCTAACACTGCTGTTTGCCGGGGGAAGTATAGCCGGAATGCAGGCGCAAAGCGGATTGGCCATTAAAAAGGTATTCGATACCTATGGCAAGAGTAAGGATGCGGTTATGGTGGAGCTATCTATGGATGTGCTTCAGGGATACGATTTTTCGCTATTTAAAAGCATAACAATCACCGGAAATGAAGAAGCAGCTGAGCTGGCACGTGAATGCCTTGCCCTGGATGAAAAAGATGCACGTAAAGTTAAACAGGTTGTGGCCGGTGGTGTGCCAACATCCATCTATCTTCAGTTGCCTCCCAGGGGTAAATTTGAAAGGCTGATTCTATATAATTTAAATCGTCAGCCCGAATTAAAACTAACGCTGATTTATATCGAAACCGAAAAAAATTCGGAAGAGGTGCTTCGATTGATATTAAAGAAAAAATAAAATTGATAAACGCATGAAAAAACTAATTTTTATTTTAGCAATTACAGGTGCTACCTGTATTACAGGTGCACAGGAACTGGTTAAAGATACAACCGTTCGTTTTAACCAAAAACTGATTCAGATTCAGGATAGTATTGGTCAGGTAAAGGTGATGGTTTATGACGAATTGCATAAACCCTATTCGAAAGTATACGAAGGTGTGTTTAGTGATGAAAAGAGCTACGAAAAGTGGACGGTTATAGAAGAGATTGGTTTTAATATCCCTTTTATCCACAAAACAAAAAGTAAAAGTTCTCCGAAAATGGAACCTCATTGGGCCGGATTAGGTTGGGGTTTTCTGAATGTTACCGATGGGAATCAGCTCAATAATATCAACGGTGTATCTATTCAATCGGAAAAAGCCAATGAGTTTTATTTTAACCTGGCTGAAAAAATTCTACCCATCTATCGCAACAATTTGGGTATTACAACTGGATTGGGCTTCAACTGGAAAACTTTTTATCTTGATACCGATCAGTATTTTTCAGAAGTCAACGGTGTTACCATGCTTCAGAATCTATCAGGATCACCAATCTATTACAGCCGTTTACGCATGTTTTACATTACAGTACCATTATTGTTGGAATGGCAACCCACAGTTGGTTCAAATCGTAAATTTTTTGTTTCGGCAGGTGTAGTAGGGGGTGTAAATACCATGGCTTCATCGAAAGCGAAATACAAAGATGCTTCAGCAGTACGCTATCACAAGGAAAAAGGCCTGAATGCCGCACCCATTACCCTGGATGCTATGGCACAAATTGGATACGGTAGCTGGAGTGTTTATGCCAAATATTCTCCCTATGGAATTTTCCAGTCACAAAAAGGTCCTGAAATAAAGGCAGTCTCACTGGGAGCAACATTAAATTTCTAATTCGCTTGTTTTTTAGCAAACTAATCGAACAAAAATAGAGTCACCCTGGTTTTACCGGAAGCAGATAACTGTTTCCGGTAACTTTTTTAATAAATACAATGAAAGACAAGATTCGTTTTGCCGTAATTGGCACTAACTTTATCTCCGACTGGGTAATTGCCGGAGCCCGGCAGGATTCCCGCTTTGAATTGAAAGCAGTTTATTCCCGCACACAAGCCACTGCAGATGCATTCGCTGCTAAACATGCTATTCCATTTACATTTACCTCGTTAGAGGAAATGGCCAAAAGTGACGAAATTGATGCTGTTTATATTGCATCACCGAATTCGCTCCATGCCATCCAGAGCATTCTGATGATGCAACACGGAAAACATGTACTTTGCGAGAAACCGTTTGCATCCAATGCCCGGGAGGCGTTTCAGATGATTCAGGAAGCTGAAAAAGCAGGTGTTACCCTTATGGAAGCTATGAAGCCCACTCTTACGCCCAATTTTTCAGCCATTATTGATCAATTGCCCTCAATTGGGAAGGTTCGCCATTATGTGTCCTCGTTTTGTCAATACTCGTCACGTTACGATCGCTTTAGGGCAGGCGAACAACTCAATGCTTTCAATCCTCAACTTTCGTCGGGTGCTTTGGTTGATGTAGGCGTTTATACATTGTATCCATTAGTAGTGATGTTTGGCAAACCGCTTCGAATTCAGGCATCAGGGACATTATTATCCACCGGAGTTGATGGCGCCGGGTCATTACTACTCGATTATCCTGATTTTCAGGCAACCCTTGTATATTCTAAAATATCAGATGCATATATGCCAACTGAAATCCAGGGTGAGGAAGGTACTATTAGTGTTGATAAAATTCATACAATTCGTGAGGTCAAATTTTATCCGCGAAAATTTGCCACATCAGGTATAGGTACCGGATCGGAACCGATTTTAATTTCCCGATCTACACCCAACGATGAATATTTTTATGAAATAAAAGAATTTATCGACCTGATTCAAACCGGTAATCAACAATCCAAAATAAACAGTTGGAAATCCAGTTTAATAACAATGGAGGTAATGGATGAAATTCGCCATCAGTTGAAGGTTCGATTTATTGAATAAAAAAAATCTGATATAGATTGTAATACATTAAAAAACCTTATTTTTGCGTATTGATTTTAAAATTTCTGAATTCACAACATAATGTACTATACCATACCGGGTTTAATCATGATTTTTACTGCCATGGCGCTTGTTTTCATGGTTGTACATTTTTGGCGAAAGAAAAATATCCCCGGTGGTAACTGGTTTCTTACATTAATATTCTTTACATTTTTCTGGGCATTGTTCGGGGGAATGGAGGAGATGGTAAGCGGACTTTCAGAGAAAATTCTGTTTTCAAAGTTAACCTATCTTTCAATACCTTTTGTGTCGGTTGTTTGGTTTACATTTATTATTCGGTTTTTAGGAATTTTCAAGAAGCTTAGTGGTTATCCTCTAATCTTACTATGGATTATTCCATTTATTGTTATGATTATGGCCTGGACAAACGAAGATCATGGTTTACTTTGGCCCAGCTTCACCCGGGCAACGTCCGATCCAGCTTCCCGACTCTTATATGGGACAGGTCCTGTTAAACAATTGATTATTGTTTATTCTTATTTTTTCATTTTAATTTCCAGTATTATTGTTTTATTGAGAATGTTTCGTGCAGACGGAGTGTTGAAAAAGCAATACCTTGCACTTTTGGTTTCCAGCATTATTCCCTGGATAGCGAACATTCTTTATATTACAGGTAATGTACCCGAAGGACTTGAAATTACTCCTATTTCATTCACTGTTATGGTGGCAGCCATCCTGTGGAGTATGTCACGAAATAATTTGTTCGACTTAATGCCTGTGGCTTACGACATGCTTTTCAGAAATATGAGTGACAGTGCATTTATTCTTGATAATCAGAACAGGCTGGTTGAAATTAATAATTCTGCCCAACAGGTACTTCATCTTCAACGCGATAGTATCGGAGCATTACCTGAAAATTCAAGATTAATGTATCCAGCTATCCTTTACCCATTTCTGACTTTTGAAGAGGGTAAGACGGAGTTTCAAATGGGAGAGGGTGCAACAATGAAATGGTTCGATGTGAGTGTTACCCAATTAACATACAGAAATGGCAAACCTGTAGGTCGGTTGTTTGTTTTGCGTGATATTACGGAGCGAAAAAGGTTGATGGCCGAGTTGTTGAAAGCAAAAGAAATGGCTGAAGCTGCCAGTAAAGCTAAATCCGAATTCCTGGCTACCATGAGTCACGAAATCCGTACACCATTGAATGCAATTATTGGATTTACTGATTTACTTAAGAACACCAGCCTGAATTTTCTGCAGAAAGAGTATGTAACCAACGCAAATGTATCAGGACATGCACTGCTGGATATTATCAACGACATTCTTGATTTTTCAAAAATTGAAGCAGGCTTGTTGAATTTAGAGTATATCAAAACAGATATGATTAAATTGCTCGACAATTGTATTGATATTATACGATTTTCAGCTGATAAAAAAAATCTTAACGTAATTCTCTCTATTGATCCGGCAATGCCACGGTTTGCAATGGTAGATCCGATTCGTATCAAGCAAATTCTTACTAATTTGCTGAGTAATGCTGTGAAGTTTACAATAAAGGGTGAAATAGAATTAAAGGTGCGATATGAAACGTATTCGGACAAAGAGGGAAAGTTTAGCTTTTCGGTTCGTGATAGCGGAATAGGAATAGCTGATAATCAGAAGGAGAAACTCTTCAAGGCATTTTCTCAAGCCGACAGTTCCACAACACGTAAGTTTGGTGGTACAGGATTGGGCCTTATTATTTCTGATTTAATTGCACAAGAGATGGGTAGCAAAATTCTTTTTATCAGCAAGGTAAATACTGGCTCAACATTCTTTTTCGATCTTGTTGCTGAAGCTGAAGATGGTGACCCAATTGAAGTTGACTATGAGTTACCAGGAGAGGAAATAATATGTCCTCTCGATTCAAAAATATTGTTAGCCGAAGATGTGGAAATGAATTTAATCATGATGCAGGCATTATTGAGATCCATTTTACCGGAGACAGAGATAATTGTGGCTACAAATGGAATTCAGGCAGTGGAAATGGCACAAATGCATGCTCCAAACCTGATCCTTATGGATGTGCAAATGCCTGAAATGGACGGTGTTGAAGCGACCCGTGCTATTCGTTCTTTGCAAAACAAGACTGTAAGTGAGATACCCATTATTGCCCTTACTGCCGGAGTTCTGCGTGAAGATCAGGAAAAGTGTATTGCTGCCGGAATGAATGAAATAATGACCAAACCAATCAATCCTGAGAAATTCAGACAGCTGTTGAAAAAATACCTTTAAATTTATAGTATCTTTGCCGTTTAATTACCAAGTGGTATCGTTTTTTTTGTCTATACATGTCCAAATCTTTTGCTTCCAAGGTATGGTTTAACTATTTATTGCTTTTCACAGGAATCGTTTGTATTTCCTGGTCAGCTATTCTGGTGAAAATCGCTGGTATAAGTGGTTTTGGTTCTGGTTTCTATCGCTTACTTTTTGGAACGCTGGGAATCATTCCGTTCTGGTTATATTACCGTAAACCCATTAGAGACTGGCACGGTGTGAAAATTGCTGTAATTTGCGGTGTTCTCTTTGCCTGCGATATTGCCCTTTGGAATACTTCCATTATGCTTTCGAAAGCTTCCATCTCAACACTGCTGGCCAACCTGGCTCCGGTATGGGTAGGCTTGGGTATGCTGCTTTTTCTACGCGAGCGCCCGGGTATATTGTTTTGGCCCGGAACCATTATTGCAATGCTCGGGGTTGCTTTAGTTATTGGAATTAAAGAGATAATTCAGTTTGAATTTTCGACAGGAAACACCCTTGCCATAGTGGCCAGTTTGTTTTATGGAGCTTACCTTCTTACCGTACGACGAGGGCGTAATACTCTTGACACACTTAGTTTTACAACTATATCAATGATAGCAAGCACAGTAGTTCTGGGAATTATATCGGTGGTAACTTCAACGCCATTAACCGGTTTCTCACCCACTACCTGGTGGGCTCTTGTTGCCTTAGGTCTGGTACCCCAGGTGGTAGGATGGCTGACTATTAATCAGGCGCTGGGACACATAAATCCTACGCTGGCTTCTGTAAGTTTATTATTCCAAACTGTTCTCACAGCTATTTTCTCCGTGCCTGTTTTGGGCGAATTTCTTACACCAATGGAGCTTATTGGAGGATTTGTAATTCTAGTAGGAATATTTTTGGTTAATCTTAAACCTGTTCGTTTGAAACGTAAATAATTCTCTATTTGTATTACTAAATGTAGTACTCAGTGTGGTCTATCAAACCGACTTTAAGAGCTTTTTTTGTTAATTCCCCTACACAATTGACTTGCATTTTTCTAAATATATTTTTTCGATGGGTACTCACTGTGTGATTACTCAAACACCTGTTTGATGCAATTTCTTTTGTAGATTTTCCAGAAACCAATAAACTTACAATTTCTCGTTCGGTAGGTGTAAGATTGGGTATAGCTTCGTTTATACTTTTTTTTTCTGTTTGCAGCTTTCCAAGTATCAACCCGAGAACCTGGCTACTGTAATATCTTCTTCCCTGAATAGCAGAAGTTATAGCTGAAATGAAATCTTCAATAGGGTCTGATTTAAATATAAAACCGGCATTTGGTAGTGATTGTGAAAATTCGTGAATGAATCCCATTTCTACATCACTCGACGTAAATATCCATTCAGAACCTGGATATTGTTCTTTAATTGCTACAATTTCATTTAAATTGTAGAATTTAAATAAGTTGTAATCAATTATTATTACAACCTGCTCCTCTGGTTTAAGCTTTTCAGTAAGAGTTTTCTTGTCCATAATCAAGTGAATACTAAAATCGGTGCTAATAGATTGTAACGCAGCCTGAAAACCCAGCCGCGTAATGTCCTGGGGGTCGCAAATGAAAAATGAATGAATGGCCATATTTATAAGATATGAATGCAAAATTCTGAAAAATGCCAAATGCACACAATCACCTGCGCAAGGTAAATTATTACCACATTTGTGGTACAATTCTGGTTTAATATATCAACTTGCTGAATTCATGTGGAAAGTTACCAACTACAATTGAATTTATAAATGTTCGGGTTGTACCATCCCAATTACCGCGGAACAATGGATTTTCGGCAAAATGAATAAGTGAGCCTCGACCCAATTTAAAAACAGCAATAGATGTCGAACCTTCCAATAATTCCTGAAATTCAGTTGAACTATAACCATTTAAAAGTGGACTGTTGGTGTATATTGATACGCTTGTTGCCGATCCGGGTACGATACAAACTGAATTTTCACGTATTACCGGTAACTTGTCACTGGTAAGTCCATATGCAACCGGATGCTTCATGTTAATCCTGGTTTGAAATACTGAGGTGGGTAGTTTTCTGTATGTCTGAGTATTACCTTGCGGTGCATCCGTTTTATCGGTTTTTAACTGAATCCCGGTAAACTGATTGCTCACAGCCCATCTTGTACCCTCGTTCAGTGTAATCAGGGTACCGCCGTTTTTGACCCAACTTTGTAATTCCTCCAGTGACTGCTTGTCCAAAAACTTATAACTACCACTTACCAATACTATCCTGTTGTACTCATATATCGGAACACGTCTGAATTGGACATCATTCACTCTTGTCAGAGGATACTTTAATTGCTGATCGAATAAATGCCAGACTTCACCTGCTTCTGTCGATGAAATGTCGCCTCCGGTTAGTAACAAAACTTTTGGTTTCTCAATATTTCGGAACGAATTACTACCCAAATCTACACCACTGATGCTTAATCCGCCGGATACTGGAATAATCGCTACCTGTTCCTCCTTTCCAATCAGCTTGAGTAATTGATGCAATTCAGTGGATGTTATTTTTTGTGATTGAACAGGGATCAGCAAGCTGCCGTATGAAAACTCGTGCAATCCTACGGTAGTTTGAATTGAAAATGGTTTTGTGGCAGCTTTCACCAACAAGTCGTTGTCGAGCAGCCGGAAAAGCAGTTGCTGACTGTTTGAATCTCTGAAGTCGACAATGTATGCATAGTCGGACTGTTGAAGGGTGGGGAGGTCTACAGAGGGGATAGTCTCAACTCTTCTGCCCCTTGATTGCAGGTTACTTTTTCCATACTTCAGACCAGTGGATAACGCAACCGAAAAACCAGCGCCATAACTCAGTTTTTCAACACCATCATACTGTTTGTGTTCATCGAAGATGATTTTTGTCAGTGCACTGTTAGCCTGCGAAACTGGTATCAGATAGGATTTTCCCTTTTCAAAGTGAGTACTGTCGATGGACAGGTCATTCGGATTCTCATACACTTCGAGGCGATGGTCGAGGAGTAATTTAATAAACCGCAATAAACGCGAACGATCGTACTTGTCTCCGATAATATAATAGGTAACTTCTCCTTTCTTAACGACAGGAGGAGTAAAAAATTCCTGTTGTAGTGCAAAAAGGTCACTTTTGTGATCAACAGCGGCTTCTATAGTAGCCAAAGTGGTCACGAGTTGATTGCGAATTGTATAGGGTAATGTAAGTATTCCGTTTTCACTTTGCTGACGAAGGCCTCTCGATGAAGCTTGTTCGAATAAAATACCAAGACCTCCATTGTAATCAGGGTAGGTTGATCCGAAGTTCGGATTCTTATTATCAAATGATTCTTTGGTGTAGTAGAATGCTCCAATTTTATTTAATGCTTTTGCAAAATAACCGGCAAATAAGCCGTTAAGTTTATAGTTTGAAGAAGGAATGAGTTTGCTTTCATTGCCATCCGGATCAGTTGGTTCAAAAAAGAACGTGTTGTTAGTTCCCATTTCATGATGGTCGGCCTGAACGTGTGGTATCCAGTCCTGATACAAAGCAACCCTCGCCCGGCTTTCAGGGTGTATCATATTGATCCAGTCGCGGTTCAAATCAAACCAATAATGATTGCCTCGGGAACCTGGCCAAGCTTCTGTATGTTCCCTGTCGAAGGGTGAAGTGTTGTAGACATTAATACTTACATTTGAGTTAATCCAGGAGGCAAAACGTTCCTGTCCATCAGGATTACGAACTGGCTCGATGAAATAAATACCTTCTTCAAGTTGATGGTTTACTTTAGTACTGCGTGAAGCAACTAAATAATAGGCAGCCAGCATAGCTGCTTCCGACGATGAAATTTCGTTACCATGTACCGTATTGCCAAGGAAAACTATCAAAGGAGTACCTGGATTGATGGCACTTCTGGCTTTTTTTCTTTCCACTTTAATAGTCTGTAAATTAATAATATTTTTAGGAGATGATACAATAAGAATATACATTTTTCTGTTTTCATGCGTTCGTCCAATTTCAATAAGTGAAGTTTTATCCGATACTGACGCCAGTTTTTCGAGATAGGCATTTATCCTGCTGTGTTCGGTAATCCTGCTGCCGATTTCATACCCTAAGAATTGCGATGGGGTAGGTATGACCGGATCAAAATTATCGGTTGATTCAAAATAACTCAGAGGAGGTGTCGCAGTAACTTCTGTTACTGATAATAAAAGTAATAAAGTGAATGTAAGGATTGTATGTTTCATCGTCTTACTAGTATTGAAGAATTGGAATCGTGATTATTTGAGTAATTCAGCTAGTTTCTCAATAAGGGCTTCCCCCTTCAGATTTTTAGCTACAATTATTCCGTTACTATCAATAAGGAAATTAGCCGGTATGAGTCTTACTGCATAGTTTGTAACTCCTTCACCAGCCCATGCCTGCTGATCGATTAACTGGTGCCAGCTTAGTTTGTCGGTTTTAATAGCATGTAACCAAGGTGCTGTTGAATTGTCGAGTGATACTCCTACCACCTGAAATCCTTTCGATTGAAAAGTCTCGTAAGCTTTCAGTATATATGGATTCTCCTTTCGACAGGGAGCACACCACGAAGCCCAGAAATCGAGCAAGACATAGCCCTTGCCTAAAAATTCTGAAAATCGTATCCTATCGCCTTTGGCTGTAACAGCAGTAAAATCAGACGCTTTTTTACCTACAGCGACTTTATCGAGAGTACTGGCTAATTCGTTAAGAACTGTCACGTACGAGCTTTTTTGTAGCGAACTATCGAGCAATGATACGATTGATTTAATTTCTTCAGATGTTAACCTGAACGAATGGTATCGATACAGTAAGTACAAAGCCGCTAAAGAACCAGGGTTCTCACGTATGATTTGGTCAATCTTCTTGTCCTTTTGTGAACTGAAAGTGATAAATTGTTCATGTTCTTTTGATCCGCTCACTTTTGTACTTCTGAATTTATTCTCTGTGTCAAATTCAACTTTAATTGGGTTAGAGTCAAGAAATATAAGAAACGAGGTAAACGGATCAGCATCAGAACCGCTTAACGAAAGTCCGTAGATCTCGGGCAATGGTAGTTGAGAGGTAAATCTGAAACTACCATTTTTTATCGTGGTTGAATCGATGGTAAAAAAGGACTTGTTCTCGTACCTTTTTAAATAAATAGTTCCTGATTTCACTCCCTTTACGGTTCCTGAAAGGTTAAGTTCTGTTAGTTTGTCTGTGGAGGCAGTTACATTGCTACTTACAGCTGCAATAAGTGCTATTATTGTAATATTAATTGATTTCATTTTTCCGGATTTATTATGGAAACAGTAATTTTGATGTTGTCGAAACCTGTTTTACTGATTGATTAAGTTATTAGTTAGAATTTCTGAATTTGGTATGGGAAAAATATATCCTTCATCGTTGGGTGTAACTTCGCGCGCTGTAAAGCTGCTAAGTGTTGGTTTAGCCGGAAATGTGAGCCTGTTGCGAAGGATGTCATTTGTTCTTAATCCTTCACCCAGCAGTTCAATACGCCTTTCAAAACGAATTGTATTGATAATTTGATCGTTTGTGAGCGTGCTTTCCGGAAATGTATAATCTTTGTCCGAACGTTTTCTAATGGCCGACAGCAGTTCAATTGCTTTATCCATACTTCCTGTTCTTGCTTCAGCTTCGGCATAATTGAGAAGTACCTCAGCATAACGAATAACAGGTATAAAATCAATTGCAGGATTTGTTTTTTTGTATTTAGAAAGTAAATTTAATTTTAATGTACTATTGTAGTGAATGAAGTTACGTCTGTTGTCAGTATTTCTCCACTTTGCGTATGTGATAATGCCAGGTTCAGAGGCGTTAAGTACAAATGCAGGGGCACTATAATATACAATCGACAAAGCTGTTCCTAATGGTTGGTCGGTTGCAGTCATTGGTAACGAAAAAATTGATTCACTGGTGGTGTAGTTTGAGGAAAATATTGTAGTAATATCTTCCTGAAGTGCATGTTTTACACCGGAAGTTGCCGAAAATGGTGCCTGTTGCTGGGGTACAATTTTTTGCGCTTCTTCGATCAGTTTTTGAAAGTTGCCCTGTGTGAGATAGACCCTGGTTTTAAGTGCAATAGCGGTGTTTTTATGAGCCCTGGTTGTGTTATGTAGGTTGCTGGTATAGCTTTCCGGTAAATTGGATTCTGCAAAATCAAGGTCCCTTATTATTTGATTATATACAGCAGCTGTAGTACTTCTTGCCAGGTCGTTGTTGTCCGACGAAACCTCTGGTTGTAGTCTCAACGGAACAGCTTTTTCAGTACCATTAGTCTCCTGGTATGGACGCGCATAAAGCGTTACCAGGTTGAAGTAGGAAAGAGCTCTGATGAAGTGAGCCTCACCAAGGTAGTTTTGTTTTTGTGTTTCACTTAAAATACCGTCCAATCTGGTAAGTCCATCAATCAGTACATTTGTAGTGTTTATAACAGTATACAACTGACCCCAGATTGAATTAACCTCTCCGGTCAGATTGTTGAAATTATTTGCCCATATATAGCCTCCGGCCAATGCATTCTCAGTTCTGCAAATGAATTCTTCACCCCGAATATCACCATTGAATAGTAATTGACCATTGTATAGATTGCTGGATTTAAGTGATTTATAGGCTCCATTGACTAACCCTCCGATGCGTTCAGGAGTGTCGAAAATGGTTGCTGAACTTACAGAGGTAGGAGAGACTGTGTCGAGTAAATCGCTACAGGATAAAAGTAAGACTGATAATGTAAATCCTGTAATGACCCAACTTCTGATGAATATATTTTTCATAAAATGGAATTTTTAAGTTGTTAATAATTAAAAGGCGATTGAGAGTCCAAGAGTATATGTTCGTCCAGGGCCTGCAGTATTATATTCTACACCGGGAGCAGTATTGGAGTTTCCATTGGCCGATAATTCCGGATCAATACCTGTGTAACCAGTCAACAAAAAAGCGTTTGTAACCTGACCATATAGCCGGATGGAACTCAATCTCAAAGCTGATACAGCTTTTTCTTGTAATCTATATCCAAGTGAGATGTTTTGGAGGCGCAGGAAATCTCCTTTTTCAACATGTTCAGAAATGGGTGTTGATCCCCCGAAAGATATACGATCTCCATTAACCAATCGAGGCACATTGGTTTTTTGGCCTGGTTTAGTCCAACGATCAAGAATCTCTGTTGAATTATTGAAGAAAATCTGATCGGTCAGGGTTGATCGCGTTCTGTTCATAATATAGTTACCTCCCGCATACGTGAAGTGTAAGTTCAATTCAACTTCTTTGTAACTTAAATTACTGTTCAGCCCTCCATACCATTTGGGCATTACATTACCCAGGATGTGAAAATCAGTACCTGAGAGTGCTTTTGCTGTTGAACCGTTAAGATAGGTCCATTTGCCTAAACCGTTGAATTGTACTTCTTCTCCCGCAGCATTGAGAAATACCCGCTGGCCATTTTCAGGATTTACCCGTAAGGTTTTTAATCCATACAAACTACCAATTGATTCTCCAACACGGGTAATATTTGTATTGCCACTTCCGGTTGATCCGATGATATCCTGATTATTATTTGCCAGTGAAGTTACTCTATTTCGAATATTCGTGTAGTTAAGCGAAACATTCCAGTTCCAATTTCCCCGCCTGATGACTTCAAATGAACTGGAAAGTTCAATACCCCGGTTATACATCGACCCAACATTTGCGAGAATTACATTTCCCGGAATTCCTTTTGAGGGCGACTGATTGACACTTAGTATCAATCCATTCACGTTGTTGTTGAAGTAGGCCAATTCGAAATTCAATCGATTCTGTAGAGCATTCAGGCTTACCCCAATTGATGTTTGATCGCTGGTCTCCCACGTTAAATCAGGATTTCCCTGTTGGGCAATGGCCCAACTTCCTTCGCTGCCATAAATACCTGCTGAATATAAGTTGAAGGAACTATAATCGTTAGTAAGGTTTCCATTCCCAACACGTCCCAGGCTTGCTGTTATTTTGAAGGAGTTGATAGATTTTGCCAATTGAGATTCAGCAAAAAATGCTTCTTCTGAGAGCAACCATCCTGCTGATACTCCTCCGAAATTGCCGAATTTTCTAGTGGTAGCCAGTGCCGAATTTCCATCTCTTCTGAAATTGGCAGTGAAATAATATTTATTTTTAAAATCATAGTTGATTCGCGAGAACAGCGCTAAAAATACACGTTCACTTAAATTATTTCCTGAAGCAGTTAAGTTGGTCCATCCGCCCTGGTAATAACTAAAATAGTCATCTGATGCTTTGGTTGCATTCACACCCCACGACGAAAGATTTTTAACTTGTAGATCAGTTCCGATAAGAGCACTAATATGGTGTTTTCTGGCTAATATTTCATTAAAAATAAGCGTGTTACTCCATGATTCGTTTTGCATCAAAGTGGAAATGTTGACCACCGAACCACCTGTTGAATATGCAAATGAACCTAATAATGAACTTTCATATGCAATATTTACGTTGTTAATACGGTCAATTGCATACTGTGTCTTAAATTCAAGCTGAGGGAAAGGTTTAAAAGTTGCACTCAGATTAGCAATAGCGTGACTGTTTTCCGAGGTATATCGAGACAAATCAAAAAGGGCAGCCGGATTATACAATGGTATCGTACCTTTGTTATTTCCCGAACCCAATGTGCCACTTGACGGATTAAGATTGTAACTTCCGTCGGGATGATATGCAGGGACATTGGGAGGCAATACCAGTGCTAATCGTGCTGCTCCTGTTGTTGTCATCGACGCACCCGGTAAGCTACCGGAATCATAGGAGCCGTTATCACTAATGGAGTAATTGGAGCCACCGACAATGGTTAACCATTTATTCACCTTGTTTTCGATGTTTAACCGTATTCCTTTTCTAGTAAAACTATTCCCTTTAAGTATCCCTTCCTGGTCTGTATAGTTAATAGAAAAATAATACTTTACTTGTTCGTTGCCTCCTGAAACATTTACAGAATGATTATGTGATAAAGCGGTACGGTACACATAGCTTTTCCAGTTGGTGTCTACAATTGATCCATTTTCGTTATAAGAAAGGAAATAGGCCGGATCACGCTTCAACCCGTCTATTGCTGTTGCATTGGCAATGGCTTCATTCTTTAATGTGGTATATTGCTCTGCATTAAGCATTTCAGGCAAACGTACAGGGTTGGAGACACTCAACCATCCATCGTATGAGGTAGATATTTTTCCATACCGCCCCTTTTTTGTGGTAATGAGGATTACACCACCTGCCGCTCGTGATCCGTAAATTGCAGTAGAGGCCGCATCTTTAAGAATATCTATTGATTGAATATCTGAAGGATTGATATCACCCAGAGGATTATTGGAGGAACGATTCGATGAAATATTGCCTGTGCTCACAGGTATCCCGTCAATTACCACCAAAGGATAGGAGCTCAACGAAATGGAGTTGATACCTCTAATCCGAATAACTGGTGCACTGTTGAGCTGACCGTTCGGAATCGAGATACTTACACCCGCTGCTTTGCCTGGTAATGCTTGTTCAAAGCTTTGAACAGGTATTCCTTTTATGTTATCTCCTGATACACTGGAAACCGATCCTGTAAATTCACGTCGGCTTTGTGTACCATATCCTACAACAATCAATTCGTCCAGAATGGTGTGTTCTTCGTTCAGAATAACTTTAACAGGCACATGAGCGTTGTCAACAATCACTTCCTGAGTTTTGTATCCTATTAATCGAACGCTTAGTGTAAGCGGTAGTGGAGTAGTTGTTGCAAGCTTAAATTCTCCTGAAGTGTCAGTGACAGTACCGGTAGTTGTATTTTTAATTACAATATTTGCACCTATTATTGGCATTTCATAAGCGTCGACAATAACACCCTTAACTGTTGTAGAGTTACTGTAAACCTGAGTTGAGTAAAGTATAACTGCTATTAAGAATGAAACAATTTTGCAGGGTCTGAACAAATGACTGTATCTGAATGCCTTTAGTGTAATTCTATTAGTTGAAAATTTTGTTTCCATTTAAATTATTCTTCATTGAAATGAATAGTGTTGTTTGATGTTGCAAAGTTAGAGGGAGAGGTTTTGCTATGAAATACCCTTCGGAGGGTATAAACAGGGTATATTTCCCGCTAAAAGTACAAGTAAATCTCTTTTATCTATTATAAGAAGTTGGAATTGTTGCAGTGCGTTAATGATATTGAAAAACAGAACAGATTTTTTCAGTTGTTAAAATACTGAGTTACTTTTGTTTTAAATTTGATTTTTTATACATAAATTGAAAAATATGAAGAAACTGCTTCTGTTAGTAGGATTTTTACTTCCGGTTATTGTTTGCATTGCCCAGGATAAAATCATAACAAACCAATCAGATACCATTTATTGCAGAATTCTATCTGTTTCACCAACCTATATACTGTATGAACAAAAGCTGGAAGGTAACCGTGTGGCTGGCCGACAGATATACATGAATCAAGTGGCAGTTTATTATCGCGATAGTAAACCTGGCAAACAGCGTTTAAAGATCGAAAATCCATGGGTGCTAAGCATTGGAGTAGGTGTTGGACATTTGCCTTTTTTGCTTGAATCTGTGAATATGAATACAAGTGACACTTATAAGCGTATTGAAACGGGCGTTCAAACAGGAATCAGCTCTCATTATCTGCTCAATCAGTCGATGGGAATCGGAATGCAGTATTCATTTCTGCTTTCTAATTTGAATGGTAATTTTATTACTGAAATTGATCCACAATTGCCTGTATTTGCTTATGCTGATGTACGTGAAACACATTATATCCACTTTGCAGGACCTTCATTGATGTTTCAACAGTTGGTTGGTGCTGAAAAAAAGTTTTTCCTGAGTGAAACGCTTTCTGTAGGCTTGCTCGCTTACCGGGGTGAAAGTCAATCGGCCATTGAGCTACCATCAGGTTCGCAAAACAGCATGGTAATTCAAAATGGCCTGCTGGAAGGTGTAAATGTGGCTGCTAATGCAGGATTAACTGCGGGCTATTACATTCAACCAAACAGAATGATTGGTGCCGGTCTGGAATTTATGTACGGTAGAATTTCAAATGCAAATGTGCATTATTATAACTCTAATTTTAATGAATTGCAAGAGATGGATAATGTCCCGCTGGATAATCCGTTGCAATTGTCCCGTTTTAATTTTTCGATTATTTACCGCTGTGTATTGTAAATCCATTTGGTTGCCTGTTTAATGTTGAAATGTATGAAAAAGATACTTCCTTTGTTAGCCATTCTCTTGCTTACGGCCTGCGACAATAGCTTTTTAAACGATACCGGTAGTGATGAACTTATCACAAAAGCCGGGAACTCCTCACTAATACTCTCTCCAAATTGGGGAAAGGATACCTATCTGTTTAGTTGTCCGGTAAAGCGTAATGCCGAATTCACTATTGAAGACGTGCCGGAATGGTTAGAGCTGGAAAATACATCCGGCATACTTCAATACATACCTTCTAACGCTACCAATGCCGGGTCTGATTCAGAAAGTGTTGGTGAACTAATTGCCCGTGCTAAACCAAACAAAGCTTTTTCGAAGACAGGTGTTTACCTTGAGTACATCACTGTGAATGTAAAAGGCAGTGGAAAGTTTCGGATTCCAGTCTATTACCTTACAGAAGGTAATCCGAAAATTCAGGTAAATAAAACGCTTTCAATTACTTATGATTCCTATTCTCCAATTGATTTACAGATTAAAAATAACGGAGAAGGTATTTTGTATTGGCAACTGGTCAGTATGCCTGCGTGGTTGTTGGTGGATAATGGTCGTATTATGGACGAGACAATTCAGTTGGTGCCCGGTGAAAACTATATTTATCTGCCTTTAAAACTGAATGCCGACCAGCTCACTACAACAGGCATGCTTACCGGTGAACTGGTGATGCGGACCAATGATAAGCAGCAACCACAGATAACAATTCAGGTGAATGCAGACCTGGGAAGCCCGGTGCTTTCACTATCTGGTTCAGCATACAACAGGGTGATAGATTTCGGAACCAGTCATTCCACCTATTCTATGTTCATGATGAATCAGGGAAATGGTATGCTGGTTTGGAATATCACTAATCTGCCTGAATGGCTTTCAGTGGATAAAGCTTCAGGAACTATGCGTTCTTACAATGCAGAGACCCTTCTATTCAATCTGGTAGCTGATAAATTAGTTCCCGGATTGAATTCGGCGGAGTTTCAGCTCCAAACCAATGATCCTCAGGCACGGAATATAGCGATCAAGGTTATAGCTAGAGGTTCAGGTAATGCATCCAATATTTCCGCAATCGAAGGTAATATTGTAGATGCTGCAGTTGACAAAGCAACTAATATTCTATATTATGTTATAAGTCAGCCTAATAAGTTGATTGCATTTGATTTGTCAACTAAAAAGATTAGTAGTCAGATTAATCTAAGTAATGCACCCACCTGCCTTGAATTCAATGAAGATTTTTCACAGGCGGCAATTGGCCACGGGGGATTAATCAGTATGGTGGATTTGGTGTCAAAAACTGTAACAAAAACAATTCAATTAACCAATACAGTGAACGATATTGCATGGGCAACACCTACAACACTGTGTTACACGGAACTTGCCTATAGCTCCAAAAATACATTCTGGATTAATCTTTCTGATAATAAGGTATCGGTAGAACAAAATTACTCGGTAGATGGTAAAACAGTAATAAAGAAAATACCGGGACGACCATTTATCTTAGCTACCCGTCAACAAACATCTCCTTCAGGAATTTTTACACTTAACGCATCCGACCGCAAGTTACATTCCTATGCACATAAATCGATGACCGATTTTTGGTTGATAAAAAATGGTGAGTATTTTATTTCCAGGGGCGGAGATGTGTATCGTACGTTGGCTGCTCTTCCTACGCAACCTAATGAGTCCCTGGATATCAACCCTATAGGCAAGCTAACCGACAATAGTAATCAAACCTATGTTACACATTGGGTCGATTATTCAGCTCAATCCAATCAGCTTTTTACAGTTAACTATACCATATATTCACCCAACTACATTTATCAGTTTGAAGCCAACGATTTCAAACTTGTACGTACTTATCCTTTCGATAAAATGTACCAGGAAGGAACTGTTCCGGTTTTTACCGAGGTTGAGGCCAGATATGTGTTTGCAAATAAGGAAGGAACGCAGCTCACAGTACTTCGAAAGGGGAAAAATAATACTGTTTGGTCAATGGAGTTTATCAACGTAATACCTTAATTGTGTAATCTGACTTTCTCTCCGATTAGTGGAGAAAGTAGCTGATAGTCAGGTTCTGCATGTTGATAAAAATGGGCAACTTTTTCGTTTGGTTCATCCCATGGATGAGCTGCTAATGCGAACTTTGAGTTATGAACCGGCAACAAGCGACGATCCGGTGTGGCTTGCCCGACAAAATGAACATAAACGACGGTATAATGTTTAGAGTATTCAGTTTAATTTATTCAAAGGCCAAAAATATAAAAATTAAAACAATGAAAATAGAAATCTGGAGCGATGTAATTTGTCCGTTTTGCTACATTGGTAAACGAAATTTTGAAAAGGCAGTGGCACAATTTGAAAAAGCAAATCAGTTGGAAATCAGCTGGAAAAGCTTTCAGTTGGATCCAGCTATACCCGAGGTTGCCACAGAGAGTTATACAGACTACCTTGTTAAGCGCAAAGGGCTTGCTACTGAACAGGTGAAAGAGATGTTGAACAATGTGACACAAATGGCGAAGCATACCGGGCTGGACTACCATTTCGATCGGTCAGTACTGGTTAACAGCATTAAAGCACATCAATTTATTCAATTTGCAAAGTCAATAAATCGTAGTGATGAAGCCGAAGAACATCTGTTCAAAGCTTTTTTTACAGATGGGCAAAACATCGCGGATCCTGAAACGCTGGTTGCAATAGGTGAAGAAATTGGATTAGTCAGGGATGAAGTGCTTTCTGCTTTAGGCGATGAGCAGTATGCTTATCAGGTGAATCAGGATATTCAGGAGGCACGTAATATTGGAGTGAATGGAGTTCCTTTTTTTGTGTTTAACCGTAAATATGCTATTTCGGGTGCCCAACCTCCACAGGCATTTCTGGAAACAATAACCAAGGCATTTGCCGAATGGCGGCAACAACATCCTGAATTCAAACTTGATATTCAAAAAGGTCAGAGTTGCACAACTGATGGGGTTTGCGAGTGACACTGCAAATAGAAATGTTCTTTTAAACATTTCTATTTGCAGGATAATGTATCGGAAATTTCGTCAGCTTTTTGAAAAGCTTATACTAAATCGCAGGCATCACCTGGCATCCAGTGCTTGTCCTGTCCATCCCATTTTACATTGCAGCCAATCGGATTTGTCATTTGAATACTTATTAGCTTGTTGTTTATATGCTCATCAAGCACCCTTTCAAGATCGTTTACAGTAATTTTTGAAGCGTCGCGTGGGCTGTCAACGGCCCTTCCTGTGTAAATTAATCGACGATTTTTATCAAATACATAGAAATGCGGAGTTCTTAATGCACCATATTTCAGAGCAACTTCCTGCGTTTCGTCGTGCAGGTAAGTCCACGGAAATTTTTGTTCTTCCATGCGTTTTACCATATTGGGAAAACTATCTTCTTCATAGGTGTTTTTACTGTTGGAGTTGATAGCAATAAACTGAACGCCTTTATCCGCGAATTTGAGAGCCGTTGATCTTGTTATTTCATCCGAACCAATAACATAGGGGCAATGATTACAGGTAAAAAAGAGCACGAGTGTATCGGACACGAAATCACTGAGTTGATATGTACGGCCATCAGTAGCCGGAAGTTGAAATTCGGGGGCCTTTTGGCCTATTTGTAAGGTAAATGCCATATTGTTTTTTGTTTAAATGGTTGTACAATTACTTTTAATAACACATTTTAAGTAAGAATGTTTTAAAGTAAAATAGTTAGTGAAAAGTCTGGTTGAGTCAATATGGCATGTATAAAAAGCTACTAACTGCCATTTAGGCAGCTGAA
Source organism: Paludibacter sp. (assembly GCA_034002585.1). Classification (GTDB taxonomy): domain Bacteria; phylum Bacteroidota; class Bacteroidia; order Bacteroidales; family Paludibacteraceae; genus Paludibacter. The sequence continues at coordinate 32,288 of JAVFAG010000026.1, forward strand.
ATGTCGATTTTTCAGTTGCTTCTTGAGACTATATAATTAGTTATATTGCAGATTATTAAGCGATTAAATATATTTACCAATGCTTTGGCATTCCGTTTGTAATTTCAATCAACGAAAAAAATAAACATCTAACAACTTTAAAATAGGAGGTTATTATGACACTCATTAAAAGAACTCAGAATGTACCAGCATGGCCAAGTATCTTCAATGAATTTTTTGATCGTGACTGGATGGATTGGACGAACCGTAACTTTTCGAACACAAACACAACTCTTCCGGCTGTGAACATTAAAGAAAGTGCCGATCGGTTCGAAGTGGAAATGGCTGCACCGGGCTTTGAAAAGGGCGATTTTAAAATTGAACTCAACAAGGATGTGTTGACAATTTCATCGGAAAAGAAAGTGGAAAAAGAAACAAAGGATGACCAGCAATTTACCCGTCGCGAATTCAGCTATCAGTCGTTCTGCCGTTCTTTCAGCCTTCCTGACAGCTCCGACCGTGATAATATCTCGGCACGTTACGACAACGGAATCCTGAAAGTAGAAATACCGAAAATGGATCACGCTAAAGATCGCCCGGTAAGAGCAATTGAAATTCAATAA
>JAVFAG010000027.1:0-5535 GCA_034002585.1 Paludibacter sp.
AAAAAAGAGGAACCCTTTTGGATTCCTCTTCCTCCTGAAGCAAAGTGCCCCGGATAGTTATCATAGTTTGGTGCCTAATTTTGCTTCCACATCGGCCTTTGGTAGTTTCTTGGTACAGAAGAACCAGTCGTAGCAGGTCATTTCACCTTCCTGGCCTTCCATACGGGCTTTGGCTGTGCCACACGAACCGGCCGTTGGAACAATTACATCGTCGCCCGGACGCCAGTCGGCCGGAAGTGCCACGCCAAACGCATCGGCAGTTTGCAGACCAATCAACACGCGTTTCAGTTCGTCGAAATTACGTCCCATCGAAAGTGGATAGTAAATAATGGTGCGGATAACTCCCACCGGGTCGATGAAGAACACCGCACGAACAGCTTTGGTTGAGCTTTCGCCCGGCTGAATCATACCATACTTTTTGGCCACTTCCATGGTGATATCTTCAATCAGCGGGAAGTTAACTTCCACATTCTTCATGCCTTTGTATTCAATTTTTTCCTTGATGGTACGCAACCAGGCAATGTGGCTGTACAGTCCATCCACCGAAAGTCCTACCAGCTGGGTGTTTAATGCTTTGAATTCTTCGTCCATAGAGGCAAAAGTCATGAACTCCGACGTACAAACCGGTGTAAAATCGGCGGGGTGACTGAATAGAATTGTCCACTTTCCTGAATAGTCGGCGGGGAAGTTGATATCGCCCTGGGTGGTTACTGCTTTAAACGAAGGAGCCTTCTCGCCGATACGCGGCATTACATACATTTCATTTGTTTCCATACTACTGAATTTTAAATTGTTATTAATATTTTTATGAACATTTGTTCGTTTCAATAACACAAAGGAACAGTTTCTTTTTCACATCTGCAAACAAATTATATCTATTCCAGTATCGATTTTTTGAATATACTTCATTTTTAACACAAATGATATAATTATTCCTTCATTTGCACTACCTTTGCACCGTATTTTAATTGTTGCATATGCAGAAATACATCTTACCTTTCTTTAAGTCACTTTCGAAGAAGTTACAGGAAGTACTTCCCGATACATTTGCGTTTCTAAAAGGTCATTTTCTCCGGTTCATTCGCTGGAGGAAGGCGAGAATGCAGCGTTTCAAAGCTCTGACGCCCCGGCGCAAACTGGCGAACATTGCCTTTACGCTCAGCTGGATGTTTGTGGTGTACCTCATCATGGTCGATATCAACTTTCTCTGGTTGTTTGGAAAGTCGCCCGGATTGCATGCCATCGAAAATCCCGAACAAAACCTGGTAACCACTATCATCAGCTCCGACGATAAAGTGATTGGTAAATTTTTTACCGAAAACCGTACGCCGGTTAAATTTGAGGAAATTTCTCCCAAACTGATTGACGCCCTCATTTACACTGAAGACGAACGTTTTTACCGGCATTTCGGAATTGATATTCAAGGCGTTATTGCAACAATTAAGGATATCCTCACCGGAAATCCACGCGGAGGTAGCACCATCACCCAGCAATTGGTAAAAAACATGTTTAAGACACGCAACCAGTATTCTACCGGAATTCTGGGTTCCGTTCCCGGCTTGCGCATGCTGATTATGAAAACCAAGGAATGGGTTACGGCTGTGAAAATTGAGATTTTTTACACCAAACAGGAAATTCTGACCATGTACCTGAATACCGTTGATTTCGGCAGCGGTTCGTATGGTATTTATACAGCTGCCCGCACCTATTTCAAGGTTCATCCGTCGGAACTCACCTACCTGCAAAGTGCCACCCTGGTGGGCTTGCTCAAGGCTACTACCTTTTACAGTCCGATACTTAACCCCGAGCGCTCACTGGCCCGCCGCAATGTAGTGCTTCAAAACCTGGCCGATAAAAAAGTGATTACACAGGAAACCTGCGACGAACTGCGGGAGATTCCTTTACAACTCAAGTACAGTGTCGAAAAATCGTCGGATGGCGAGGCCCGCTATTTCCGCACGCAACTGGCCCGTTTTCTCGATGAATGGGAAGCGCAAACCGGTTACGATATCTACAACGACGGTCTGACTATTTATGTTACCCTCGATTCGCGCATGCAGGAATATGCTGAAGAGGCCGTTGCCAAACAGATGAATACACTGCAACGCCGCTTTTTTGAGCACTGGAGAGGGCAAAATCCCTGGCAGGATGAGCAGGGTGTTGAAATTCCGGAATTTACCGAAAATATTGCCCGCAAAACCCGTCATTACGCCCGCTTGGTGAAACAATTCGATGGCGAAAACGACTCGGTGTGGCATTACCTGAACCAGCCCCGGCGATTAAAAGTATTTGATCATAAACTGATTAGCAAAGACACCACCTTCAGCACCATGGATTCGATTCGCTACATGAATCATTTCCTGCATACCGGATTTATTGCCATGGAGCCCGCCAGCGGTCATGTAAAAGCCTGGGTGGGCGATATCAACTACGATTTCTGGCAATACGACAAGGTGGCCCAATCGAAACGGCAGCCTGGTTCTACCTTTAAGCTCTTTGTATATACCGCTGCCATCGAAAATGGCATAGCACCCTGCGACAAACGCACCGACCAGCCCGTGAAGTGGGAATACATCGAAAAGGGACAACCGAAAGTGTGGGAGCCGAAAAATGCCGACTGGACCTTCCGGGGAAGTGTGACGCTGAAGCATGCCTTTGCGCGCTCCATCAATACAGTGGCCGTGCAACTTGCTCAGGAAGTGGGAATTCCGGAAGTAATAAAATACGCTCACAAACTCGGCATTAAAACACCGCTCGAAGATATGCCTTCCACGAGTCTGGGCTCGTCGGATGTATCGCTATACGAACTGGTCAACTCTTTTGGAACCATTGTCAACGAAGGGCAGCACACCGAACCTGTGTTGGTAACACGCATTGAAGACCGCAACGGAAAGCTGATTTACACCCCGGCAAAAACCACCAAACGGGCTATACCCTATCAGACCGCCTTTTTAGTTACTGAATTACTCAAAGGGGGCATGACCGAACCCGGAGGCACCACGCAAGCCCTTTGGGAATGGGATTTATTCAATTACAACACCGATTTTGGCGGAAAAACCGGCACCTCGTCGAACCACTCCGATGCCTGGTTTGTGGGCGTCACCAAAAACCTGATTGCCGGCGCCTGGGTAGGTGGCGAGCACCGCAGCGTACATTTCCGCACCGGCCGGTTGGGCGAAGGCAGCAAAACCGCCCTGCCCATTTACGGCCTGTTTATGGAAAAAGTACTGAAAGATGAAAGTCTGAAGCACTATCGAGGCAAGTTCCCGACCAAACCCACGCAGGAAATATCGCTCAGCTACAAGTGCCACACCTACATCCCGAGAGATACAGTTCCGGAAGCAGAAGAAGGAGCAGTGGAAGACGTGGAGGTGGTATTATAACTATCAATGGGTCACCCTGAACCAATCTATATCAACCCAGCCACCATCGCTGTATTTCACAGGACGTATACAGTATAAACCTGTCTTTGCTCCGATCCATTTGCCCTGCTTGGCTTTAAAAGCGGATCCCAAAGGTTGAAAATTTCGGTTGTCGGTACTAAAAGAGAATATACATTGAGAGTCCTTTCCAACCTGTACACGCAAATAAATCGTATTGTCGGTAAGGGTTACAGATGCATTGATTTGTTCGGGCGACAATTTTTCAGCATTAACACATACTTTTTGAGAAAGCTGCAGCCCTTCGGCAGAATTTTCAATATCCAGCAGTGCATAATCTAACCCCATCACAACCAGACCCGTACGTTCCCCTTTGAAACGATGGTCGGGATGAAAAGTTAGTTTAGTAGTGACTGTAAATTCAGGAGCCGGAAATTTCTGCAATAACAAATTCGGGATGCTCCATAGATTTATCACCTCATGGCCCGGAAAAAAAGAATACAGTTTCAAGACGCCATTTGTTACATCAGAAAAAGCCCAAAGCGGATTCGCATTAGCATGCCATTGCCATTGTAACCCGGGACGAAAGTCGTTAAACTCATCCGATTCATCTGAAACTATCGGAGTAAACTTTCCGGGGATTGCTGGTTTTTTATATGATGCTACAGGCTCTCCACAGCCATCACCATCGGCATCGACACCGATAACCGGCCAATCGTTGGTCCAACGCATCGGTTGAAGGTGAACTACCCGTCCATAAGCTCCCTTATCCTGAAAATGATAAAACCAGTTCTCCCCTTTTGGTGTATCAACCCAGGCACCCTGATGTGGTCCGTTAATGCTGGTATTGCCCTGTTTCATTACTATTTTTGCTTCGTAGGGGCCATAAACCTGACGCGAACGCAATACGGTTTGCCAACCAGTGGCTACACCTCCGGCAGGTGTAAAAATGTAATAAAACCCATTACGTTTATGAAATTTGGTACCCTCGATGGTGCGATGTCCCACATGTCCGTCGAACACAATCCTTGTTTCTCCGGTTGCTACCAGTTTTTCAGGACAAACCGGGAACACAGCAATCACACTGTTAAGGCCTGCACGACTCCCGGCAAAAGCATGCGAAACATACATCTTCCCATCCTCATCCCATAAAGGGCAAGGATCGATAATGCCTTTGGCTGGTTTCACAAGGGTTGGTTCCGACCATTCACCCAGCGGATCGGAAGCCGTAAGTGCATATACTCCAAAATCGGGGTCTCCGTAAAAAATATAATACACTCCCTGATGATGGCGGATACTGGGAGCATATACCCCATTCCCGTGTTGTGGAAGAGAATACACCTCAAAAGGAGCTTGTTTTTTCAACGCATGATTCACCAGCTTCCAGCTCACCATATCCTTCGAATGAAGCAAAGGCAATCCCGGAATGCAATTAAACGATGAGGCGGTCATGTAGAAATCATCGCCGACACGAATCACGTCCGGATCGGAATAATCGGCATATATAACAGGATTTTTAAACGTTCCATTACCTAAATCAGGCTGCCAAACACCCTCAGCTGCTACAGGAAGTGAAAACAATAAAATGCAAATCGACAAAACAAAGCTATCTGCCTTATGAATCATGAATTTATTTATTTATTTTAGTACTGATTTTAAACATTATAACATCATAATCTGGTAAATCAGATGGAATCTGAATGTCAAGCGATTGAGCTGAATGACTCCATTGAATTCGGCCTTTATGCGAAGGCATACTTACAGACGCAATATTCCCGTCCAATAATCCTGCATTCATACCCAGTGACTTCAGCGAAACCACACCTCCGGGCTTTTCCATACAGAAAACATATATATCATTTCCTTTTCGGGTATATCGAATATCTGTCGACTGATAAGGTCGTACTTCCTTTAACCCCCCGTACTGACCCTTTTCCTGTGCCTCGGTGGTCGATGGACCTTCACCATACACTTTCCACGGACGGGTGCCGTAAATTCCTTCACCATTGTCCTTTATCCACGTTCCGATTTGATCCAGTATCCGTAGCACATCCTCTTCAATATCACCCTCGGGTGTTTGAACGACATTCAAAAGCAGGTTTCCGTTTTTGCTTACAATGTCGACCAGCATCTGAATTACTTCTTTCGATGATTT
>JAVFAG010000027.1:5635-32595 GCA_034002585.1 Paludibacter sp.
AAATTATCGTGGTGAACCGCCATACTTACAAAATAACGTGCACCCGTCTTTTTAAACAGCTTCATCAATTGATCAGGATTCCATTTCTCAGCCTTCCATAAGGGAATGATATCCTTATAACCAAATTCCGAAGGATGCCCGTAATGCTTCAGGTGATGAGTGTTCTGTCGATGGGGCACACCGGTAAATACCCGTTTACGACGATCAAAGTTATCGTTTTGATACAAATTACGTGCATACCAGTCGCCCTGCCGTGGCACAGCCTGAGGGCCCCAGTGTGACCAGATACCAAACTTGGCATCCCTGAACCACTCAGGACACTCAAACTGTTTCAGTGAAGCGTTGTCCGGCTCAAAAACACCTCTTTTAATTTCAGGAATTTCGGACTTTGCTTTCAGGTTACAAACAACAACAAAAAGAAGAAAAAAAACCAACCTTATATGGAAGCGTGCAATATTCATCCTTTATTTATTTAAACTTTATCTTAAAAGTAACTACTTTACCTTCGGCAAATTGTGCAGGTTTTACAATGGTTAGATCATGGTTGTTTTGCGACCATTTTATTTTATCCCTGCTACCCAACATTGAAACGGAGCTTATCTTTTTATCGAGATGGGGTGATCCGGCAGCCAAAGCACGTACAACAATATCGTCGGTAGGATGTCCCAGGCAAAACACATACAAATAGCCATCGCGGGTGGTAAATCGCAAATCGCGGTGATCGAATCCGAAATTTTCATCAAACTGACCCAATTCCCGTTCAGTTTTTTCTTCTGGTTTTTCTCCAAAGATTTTCCATGGTCGAGATTTGTAGATTGCTTCGCCGTTCACTTTCATCCATTTGCCGATACCATCGAGCGTTTTCATGGTTTCTTCGTCGAGGGTTCCATCAGGTTTCTGAACAATATTAATTAACAAATTACCGTTTTTGCTTACAATGTCCACCAGCATCTGAATCACCTCATCAGCAGTTTTGTAGCGTTGATTCTTACGATAAAACCAGGCACCGAGCGATGTGTCGGTTTGCCAGGGAAACTCGCTGATTTCCTTTTTAACCCCTCTTTCCACATCATCCACAAAACGGCCATGCGAAGGCTCCTTACAATTGTAAACCGCTTCCAGTTTCCCATTATTCTTTTCCAGATCACGGTTGTAGTAATGCGCAATCAGGTCCCTGCCGATATCTCCGAAAGGTAAATGGCTGTCGGAATAGAACAAGTCAGGTTGAAATTTATCGAGCATGAATTTCATACGATCGTACCACTCTTTTTGCCAAACCGGATTTTTGGTCAGCCAACTAGTATCATCCGGGTCGGCTTTGGAATGGTATAAATCGTGGTATTCAGGGTTTTGACCATCGTAAGGAACACCGGCATACGGGCCCACCGAGTCGGCTCCGTGTGAAGTCTGAAACCAGGTGTAGCTTGCACCCAGGTGTTCTGAAATGCCGAAACGAAGGCCTTCTTTCTTTGCGGCCTTTTGCCATAGTTCAACCACATCTTGTTTAGGGCCCATAGCCACCGACGACCACCGACGACCTGAATCGAACAGATCGTAATTATCGTGGTGCACACCAATCGTTACAAAATACTTTGCCCCTACTTCTTTGTACAGCTTCATTAACTGAAAGGGATCCCAGTTTTCAGCTTTCCAGAGTGGTGCTATATCCTTGTATCCGAAAACTGAAGGATGACCATAGACCTGCTGATGAGTGATGTAATCAGGATGGGGCCTACCAAGAAATTTTTTGTTCTTTCTATCATACCAATTATTAATATAGATGCTTTTGGGGTACCAATCGCCGCCTTTTTCAATGACCGACTGAGGTCCCCAGTGCGCCCAAAAGCCCAGTTTGGCATCCCGGAACCACTCCGGATATGCGTATTGTTTCAACGATTCGTCGTTTCCTTCAAACTTAACTTTTTGTTTGTCTTTTCCGACAACAGTGCCTGTCATTAAAGCAATTAATGCGGTAACGATTATCCGGCCTAAACTCCGGTTATACATCAAGTGTATCATATATCTACTATAAAAAATGTTTGTATACTTCAATCTAATGCTTATTTTTCTTCGACAATTGCTAAATCCCAGGGTTTCAGAATCAAACTTTCACCTTTTGCCACCGAACGATCGGTGATTAAATTTACGCCCGATTGATAATGATGGGTTACCATCTTTTCTTCTCCTGAATAATTGAAATAATAGCGGATCGTTTTACCCTGATCGTTGACTCCCACCTTCATGGAAACCGGATATTCAATGTGTTGCTCCTTTTTTATAAGACCGGTTTCAAGCGCCTTATTCAGAAAAATACGATTCTGAATCGTATCTGTAACCATACATCCCTGATAGATAAGGCTACCTTTCCCAAATTTATTTTCAGTAACAGCCGGATATTTCGATAAGAAAGGAGCTTTGTAATAAGCAAGCGGTTTTGCAGTTTCAGCAACGAGATACTCTGCCCAAACCATTGCCATATTCTTTTCAGCACCAACCCCGAACGAATCGTTTACAAAACCAACTTCTTTAATGGTTGAATATTCCTGATAGGAAATACCGGCAGCTTCACGCAGCGGGCCAGGAGCTGTTACACTTCGAACTACATTGTGTTCGTTGCAATAACCACTTTTAAACGACATAATTACATGCCCTCCATTTTTAACATAATCAGAAATTTTTTGCAGGAGAGCATCGTCTGCCACATACAAAGGCGGGACAAAAACAATATCATAGCCAGTGAAATCTGCATTTTCAGCAAAGATAAAATCAACTCCCACATTATTACGGAAGGCTGCCCGGTGCATCTGTTTCAGTACGTCAATATACATATTACTGTTATTTACAGGCATATATCCCAGTCCGAAGTTTGAATCGCGACTATATAGAATCCCTACACGATTTTTGATCTTCAGGTTAACGAGCTTTGGGCCGAATTTCTTCAGTTCTTTACCGACCTGCGAGGCTTCCCTGTAAAAGCGGTTTGGCTCCAGATCGTGTCCCAGCATTCCTTTCCAATAGGTCTCAAGACCATAATGTAACGAATGCCAGTGCCAGTACATAACCATATTGGCACCCGTAGCAAAATGCGAATACGCATACAAACGGGCCTGTCCATCATAAGGAGGATATTGTGTTCTCGACGACCAACCCATAGCCTGAGCATTGGTTTCGGTAATCATGTAATTTGTTTTCTTTACACTCCGGTAATAATCTCCCGACCAGGTTACACCTTCGCCGGCTGTGTTGTGTTGTGTTCCATGGTAGGCATTCAACGAAACTATATCCAGTTCGCGGGTAGCATCCAGCGGATGTGCTTTTTCAATTAACGTCATAAAATCGTGAGTAACAAACTGGTCGGGGCGGGCATATTCCTTCACAATTCTGGCTTGCCAGCTCAGAAAATCGCCAACCGCTTTTTGTCCGTATTTATCCCATTCGAGCTTATAGGAAGGATGTGTGGCATTATGACGGGTAGGAAATTCATCCCAGTCGTTGAGGGTCATCCCCCAATAACTTAAGCCCCAGATTTTGTTCAGGTGTTGTGTGGTTTTGTATTTATCCTTCATGTAATTCACAAAACCCCTGAAAAAGTTGAAGTTGGCCGCACCATAAGTTGTCGTTTCGTTATCTACCTGATATCCAACAACTCCCGGATGATTTGCATACCGTTCCATAATCTTGCGAATTACTCTTTCGCAATAGAACAAATAGGTGGGATTCGTAATATCAAAATTCTGACGAATACCAAAGCTGCTTTTCGACCCATCGAGTTTTTCAACAAATAACTCCGGATGCCGCACGCCCATCCAGGCAGGGATAGAGTAAGTGGGAGTACCCAGAATTACTTTTATCCCCGCTGCATGGAATTTATCAATAACACGGTCGAGCCATTCAAATTCAAATTTACCTTCCTGCGGTTCGAAAAGACTCCAGGTCGATTCTCCCACCCGAATTACACTGATTCCGGCATCCTGCATCATTTTCACATCCTTATCGAGTCGTTCGTAGGGCATATATTCGTGATAATAAGCAACACCGTAAAGGATATTATCAAATTTTTTAAATTGCGAATATCCCGAAATAACAAAAAAAATTACAACTAAAATAGCAATTGATTTCTTCATGGCTCAAAAATAAAAAGAATTATACTAGGGCTTTATTACTTTATACACTGAATCGCTGGTTTTAATCATATACATTCCTTTTTCGATGCGGATACCAGTGTGAACTTCATTTTCAGTAACAGCTGCGATTTTGGCTCCGGTAGAAGCATAAATATCACAGGCTTTGAAAACGATCAATTTATCCTCGTTAAGCACAAAAGGTTTTTCCTTTTCCAGATCACCGGTATGGGTAAACACGTCTCTCACTACTCTGAAATTATCGAAATTAGCTTTATTGTTACCACTGTTCCAACTCGTCGATTGGTGATTTAAAAAGAATCCGGTACTTGTCATAGGAGTGGAAGTGTACTGTGAATCTATAGCTGTTCCTACTAAAGTAAGAGGGTCAACTCCTCCATTAGGATCTACCGGGCTGGTACCATCATATCTGGAATAAAACTTCCATGTATTGGTAGTCGGTGTGTAAACCACTTTTACACTGAAATAATGGTTCAGAGCCCCTGGGAGTTCAGTTGAAGGACCAACAATAGTAGTCAGGTTTTCATTTGCCACCAAACCATTTGCAAACTTCTCGAGACGTACAGCATTGTAGCTCGTTCCTTTACGTAATGTAACCACATACCCGCTAGCTGTGAGGAAATCGGAACTGGTAGCACACAATACCGTTGCGTAACCATATGCATTGGCAGTAGCATCAAAACCTGCACCGTCGGGGCGACCCGTGCGAATATTGAATGTCCAGGTGATATCACCAGTGTTATTTGCAAGTACAGGTAGAAATGGACTGCTAAAAGTGGATAATGGACCGTGAATATAGGTTCTACCTGTGGTCGATGCCGCTGCGGTACTAGTGGCTCCGTTAAAAATAGCCAACCGATAATTGGAACCGCCTATTAATTCGGTTTTTGCATAACCCTGAGCTGAGGTAACTACTGTCCAGGTCATAAGTGGATTACCACCGGTAGGTCCAAGCGGACTTTCGTTGCGATTAAAATCGTCTTCAAACACTATGGTCTGTGCCTTTGCATCTGGCTGAAATACAAACATCAGTACAAAAAGCAGGGTACCGGCCAGGAATTGCAGGCCGTAGGTAGTAAGCGATCTACTTACTGTTGAGTGATTTTTTTTCATGACTTCATAATTTAAAATTAATGTATCTATCGATTTTATTTGATAATTTTTGCTTTAAAATGCCGGGATTTATCGGCAGAAAGAAGATGGACGATGTAAACGCCCCGCGAGAGGTGCGACAAATCGTGCTCTGCAATGATACCGGGCAGACTTGTGGAAGAAATGACTTTACCTGCAATATCAAGTATTCTTAAATCAGAATCGGGAGAATAGCCTGAGATATGTAATATATTATTGGCAACACTATACTGAACATTCTGCATTTCAACTGTTTTAACTGATGTTCTACCGTCAAAATGATTTATCAGATTAAACCGGTTAATATTTAACAACCGCATCTGACTGGTAAGTTCTGTGTATTCCTCTCCACCATAAACTACCAGTTTAAACATTCCCTTGTTGCTATCGGCATCGTCGGAATACTGAAAGTAATGCCAGCCAATTACCGAACGTGCCTTTAAAAATTCAATACAGGTATTCTGATAAAAATAGCCCCGGTGCGTTTGGGTCTTTACTACCCAGCCTGCGCCGTTAAATCCTGTTACAAAACCATTTTCGTAAGCATCGTAACCCTTTGTATAAAATTCTCCAATCACCAGGGGCTTATCAATCCATGCCAGGTATTTTGTAGGTGAAGTAATCTGATCAACAGGCGAATAGGTATCGTAAAAATTCACCGACACCACATCGTTCCATTTTGCAGCCGATTGTACGATTCCCTGTGTATCTCTCGAACCTCCATGTAATCGACTACCCATCACCATGTGATTAGGGTCGTATTTGCGAATGGCAGTAGTGGTCACCTCATAATACTTATCGGCCAGTTTGGTGGCGAATTCGGCCTTAATAGCCGACGAGATGCTGCTGTAATTGTTTAGAACCTGTGTTTTTGTCAGCCCTTTGGAAGTCGCAAAACTCATAGCCATTTCATAGGAAGGATCACCCGGATCAAGGTCTCTGATCAGTTTCTGGAGCTGATCGGTATGGAATTGCAATTCATTATCGAGAAAATAACCCAGTAAATCACGCTCATTTTTATACGCATCGCCAAAGGTTTTGGCTCTGCTTTCACAAAATTCGGCAAACTTAGGGTCGAAAACAAACATATAGTTTAGCATCGAACCTGTCAGGCGTGTAGAGGTTGTTGGATAATACGACTTACGCAATCCTACATAGGTATTATAAAAATTGATACGTCGGGTATAGGAAAATTTATTAGGGCTCATGTTGTTGTAGCGTATCGTCTGGCTTTCATCAGCCATAAAGCTTGCCGCCCCATTAAATCCCAGCTCCCAAAGTCTGTCATACACTTCCTTCAGAGTGATGTTGTCAGAAATAGTTGGGATTACATTTACAGCAATATTAACAGCTCCTTTGCCTTCCGGATCAATCAACCACCAACGATTGTCAATTTTTTGTGCATAGAAAAAACCTTTTGCTTCGCTTTGCACGGAATTACTACTCCCATAACTGTTAACGTTCAGGGTCGACGGATTGGTCACAGGAGAATATCCCTGAATGAGATTCACCAGTTTTGCCTGACGGGCAGTCCATCCACCTGTGCCGGAAGAATAACGGGTTTCGAGTGTAACAGTCGATTGTGAGTGTCCAACTGCACATAAAAAAAAGACAGAAATAAATAAAAAAGCAACTTTCTTCATCTGAATTCTATTTAAGATTAACGCTTATTCAGGTAGTTAATTAATGAATAAACCTGATTATTAAATTCACCCATTTTATCAACCAGTGGCTGATGCCATTCGTAGGTATTGTTCACAATTCCCTTGTTTGAATCGATATTCGACGGATCCACATCTTTTGCCTCCGGATCGTTGTCCTGGTATTTAAACCAATGCCAGCCCACACAATGGGGAGAGTTCAGCAGATGCAGGCAAAAATGCTGATAGGCGTACGCCCTGTCAAGCTGAGTACGAACTGTATAGCCCGCCCCTGTGGTGTTTGCCAGTCCAACGTCCATACCCTTGGTATAAAATTCTGTTATCATAAAAGGTTTACCTGCCCATTCGCCCCAGTTAGTCATCCAGTTTTCGCGTGGCGTCCAGTCGCCGTAATAATTAATGGAAACAATGTCGCAATAGGTACCAGCCACTTTTAAAACTGTTTCAAGATTTTTTGCACTCCCGTGCAGACGGCTACCTAAATACATATGATTGGAATCGTTTTTTCGAAGGGCTTCCGAAACAATACGGTAATAACGTTCTGCAACAATTCCCACAAATGCAAGTCTGTGTTCGTTCGTAATTTTCTCCCGGGAAATATTTTGAGTTTTTATCCATTGTTCGGCAAATAAACGGCCCGGGTCTTCGGGATTTGTCAGATTCAGATATCCTTCCAGGTTATTTAGTGAAAACGGCAATTCATTATCTGAAAAGTATCCGACCAGGTTTCTGTCGTTGCTGGTGGCAGTAAGTTTTTGCGCTTCCTTTTCACAGAACTCTTTGAAACCCGGATCAAAAACAAAAATACATTGGTTGGGATAACCAATATTTCCCGGAAGTTGGTATGTACCTCCTCTTTGTTTACCGTATTTACTCATCCAGTTGAGGATAATCGTATACGAGAAAGGCACTTTGCTACTTTGATTAAATTGTTTCACAGCTTCCACATCGCTCCATGAACCAGTGCCGTAAAAGCCCAAACTGGTTAATTTCGTGAAGGTTTCTGTCGCCCAGCGTTGTTTTGTCTCAAACTGTTTCTGGAAAGAGAATTTATTACGTTCAGATGAGCCGGGTGAGACTGCACTCACTCCACGTTGAATACCCGGATATCCTTCGGGATCAATGACCCACCATCGTCCATCAACTTTAAGAGTTGAAAAGAAACCATTTGTACTGAATTTTCGACCCGGTTTGCTTCCGTAAAGTGTCTGCGAATCTATCGTCCGGGTATAATCCGGCAAACTATCCGGAATCAGTGTTTGAAAAACCTCCCAGGGCATGGTTTTATTCCTTGCCCAGCGTTGACCTTCCACTCCAAACTGATGTTCAGGAAATAGCTGGGAGTTTGCCGGCAGTATATATAATAAGCTGGCAAAAAAAGCAAAAAAGTGTTTCAGAAGCATGTTTAAGGAAGAATTGTACTGTTCCACCAGCACAATGCTGGCTGGCAGAACAGCAGAAAATGAAATTAACGAATAATAATTTTAGCAGTGTCGGGGCCATCATCACCTTGCAGAGTCAGCAGATACACACCTTGCGCCAATCCCTTAGTGGAAATTGCAAAGTTGTTGTTCTCAACACTTCCTGCATTCACCAGACTTCCACTCATCGAAATAAGCTGATAGCTGTGGTATCCGCGATTGGAAATATTTATATCGATCAGTCTGTTTTCGTTGTCGGTACGATACACAAAACCATTTTGTTTCACAACATCATCCACACCGGTGGTAGTCGTAAACAACGCCGCCCACGATTCAGCAACGCGTATACCATCAATAATAGTTGTTGTTGGGATCGAACCTGCAGCATTGTCGGGTGTACGCATGTATACTGAAGAAAGGCCACCGATCAGCACATTCGATTGAGAATAGCGGTACGCATCGCCTTCAGCAGCAGACTCATACGACAAAGTAGGCACAAGTGGTTCTGATATGCTTACATAAGGATTAATAAACAAATGCATTTTATCGTCGTAACCTGCAGCTACTTCTTCATTTCTATTGGTACCATTCAGGCCACCCATCACGTATTTCAGCACCAACAGGTGGGTAGCTCCATTTGCGTAATTACCCGACCATGCAGAGCTGTTCGATGAATATTTTCCAAGAGCAAAGTTGGTATTAGCACCATCCGATTTAATAAATATACGACCATAATAGTTGTAATCAGTAGGTCCGGTTGTCGCCTTTATGGCAATCAAAAAATCTTTAGCAACAGCGGGATTGGTTGAGCTGCCAAAAGGTATGTTGACCATAAGTCCCACATAAATTGTTTTCGGACCAACATACGGGACGCCCTCATTCTTATCTACAAAGGGCTTAAACACATCCTGACCCGAATTATCAGCTGCTATTACAGCTTTACCTTTTCCTGTGGGAGGATAACCCTGGTAGAATAATCCCACACTCGAGATATTAAAACAATTGATATCGGATCGCGACTGTGCCAGCGTAAGCCATCCGGTAAGTGTGTTGGCGGCATTATCCGAACCTGAAACGGCATTGGCAATCAGGGGAGCACCTTCCTGATAGTCAAAATTTTCTTCCATCAAAAGTTGTTGAGCGTTACTAATAACGGAAAATGATAACGCAATAGATAAAAAAGTAATTTTTGTTTTCATACTGTATTTTTTTAAAGTTAACTTGAACGATGGTCCATTGTGGTTGCAAAAATAGACGCGAATATTACGAACTTCCATAAATTTAGTGCGATATACTATCAAATTTGTACGATTCTAAAAATTAATCCTTAACACGCTATGTATTAAGGATTAATTGATGTTTAGTTTTTAATTATACCCTTCGTTTTGGGGGAAGGTAGAGCCCATTTGATCCAGCTCGGCCTGCGGAATTGGCCATCTTACATGGAAATCACGAATATTTTTGCGTACTGTGGTATCATTCACTGCAACCGTGCCGTTGGGGAAGCGGGAAAATTCACCACCGTATTTTTGCACTCGTTCAACCAGAATACCCAATCGTTTGAGGAAAGGCCAACGGGCACCTTCGAATGCCAGTTCACGGGCATGTTCTTCAATAATCATCTCCAGTGTAATTGTTCTCATTTCCTGAGGATTGCCGGCACGCATCCAGGTTTTATTATAATATTCCTTTGTTTTGGCATGATCACCCCCGAATTTCATGAGGTAGGATTCGGCTGCCATGATGTAGGTTTCAGCCAGTCGGTAAATAATAATATCCTTGTACGAATTGGATTCATCAGGTGTTACTGTCCATCTGTCCATAAATTTTCTGACACTTGGGTGCAACGATAAATAATACACTGATGGACTGGTTGTTTTAACCGTATCTCCTAAATTCACATTAGCGGGTTTACGTGCAGGATCATCATAAAACCAGTGATGCTTGTAAAATTCAGTATAACGCTTATCCAGTTTTTTGTCGTAGAGACTAAATAAATAGGGATTGGGATAGATACGTCCCCAGGCATAAGCTCCATTGTCGAACGAACGGGTTAGTCCGGCAATATTGTGATACTGAGCCATAAAATGTGCATGCATTCGGTGACCCGCAAAATAAGTACCGCCGTCGAAGGAACCGGGAACTGTTTTTGCCCACTGTTGAACAAGAATAGCTTCTGAATGATTCAAATCTGCTCCCTCAAAAATCTTGTTAAGTGGCAGGAGGGAGTAAATTCCACTGGCAAAAATTGCTTCACACTGTTCAATTGCTTCTTCCCAGTCTTTATCCCACATAGCCACTTGAGCGCGGATATGTCGAACAGCTCCTTTGGTGAAGCGACCGGGTTCCTTTGTAGTTACACTCAGATTCTCAATTGCATAATCCAGATCTTCCCGGATCAGCTTGTAAACATCATCCGGATTGGCAGGCTGATATACCACCGAGTCGTTAATATTTTCGGGGGTTACCGTCCTTGTAGTAAGATAAATATTATCAAACCGACGTATCAGATGAAAATACGAATGAGCCCGGAAAGCTTTCGCTTCGGCAACTGCCTGAATGGCGATTGGATTTGTCATATCCACATTGGCAGATGCGTTGATAACAAGATTGGCATAACCAATGAGTTTGTAAAAATGTCTCCAGTAATTTGCTAAACCCGGGGCCACAGATGTGAAATTGAAATACCGGCCATACTGATCCACACCTGTGCCACTACGTGTGGTTGAAATATCGGTACCACGGGTAAGGCTACTATACATATTGGTTTCAGGCTCAGGCGAAGAACGTACCAAATCACGCTCACGGGTGTACATAACCGTTACAGCATCAGCCATACCTTCAGGCGTGCTGATAATATAATCGGTCGTAATCTGCGTATATATTTTTTCTGTCAGAAACTCTTCACACGAGCTGAACAGAACTAGTAAAACTGAAAATAATATTAACTTCTTCATTTTTCGTACTTTTTAGAATGACACATTTAATCCTACGGTAAAGTTTTGAGGTTCAGGATATCCATTGGGTCCCGACTCCGGACTATACGACAGGAAGTCGGTTTTAGTCCATAAATTCGTAGCAGAACCGTACACTCTCAACTTCTGTATTTGAAGTGCTTTTGAGATAGCAGCGGGAAGTGTATATCCCAGCATTACATTTCGCAGGCGGATATACGATCCGTCCTGGTACGACAGCGATTCAATATAAGGTGATGCTGCATTTTCGTATGGTCGGGGTGCTGTGTTGGATGGATTTTCGGGTGTCCAGTAATCCACTTTCAGACCATTCAAACGGCCCTGCAGTGTACCTCCCGAGTTATAATCATAGAGATAGGCATTCTGGCGAATTCCACCCTGTACTGTATAAAAGTCAAAACTAAAATCAATACCCTTGTATTTTAAGGTGGAACCGAAGGAACCAAACCAATCGGGCGTACGATCCTTTATTTCACGGTCATCGGGGTTAATAACTCCATCGTCGTTAATATCCACTACCCTCACATCTCCCGGACGGGCTGTTGGCATGTGTGATGTTGGAATACTATCTTTATCAGACTGTTGCCAAATTCCATCAAATCTATAACTGTAATACACATCCATCGGATAACCAATAAACCATCTGTTAGCCAGGTCATCCATTGGCTTACCGCTCTCATCTACTCTGCCATCAAGCGCCACAATCTTGTTGTTATTTTTGCTGAATGAAAAGTCGAGCGACCAGAAGAAATCTTTTTTCTTCACGGGAACGACCGACACTGCAATTTCAAGTCCCTTATTCTGTACCTTACCGATATTTACCAACTGAGTGGTATAACCGGTGGAAGGAGGTAATGACTTATTCATAAGGAGGTCGGTGGTATTGGTAACATAATAATCAACCGAACCACTTACCCGTTCATCAAAAAATCCGAAATCGAAACCTACATTGGTGGATGTTGAAGTTTCCCATTTTAAATCAGGATTCCAGAGCTGTGTGCCTGGCAGATAGCCAACCAATGGTTCCTGCGCTCCAAACTGCATGTAATAACTCTGCACAACTGCCTGTGAACGGTATGGATTAACTGCCTGGTTACCTACCGACCCATAACTCAGACGAAGTTTCATGTTCGAAATCTGTTCAATATCTTTCAGGAATGGCTCTTCGCTGGCACGCCATGCAAACGAGGCGGCCGGGAAAAATCCATACTTGTTATTTATCCCAAAAACCGAAGAACCATCGACACGTGCAGAAGCCGAAAAGAGGTAACGATCGGCCAGGTTATACCGCAAACGACCCATGAACGAAACCAGGTTGCGTGGCGTAATTGAACGTTCCACTGGATTCGGAATTAATGCTGCAGAAATCGCATTGTAGGTAAGCAAGTCACTACTGAAACCTGACCCTGACATCACATTACGGGTGTCGAGCTGCTGATTAGTACTTTGCACCAGCGTAATATCAAACTTGTTAGTTTCGTTGATTTTCTGATCATAGGTAAGGATATTTTCAATAAGATACTCAAAACCATATGAACTGCTGATGGCAGCACTACCCCTCAGGTTACTACCTTTCTCATGAAGGCGATTCTGATAGGTTCCGTTTTCCGACTCACGACGGTTGAAACTCGCATTCAGCCGGTACTTCACTCCTTTTACAATCTCCCAGTCGGCAAACATATTCAGTAACATCCTAAACGACTTGGTATTATTGATTGCATTAGCATTGTTCCACAATGGATTCCAATACCCATCCGATGTCATGGAAACCATTTTCCCATTATCATCGTAGGCACGGTACAGGGGATTCATCGTAATAAATTCGGAAAATTCTCCGTCCTCTGCATTTCTATTGGAGAAAGTGTAGTTGAAATTAACTCCCATCGAAAGTTTTTGAGTTAATTGCTGATCGAAGTTAAAACGAACATTCGCTCGTTGATAGTTCGAGTTGGGAACCATCCCTGTTTGATCGTACAAACCCATACTGGCTGCAAAACGACTGCTTTCATTCCCTTTGCGGATACTAAGTGTGTGGTTGTGCATGGTTGCCGGATCCAGTGCCAGGTCTTCCCAATCAGTAAATTGCTTATTATTCAGCGCATTCAACATTTCTTCAGGAAAAACAGCGAAATCTTCAGCATACTGATCATTATTTATCGAACGCCATGCTTCCCGACGAAGATCTGCCCATTCTTCGGGAGAATAAAATTCAAAATTTCGTTTCAATTGCTGGGATGATAAATAAGAATTCAATTCGATTTCCATTTTACCCTGCTGCCCCCTGTGTGTGGTAATTAATATAACACCATTTGAAGCCCGGGCACCATAAATAGCCTGCGACGAGGCATCCTTTAAAATCTCCACAGATTTAATATCCTGAGAATTAAAATCATCGATATTCGTTACAGGGACACCATCCACAATAAACAGCGGCTGGTTACCTCCTGTGAGCGAACGCTTACCACGGATTAAAATATCAGAAGAACCACCCGGACGGGCCGAACCCTGCGTAATCTGAACTCCGGCAGCCTGTCCACGTAACATTTCAGCCAGACTGGAAGTCGGAATAGCATTCATATCGTCGGGACGTACCGAAACCAATGCTCCGGTAATATCACTCTTACGCTGGGTACCATAACCTACCACCACGACTTCATCCAGCGTACGGGTATCTTCTGTCAACACCACATTCAACCGACGTTGATTTCCAACTACAATCTCTTTTTTGGAATAACCCATAAAACTAAATATCAGTACATCTTTTGCACTGATATCATTCATCGAAAATGATCCTTTTACATCGGTGATGGTTCCTTTCGAAGTTCCTTTTACACTGATACTAACACCAATCATCGGATTTTTCGACTCATCGGTTACCACACCGCTGACCGGAAAGGTTTGTGCATACAGAAGCATCGGACCGGATACTCCCATCAAAAACAACAGCAGAAATTTCGAAGTGATTTTTCTGAATAACGGAATCGACATACAACTTTTGTTTCTCATGATTTCTTCAATAAAATTTATAAAAAATTTAAGATGGGACAAAATTAGAACCAGCAAGAATCAGAGAATGTAAAGATTGTACGCTTTTTAATCAAATTAATTCAATTCGTTGGTGTATCCGTGCCCTCTTGAATTTACAGAGAATGAAGATATGTATTTTCAGAAAAAATGAAAAAAACAATGAAAATTGCACGTAAACTATCGTACAATTTTCATAGCAGGTCGTACATTATTAACATTATTCTTGCTCTTGTTGCATTAACTTTGCACGGTACATTTATCTATTTATACCATGAGAACCCTCTTAATGTATCTGATAGCGACTGGCTTGCTGCTTTTCACGCAGACATTAACCGGACAAACCCTCTTCTTCAATCACCTGAAAGGAGAAAACGGACTGTCACAGGTTTCTGTCAATTCAATTTATCAGGATGAAAAAGGAATTATCTGGGTTGGAACCCGGTATGGACTGAATATGTACGACGGGAATAAGGTTGAAGTTTTCAAACATGTAAAAGGAGACCCTAATTCCATTTTCAGTAACAGTGTTCAGATTGTTTGCGGAGATAAAAAGGGAAAGCTGTATCTGATGTGCCGTCGGGGATTGGTAATTTATGATTTGATTACCCGTCGGTTCAATACTGTAACCGAAAATGATGTTTCTACCATCACATATGGCAACGATAATCTCTGGGTGTGTAGTAACACAGTTATAAGTAAGTACGACTCAGAGTCCAATAGCCTTATCGAATATGCCCGTTTAAGTATTCCCGAAGTTCGGATTTTTTCCGTCCTGGAAAGCACAACAGGACAGCTCTACATCGGAACCAGAAATCACGGCCTCCTGGTGATGGATAAAAACAAACGTCTGATGACGGCCATCCCCGATGTATTTGTTATTAACCTTCACGAAGATAGTCGACAAAACATCTGTGTTTCAACACAGGATCACGGTTTTTTTATCATTGAACGCAGCGGACAGACGACCAACTATCGTCACAATCCGTCCAATTCGAACTCCCTGCCAAGCGATTTTGTAAGAACTGTTTGCGAGGATGACTTTGGCAATTACTGGATAGGGACGTTCAATGGATTATGTCGCTTCAATCCCTCCCAGAATAAATTCTCGACATTTGTGCATTCCGAATCAAAACCCTATTCCATAGGAAGTTCCAGTATCTGGTGCCTGTACAAGGATCTTCAGGGTACCATCTGGATAGGCTCCTACTATGGGGGCGTGGATTATTTTAATCCGGAATATTCATTCTTCAATTTTTACGGAATGGATGGTGGCGTTTCTAAAAGTCTGAGTAACCCTATCGTTGGGAAAATCAGAGAGGATGACCAAAACAATGTTTGGATTGGTACTGAAGGAGGTGGCGTGAACTATATCAACAGAAAAACAGGTGACATCACCGTTTATAAAACATTGCCGGGTTCTACTTCATTAACAGTTTCGAATATTAAAGCACTTCGTTTTGATGAAAAAAACAAACAACTCTGGATTGGAGCACATATCGAAGGACTCTACAAAATTGATTTAAAAACAAATAAATCGAAGGTTTTCCGTAACGAAACCGGCGACCCGGGATCGTTGAAAAACAATTACATCCGTGATATTGAGATTTATAACGATAAACTCTATCTTGCATCACACAATTCAGTTTTGGTGTTTGATCCCCAAACCGAAAAATGCGGGTTTTTGTTCGACAACTTTACGGCTGGACTGGAAAACACCCAGATATGGGACATGATGCTTGACCATAAAAACCGACTTTGGTTCTCGACGGGATTTGCATTCTTCAGGTACGATTTCAACACTTCGAAGCTTGAAAAACTAAGTAACCAATCAGTCGACTCACTGAATCATAACTCAACCTTCAACAATGTATTTTTTGAGGACAGCAAAAAGCGTATATGGATGGGTTCAGCCGGAGGAGGTCTTGAATTGTACAACGAGAAAAGCAAAACCTTTACAACGTACAATACAACCAATTCGGCGATCATCGATGATTATATTATCGACATCAAGGAATCGAAAACAGGCTATCTGATTATTGCCACAAGTAAAGGATTTACCTTTTTTGATGTGGAAAACAACACCTTTATCAACTTTCAGAATCAGTCGGTTTTTCCCATTTCGTCGATCAATGATGGAGCCCTGTATGTTGCCCGCGATGGCGAAATTTTCATCGGAAGCACTGGTGGTCTCTTTTCATTTCAGGAGAATTTCCTGAATCTGCAGCCTAAACCTTTCAATATTATTCTTACCGACATGTATGTGAATAATCAGAAAATTCAACCTTCTGAAAAAGGAATACTTACGAAATCAATCACCTATACCGAAATGGTGGTACTGAAGCATTCACAAAATGCGATTTCCTTTGAATTTTCTTCGTCGAACTACGTCGAATCGATGCAGGAGGATACTGAATATATGCTTTCGGGTTTCGATAAAGACTGGATTAAAACCAATAAAAGACATATTATCACTTATACCAACCTGAATCCGGGAAATTATGTGCTAAAAATTCGTTCGAAACAAAAAGGTGAAGTTTTTGCCGAATCATCGTTGGCAATCCGGATTAGACCACCCTTTTATGCTACGTGGTATTCCTATTTATTCTACATAGCCTTTGTACTTACCATTGTTTATATTATTCTCCGGGTTTATACCTCGAGTATAAAACTGAAAGTATCCCTCAATTACGAGAAAAAAGAACGAGAACAGATTGAATGGTTAAATCAGTCCAAACTACGCTTTTTCACCAATATCTCTCATGAATTCCGCACACCTCTGACCTTAATTATAAGCCAGATAGAAACTCTTCTTCAATCAACTTCCCTGCAAAGCGGGTTATACAACCGTTTGCTCAGTATACACAGAAATGCCCACCGAATGGGAAAACTGATCAACGAGCTACTCGATTTCAGAAAACAGGAACAGGGATTTATGCAACTGAAAGCTTCAAATCAGGATTTAATCCAGTTTCTGCACGAGATTATTCTTACCTTCAAGGAATATTCGGCTCAGCGCACTATACGGCTTGATTTTAATCATAAGGAACCTCAGCTTTTGATGTGGTTTGACACCAATCAAATGGAAAAAGTTTTCTATAATCTACTTTCCAATGCGTTTAAATTTACTCCCGACGGAGGTGAAATATGTATCGATGTTGTAGTGGAAAATGCATATGTGAAGATAACTGTATCGGATACCGGCCCGGGAATTGATGAAAAAGATAAAATAAGAGTCTTCGACCGTTTTTATCAGGCTGAAAATGGATTTAGTCAGAACAGGAATAATCCCGGAACCGGAATCGGGCTTGCCCTTGCACGGGGAATCGTGGAGCTGCATCACGGGAAAATAGAAACCGAAAACAACGAGAGCAAGGGAAGCAGGTTTATCGTAACCTTACCCATAAACGACGACTATTTGACAGCTGAACAAAAAGTGTCCGTCAATAACCTGGCACAACGGGAAATGATTCTTGAGGTGCCAGACGAACAGTTTATCAACGAACTGAAAAGCACTCAACAAGCCGACCCTGCTCAAAAATCAACAATTCTGTTGGTAGAGGATAACCTTGAACTATTGTCTTTCCTGGTAAATTTATTCAGTCAGATTTATCATGTGGAAACAGCTGTAAACGGGCGCGAGGGACTGGAAAAAGCCACTGAAAAACATCCCGACATAATTGTGAGCGATGTGATGATGCCCGAAATGTCGGGGGTTGAAATGTGCAGCAAACTTAAATCGAATATCGAAACCTGCCATATTCCGGTTATTTTACTTACTGCCCGTGCAGCTATTGAGTACAGCATCGAAGGTTTCCGAACCGGAGCCGACGACTATCTTACAAAGCCTTTCGACACCCGATTGCTGATTGCGCGTTGTAACAATCTGATTAACACACGTAAACAACTACAGGCTAAGTATAGCAAACAAGCCGATGCTAAGATTGACCTGATTGCGACCAACAGTCTCGACCATAAATTTATGACCAGAGCTATCGAATTGGTGGAAAAAATGATCGACGATTCGAATTTCGATGTGAACTATTTTGCTCAGGAGATGCTAATGGGGAGAACAGCATTCTTCCAAAAACTGAAAGGTATTACCGGCCAGACTCCAAACGAATTTATCACCAGTATCCGTTTGAAAAAAAGTATCACAGTGCTGTTAGATGAACCGGAACTCAGTGTTTCAGATGTTGGCTATAAGCTGGGATTTTCATCGCCGAGCTATTTCACCAAATGCTTCAGGGAACAGTATGGAATTACACCGGTTAAGTTCCGGAAAGATAATCTGAAAGTGGCTGAAGAATAGGAAAGATCAGGAACCTGAAAAATTAAAATCCTTGTTTTTAATAGGTTCCAGCAGTCGCTGAACTTCTTTCACCAATTCATGATCGATGGGTTGCTCCACAATAATGATGTTCTCAATCATACGTGCTACTTTCGACGACGAAACAAGGTTGGTCGGAATATCAGGATTGGCCACTCCAAATTGCAGAGCCAGCTTTTCCAAACTGGTCCCCTGCTCTTTACAAAAGGTAAGAGCACGCTTCACACAGTTCATATCCTCCGGCGTGGCAGTGTGCCAATCGGGAACTCCTCTTTCGGTGAGCAATCCCATTCCCAAAGGCGAAGCTGCAATGAGTCCCACACCATCATTCTGAGCGTAAGGCAGCAGCTCAAGCATGGACGTATCACTCAACATATAGTGACAATGACACAACATGGTATCAACCTTGCATTGTTCGTGAACTTCACCGAAAATGGAAACCGGGTAAGAAGTGATCCCAAAATACCGGATCACCCCCTGCTGTTTCAACTCCATCAGGTAAGGAATGGATTCATTGATTATTACATTGAGGTGACGGGCACCTTCATACTCAATATCGTGTAATTGAAACACATCAAGGTAATCCACCCGGAGGCGTTTCAGACTTTCATCCAACGATTTACGGATACGCTTCGGGCTGTAATCGAAACTACCATCTCCAAATCTTCCCGTTTTGGTAGCCAGAAAATATTTATCCCTGGGCACCGTTTTAAGGGCCTTACCAAGTACCGTTTCAGCACGTGTATCTCCGTAAAAAGGCGACACATCTATAAAATTGATGCCTCTGTCGATCGTGGTATGTACGGTTCGTATGCATTCTGCCTCATCAACCTCTACAAAAACACCTCCCAGAGACGAAGCACCAAAGCTCAAAGCCGACACCTTCATATCGGTATTGCCTAATTGTCTGTATTCCATATTATTTAGTAATAAATTTATTTAGTAACCAAATGCAAGCGCTCCACCATCCACACTAAAATCCTGTCCGGTAATGTACGTAGCAGCCGGAGATGCCAGGAAACAAATCAGAGCTGCAAGTTCTTCCGGTTTACCATAACGGTGCAAAGGCATACGGGCCAGAATCTTTTTCTGTCGCTCCGCATCCATTACCTGCTGATTCATAAGCGAAGGAAACCATCCCGGCGAAACAGAATTAACGAGAATATTCTCGGAGGCCCATTCCACAGCCAGTCCGCGGGTAATTCCCAATACGGCTGATTTAGATGCACAATACGGTACAACTTCCGAAAAACCAAGAAACGATGCCATGGAAGAAATATTGATAATACGTCCACCCTTTTCAGCCTGTCTCAGATAGGGGAAAGCATGCTTGCTGCAATAATACATCCCGTTGATATTGACACTATTGATGTAGTCCAAATCGGCCGGAGTTACCTCGACCGCCGGTTTTTTTACAGTCACGCCGGCATTGTTCACCAACACATCAATGCCTCCGCTTTCTCCGATTTCTGTTAGTTTGTTTTTTACCGATTGTTCATCGGCCACGTCCATTGTTCCGAATACCAGATTAGCGGGCAGGGTTCCATCGTAGTCGATTTTCACCCTGCCTGAACGACTAAGACCGATTACCCAGGCACCACATTCGGCCAACATCACAGCCATCGACAACCCCAAACCACTTGAAGCACCGGTAACCACTATCCTTAACCCTTCAAGAGAATATAGCTGCTCAAGTCTGCTCATAACTCAATTACAATTTTGGTTACCAATGAAGGATCGTCGGCCCATATCTGAATTGCCTTTCCTGCATCCTCAAAGGAGTACGTATGCGAAACGATATCCTCAGGATTTAGTTTGCCCGACTTCACCATTCTCAGTACATTTTCAAAGTCTTCTTTATCGGAACCACGCGAACCACGGATATCCAGTTCCTTAAGCACAAAGTACTTGGTTTCGTAGCAAACTGGTTCGGCCGCATAGCCAATGTATACCACTTTACCTGTAAAACACACTTCATCAACAGCCATACGAAACGTAACCGGATGCCCCACAGCTTCGATTATTACATCGGGCCCGTGCCCATCCGTTAATTCGAGCAAGCGCTGATGAACATCTTCTTTTTTAGAATTAATGGTGTGCGTAGCTCCGGCTGCTTTGGCTTTCTCCAGTTTATCGTCGAATAAGTCTGCTGCGATAACTTCTGCACCAAAGAAATCAGCACCAGCAACCGCACCCAGCCCGATTACTCCACAACCCAGTACGAGCACTTTTTGACCACGCTTCACTTCACCACGTTTAGCAGCATGAAAACCCACCGCCAGAGGCTCAATAAGTGCCAGTTTCGTTAAACTCAGGGTATCGTCGATAACCAGCTTCTGCCAGGGAACCACCAGCCATTCGGTAAGCGCACCCTCGCGCTGTACCCCAAGTGTTTGATTGTACCTGCAAGCATTAGGTCGACCATTGCGGCACGACGAGCAGCTTCCACAAGCAGTCTGAGGTAAAATAGCCGCCGACATCCCGGGATGGATATAATCAGGTACTTTGGATCCGGTTTCTTTAATAATGCCACTTACTTCATGCCCTGGAATTCGTGGATACGAAACCAGGGGATTGATACCCCGAAAGGTATTCAGATCGCTTCCGCAATAACCCACCTTTTTTACTTGTACCAGCACCTCTCCTTCGCCGGGAACAGGTTTATCAATCGTAAAAAAGTCGTAATGGCCTTTTTCAGTGATTTTAAACGCTTTCATTTTAATTCTTAAATTTCAGTAAGATATTCATCTTTAAACATAAATCCCCAACCCGGACGGTTGTGAGGAATCGCCATACCATCTTCAATTTGCAGAGGATGATCGATTAAGGGATCGATCCAGTCGAAAGATTCTGCACCGGCACCATTGGAAATAGTACACAGCAGTGGGATATCATAATCTTTGTAATAATGGGGTAAAACCGGTATATTGAAAGCACCGGCCAGTGCTGCACTTTCGCGCCATGCTTCCACCCCACCGATACGAAGAATATCGGGTTGCCAGATATCTATCGCATTGCGCAGCAACAACTCCCGCAGCGATAAAGTACTGTACTCACGCTCACCCATGGCCAGCGAAATACCGGCCTGATTTTTCAACACCTGAAATCCCTGAAAATCGGTATGATTAACAGGCTCTTCAAACCAGTAAATATTTAAATCGCGTGCTGCTACTGCAAGCTGCAAGGCATTAGGTACTGTCATACCCTGATTCGCATCCATCATAATTGCTATTTCGTTACCCACTGCAGCACGTACCATCCGCAAACGTTCCAGATCTTCCTTCCAGTCGGGCTTCCCAACTTTGATTTTTACTGATTTAAAACCGCGGGCCTTGTAACCGGTTACTTCATCAATTAATTCTTCAGGGCTATATGAAATCCAACCACCACTTCCGTAGATCGGAATCTGGGTTTTACAGGTTCCCAGAACTTTCCATATCGGCTGTCCAAGTTGTTTACACCAGGCATCCCACATGGCAATATTGAACGAAGCCTGTGCCCAACGATTTATGCCTTCCTGTCCGAAATATTCATTAGCATGATTAATCCTTTCGAATACCTTAACAGTATCGCTCACCTCTGCACCCAACACTATCTCTCCCACATCTTTTAAAGCACCGGCAATGGCATTAGGACTATACTGAAAACTAAGCAGATACGATTCACCAACCATTCCGAGAGTAGTTTCAATTCGTAAAACTATAAATGATATTTCGGTTAAGGTGTGTGTTGAGTCGGATATTGGCTTTGCCAATTTCGCTTTGGCAGTATACACTGAAAAATTGCTAATAGTGTTCATAAATGGGATAAAAAATTAAATCAATACTACCTTATTATTCATTAATTATTGTGGTAAACACGGAGAGCATTTAGCACAGCCTCACCCTTCAGTGCATCAAAGCGAATGTTAATTCCTGTGCCATCCTTTGCCTGTACGATGAATTTCCGGATAATAGCCCGATGGTCACCTGCTTCTTTTGCGATATTCAACTCATGAATGACCTGTTGCTCATTGATATATACATCAAATACCCGTTCGTTCTTTTCTTCTGCCAACGGATCATCGCCCAAATTATATACTAAAACCTTCGGACTTACGGAAATGATTTCAGCAAAATACAACGAGACTGTATATTCACCATCGGGAACATCCAACCGAAAGCTTTCGATACCACGTCGCATGGTTTGAAAAACCGGATCACGATCGGTGCCAGCTACATTCACATCGGAGGCCGGCTGCTGTCCAAAGCGGGTAGGTTTTACATACGCCGAACCACCTGTATATCCCCAGTTTCCGTGAGTATACTCCTGTTCGGGTAACCAAATCACATCCATCTCCTTGTCTTCAAAATAACGCTTACTCCCCAGCATCACATTGATGGAAGTAAAGTCTTGTTTTTTACATTTCAACGGTACCGGGATCATCTTGAAATCAACTTTAATCAAATCCCTGATCTCCCTGCCGTTTGTATGTCCCACCGCTTCAAGCACATTCATTCCATTAATAAACGGGATAGTAAATTCTGCGATTGCTTCAACAGTTGTTTTTCGTCCCAATGAAGTTCCATTGATAAAAAACTCAACTTCAGGTAAATTGGAATAAACTTTCACAGGTTGCATACAGGTAGAATTTGAATCGGCATTCCCTCCTCTGATAGTCCAGTTGCGACCGCCAATATTCACGACGGGCGACTGAAGGAGTAGGGCCTGATAATGCAGATAGGTGTCTTTCAACTGGCGGGTGGTTGTAACAATACCCTTACTATTGATATGCGGCACCGCATTTCCCCTTTCTTCAGAATGGAAATCATTCAGGTTCCAGATAGTGGCGCCCACTACAAAGGTACGAGCCATAATTGCCCTGATATATTCTTCGTGATAGAGATTAGCCCATTCCTGCGTATAATCCATGCGTAACGGATTAAACGAATGTAACCGTGGATCAACATCGGCGCCATATTCAGTAATAATAAAAGGAATCCCTTTCAAACGCTCACTTGCACTATCCAGAAACGAACCAAAACGATCGAAGGTACTCCCATACCATCCCTGATAGAGATTCCATCCCAGTATCTTTGGAATGTGTGTAAGGCCGGTCTGATCGTACAAATCAATATTGGCATGAAAAGGAATCATCGTGTAGCGGGAAGGATCATCCTTACGAATCTGATTCTCAATTTGTTGAGCAAGCAAACCTACTGCTTTCAGATAGTCATCGTGTTTTTGGGGATTATTCTTAAACGGAGGATACAAAAGCACCTCATTCATATACGCCCATATTACAACCGAAGGACGGTTGAAATCCTGAAAAATCATTTCCCGTGTCATTTCGAGACTAGTGGATGTAAAACCTTCGCTCATCGTAATCTCGTTCACGATGGGAATCTCTACGGAAGTTATAATGCCTAGTTTATCGCACATCTCCATCACCACCGGATCCTGTGGATAGTGCGAAACCCGGAGAAAATTACCGCCCATTTGTTTTAACAACAGAACATCCTTTACATGAATCTCATCGGGAAGCGCATTTCCGATCCGATCATAGCATTGGTGGCGGTTGGTACCTATCAATTTATAGGGTTTGCCGTTCATCACAAATCCTTTTTCGGTTGTAAATTCATACCAACGGAAACCAATGGTTTGATACACCTCATCAAGCACCTGCTTTTTCTTTTCGTCGTAAACCCGGGTACATACGCTGTAAAGATACGGCGATTCAGGTGACCATAAAGAAGGTTGCTTCAACTCAAGATATTGACTAACAGGAATATTTACAGTTTTTTCACCCAGTTTGTATTTTTTTGAAACCGTTCCGACAACTATTTGATCTGCATCCATAAGAAGATGTTCAACAATAACCTGCTTTTTTACGGATGATGCATTGCTCAGCATAGTCTCAATGCTCAGTTTAGCCAGCGATTCGCTTACTTCAGGAGTTCTTACATACACTCCATCTGAAGCGTAATGAGTAGTTGAGATATGTTGTTGCGAGCTTACCACAAGGTACACATCGCGGTAAATCCCACCAAAAAAGGTAAAATCTGCACTCAGGGGCGGAATGTCAGGGTTATGGCGATTGTTCACTTTTACAGCCAATTGATTATCGGCTCCGGGCTTAAGTAAAGCAGTGATATCAAAACTGAAACGGGTATATCCTCCGGCGTGAGTACCTGCACTGTTACCATTCACAAAGAGCTCCACTTCCTGATTGGCCCCTTCGAAAAGGATGGTTATTTGTTTGTTGTGATAGTTGTGAGGAATGTGTATCGAACGTCGGTACCAGGCAGCTCCGCGGTAATAGCCCTGCTCATCGTCCATGGTATCGGAACAGTTCCAGGTGTGCGGTAAATGCACCATTTCCCAGCTCGCATCGCTAAAACCGGATGACGATGCCTGTGGCGCATCCTGACGGCTAAAGCGCCATAATTCGTTGATCGAATATTTAATTCGCACAGCGCCTCCGGCTGCCGGAAAGAGCAGCAACATCAACACCACAAACAACCTGAACAAGTTTCCCATACTCTGTATTTTCATATAAACCAACACTTTCAAACCTTTTTGTTTCTTTTCAATTCGTAATCTGTGCCCCATTTGGCCAGGTGCAATTCAATCAGCCCCTGACTAGATCTTCTCGTATATTTAAAACATTTCAGGCTATTTTGTCCGTATTTTGAATCAGGTAATCGGGTGTTGCCACCGACATAAAATCACCCGGGTCTTCGGGATACGACAACATCGATAGTGAAATTTCCTGATCAAGCTTTATCAGAGTGATTTCGGGGCTTTGGTAGCAATGCCCGACTGTGGTATTTTTTTGTGTATTCATTATCTTTTTGAATTATGTGAATAAAACGATTCGTCAGCGAACGATAACTTTGTATTCTTTATTTCCTTTGTCCGAAACGATTCTGACAATATACACCCCGGCATGAGGCAACGTATATTCAAAACGGTCGACAAGAAGCTGGTTCACCAGTTGACGACCGGCAATATCCAGTAACTGCATCATAGCTTCGCATTCCACACCACTGATATGAAGCAATTTACCATCAACATGAAGCTTTATTGATTTGCTCAACGTGTTTGTTTGTGCCGTGGTAACATCAGTACCGGTATGAATACTGAAACGGCTGGAGAGTGTTCCGGTCTCGTTAACAGTAAAGTTGTATTCAGTAGCCGCATCGAGCTGAACGGTTGTATTCGTAGTCGCATCGTACAAACTCAATGCATCATCGGTTTGCTGATTCCAGCGCAGGGTAAAGTTTCCTGCCTGTGGAATACGTAGATACAATGGGATAGTAGTGCCTGCGGGAACCGAATTGATGGCCAGGCTTTTACCATCCATACGGGTGTAAATCTGAGGAATAGCTGTGCTGAACGGGAACAGATGTTCGGCATCGTAAGCAGGGTCGTACATTTCGGTCGACAACTCATTGATTCTGATTTTGGTGCTGTATTCCGAAGTTCCATTGTTCAGGTAGAAAGTGGCTTTGCCGATGCTCCCGGATGGGCCCAGTGCAGGAGCAGGAGATGGACTGTCGGTTGAAAAGGTCTTATCAGCAGCTGCAGCAGTTTTTACAAAAAAAGCTCGGAAGGGGTATTCCGTGAGTGTTCCATCGCTGGTATCATCTACTACATAACTGGTTCCGTCATACACATAGCGAAACTGTCCTTCTGCAAGCGTAAGGAAAGCATTGGCAACAACAGGACTCACGATAAAATTCCAACCGTGGTGATTGGCTGCCCCTGTACCGGTTGTAAAGCTCAGTGCTGCATCATTGGATGCTCCAAAAGCCGTTGTAGTCGGGGTGGATGCTGTTTCGAAAAACAAATCAGCAGCTGAAGCCACGATATACCCTTTTCCGGCCACCAATGGATTAGTCGTATTTACTTCCGTTACAGCTTCCCAACCCGACTGGCCGTTCGCCCGTGTGGCTGCATTATAGGTCGCAATCTGATAATCGGTACCAGCAACTGCTTCTGTAACTCCATCTGCCTTAAAAACTTTACTAACAGCAAAAGGAAAACCCACAAAGCGCCAGGCATTGGCGTCGCTGAGTGTTACTTTCACTTTAATTTTATCGGCAACTGTAAGCGTTCCTCCGTCGTTGATTAGTTGCGAACCCTCGGTGGGTGAAGCACTTTCCAAATGAAGCATTTTACTTGCAGCTGTTCCGGTATTTGTAACTTTTCGATTGGAAGGAATCCGCACATCGTAATTTGATCCGGGCGTTAAGGTGCCCTGTCCCCAGTTGGGAGTGCTCCAGGTTATATCA
>JAVFAG010000028.1:0-32299 GCA_034002585.1 Paludibacter sp.
TTCAGGTTTACTTCGGGATGCTGCACATTACTTCGGGTGCGGTAATACTTCAGCAGAGCTTCAGCTGCTTTCTTATAATCGTTGACTGATACAGCTGCTTTCACCTGTTCGAGTCCCGGGTTGTCGAACGTAAGCAATTTAAAAACCTCTGTATTTAATTCCTGTGCCATCACTGGCATCAACAAAAAGCTTATAGCGAGTACTGTTAGAATTCTGAATTTCATGTGTAAATAATTGTTTTTTAAACGGTCGTAAAGAAAAGACCACTATGATTTTAGTTCGCTGCAATAGCCAGTTCTTTGTAGCGTTTTAATGCTTCCAGGTAATAATAGTCGGCATAATTGAGTGGCGTATCAATTTCGGAATTCGCCGGCAGGTGCCCCACCGAATGCATCAATACAAAACCCTTATTTTCTCCTTTTTTAGCAAGATAGGCTTCACCGGAGAGATTTTTCAAGATAGTTTCGGCGTAGCTGAAGTACGAAACTCCATCTTCAACAAAGGTGCTTAACTCGAAAAGTGCTGATGCGGTGATTGCTGCAGCAGAAGCATCGCGGGGTGCATCGGGAATGTTCGGTGCATTGTAATCCCAGTACGGAATCCGGTCGTTGGTATCGACGCTCTTCATAATGAACGAAGCTATATTTCGTGCAAAGTCGAGGTATTTTTCATCCTGAGTAAAGCGATAACATACGATGTAGCCATACAAGCCCCAGGCTTGCCCGCGTGCCCAGGCACTCTCGTCGGCATAGCCCTGAAAGGTACCTTTCGAGCGCACACCACCGGTAATGGTATCGTAATCGATTACATGATACGAGGAGAAATCGCTGCGGTAGTGCTGCTGCATGGTAATGTCGGCATGACGCACCGCTACCTCTTTGTACTTCGGATCACCTGTATGTTCGCTGGCCCAGAACAGCAATTCAAGATTCATCATATTATCGATGATGACCGGATACTGCCATTTACCGAAATCCCACGAACGAATGGTACCGCTTACAGGGTGGAAACGTGAGATAAGATTATCAGCAGTTTGTACCATTACGGGAACGTAGCTGGTATCGCCCGTCAACCGGAAACCATTGCCATAACTGCAATACACCATAAAACCTAAATCGTGAGTACCCCTATAGTCTTTCAGGTTATATAACAAATTAGTAAACTGCTGTGCCTTTGATTTAAAGCTTTCATCACCGGTAAATTCGTACATGTACCAAAGGCTGCCCGGAAAGAAACCACTGGTCCAGTCGTATAAGTCTTCAAGGCGTATTGCTCCATTGCGGATTGAACGTGGCAACTTTGCCGAATCGGCAATTTCATCGGCCAGCATCGTAAGCTGGTAACCTGCAGTGTCGATACTCTGGTCGACCCACGACTTTTGCTGACACGAAACACTCAGCACTGCAACTGCAATTAATGTAAGTAAAAAAGATTTCTGGTTCATACGATTCATTTTATTTGACGATGCAAATAAACCGTATTTAATCCGTAGCGTGCTTGAAATTTGTAGAAAATAATATCAATTTTGTTACAATCTTCTTGATTTTACGTACTCTGTAGGAAGACAGCCATAATATTTACGAAAACTGGTTGCGAAATACGAAGGAGTATTGAAACCGACCATCGTACTTACCTCAGCCACATTGTACCGACCATCGAGGAGCAACTTACAGGCTTCGTTGAAACGTACCTTTCGGATGAAGTCGATGGTCGACTCACCGGTAATCGCTTTTAGCTTGAGGTGCAGGTTCGAACGGCTCATTCCCATCTCTGAACAAAAAATATCGGTTGAAAACTCACTATTGTCAAGATTTTTATGTACAATGGCCAGGGCCTTTCGCAGTAATTCCTCATCCATGGCATTAAACGTAATTTTCTCGGGCTCTACTTCCTGCGATTTGGCATAGTACTCCTGGCTACGGCGCCGGGCTTTCAGCATGTTCTGAATCTTCATCTTCAACACCGAATAGGTAAATGGCTTGGGCACATAATCGTCGGCCCCCACCTCCAGCCCTTCAAGCTGATCTTCGGTATTGGTTCGGGCCGACAACACGATGACGGGGATATGACAGGTTTTGATATTTTGCTTAATAGCCCTGCACAATTTGATTCCATCCATTTCGGGCATCATCACATCAGTCAGCACCATGTCTACCTCTTCCTCTTTGAGCAGCTCGAGTGCTTCAACACCATTTCCGGCAGTAAGCACCCTGTAGTGGGCCGACAATTTTCCGGAAAGGTAATCTGTAACTTCCTTGTTGTCTTCCACAATGAGCAGGGTATCACTTTTTTGCGATGAATCTTCTGCGACAGGCCGTTCGTTGGAGATCTCGTTATCCACAACAAAATCGAGCACGGCCGGTGACGTTTTTTTCTCGTCGCGGGCTGCTGGCTGTGCAGCCAGTTCGTCGGCATGATAGGCCTCCGTATTTTGGGGAATGTAAACTGTAAATACACTCCCTTCGCCCGGTTGACTTTTCACTTCAATCCTTCCATGATGGAGGTCCACCAGTCGTTTCACGAGCGACAAGCCAATGCCGGTGCCCATGTGATCGATATTCACCTGGTAAAACCGATCAAAAATCAGTTTCAGCTTATCTTCCGGAATACCACAGCCCGAGTCCTGCACTTCTAAAATCAGGTGATCAAGATCTTCTTCTATCCGAACTGTTATCTTACCTCCTTCGGGAGTAAACTTAAAGGCGTTGGATAACAGATTTGTCAGAATCAGCTCGAGGTAGTTGGTATCGGCCAACATTTCCTTTTCTTTTGTCAAATCTTCGGTGGTGAAATGAATTCGGTTGCGTTTTGCACTCTTTTCGAATAATCCGGCAATATCGGCAACTTGTCGGCGCACATCTACAGGATGCACTTTCAGTTCGAAAAAGCCAAGTTCAGCGCGCCTGTAATCCATTAACTGATTCACAAGGTGCAGCATTTTATTCGTATTTTTATGAATATGCGCCAGTTGCGAACGCTGCCATTTGTCGGTTGCCCGTTCCATCAACTCCTGCAGGGGGGATACAATCAGCGTTAAGGGCGTCCGAAACTCATGAGAGATATTGATAAAGAAACGCGTTTTCATCTGGTTCATCTCCTCAATCTTTTCCTTTTCCTGCCGCTCTTTTTCCAGCTGTTCGTTCATGGCCCTTCGTTGGTTAAGAAAGCGAATCACATACCA
The DNA here is from genome assembly GCA_034002585.1 of Paludibacter sp. Lineage (GTDB taxonomy): Bacteria > Bacteroidota > Bacteroidia > Bacteroidales > Paludibacteraceae > Paludibacter. Next base: position 3,182 of record JAVFAG010000028.1, read on the forward strand.
ACAAACAACCAGTGCAACAACGGTGAACAGCAGGATGGCCCACCAGCTGCGCCACCAGGGTGGAAGCACCCGAATCTCCAGTTTCGAAAATTCCTCGTTCCATTTTCCATCGTTGTTGGCAGCTTTTACTCTGAAGGTATAGTTCCCGGGGCTCAGGTTGGTATAGGTGACCTGCCGCGTATCGTTGCTCACAATCCAATCTTTATCCATACCCTCCAACTGATAGGCAAAGGTATTGTGCTGTCCGGCAAGGTAATTCGGCACAAAAAATTCGATGGTAAGCCCTTGTTGATTCGCTTTCAGAGTAATTTTTCGTGTATTTAGAATATGGTCAGAAAGCACCCCTGTTTCATCCATCGGATGTACTTCACGATTCTGTACCAGGATTCGGCTGATACGTGCCCGTGGGGTGTGGGGATTATCAATCAGCAATTCAGGATAAAAACGGGTGATGCCATTGATGCCTCCAAAATACATCAGGCCCGAACGCGACTGACAAAAGGAATACATATTAAACTGACGAAATTCCAGTCCATCAGCCTCGGCATAATTCCGGAAAACGCCCGATTCCGGATTGAAAACAGATAATCCTACATTCGTACTTATCCACAGTCGTCCAAACGAATCTTCAAGAATCCCATACACCATATTTCCGGGCAATCCATCTTCTTTGCTATAAAGCTGAAAGTTACCATCTTCGTTGTAGAGATTCAGACCACCACGAGTACCAATCCAAATGCGTTTGCGCGAATCTTCAAAAATGCAGTTTACTGTACTATTCACCACCGTTCCGTTATAATCGCCAGATTGAAACACCCGGACTTTTCCGCTGGGTGATTCAATAACACCGAGCGACTTCTCACCCCCTATCCACATACGGCCTTTCGAGTCGTTTTTCAGAAAAAACACCTGGTCGGAGCCCATTGCAGCTATATCAATTTCAGTCGTCAGCGAAGTTTTTTCATCCATCCGGTACAAGCCTGTAAGAGTACCTATCCATATTGCACCTTCAGCATCGTAGGTCAAAGCATACACATCGGCAAGCGACTTGTGATGGATTGCAATCCGTTGTACCGCATTGGTGCGTTTGTTAATTTTCACCAGTCCTCCGGCATGAGCTCCTGCATACACCGACGTCCTATCGTTGGAAAGCAAAAAGGTTTTGATATTGTTTGATTCCAGCGCAGGCTGGTTTTCGTGAGTAATATAATCGAACGATTCACTTTTCGGATTGTAGATATTAATTCCCCTATCGTTGGTTCCAATCCAGATTCGCCCATCGGCATCTTCCACCATACAACTAATAACCTTATCGTTAAGCGATCGGGTATAGGGATTCTGTTGCAAGTGATCAAACTTGTTTTTCAGAGAATGATAATAATTAATTCCGCCGTAGAACGAACCAAGCCACATTCCGCCCTGGGTATCCATGTAGATGGAACGAATCGAATTCTGACTGATGGAGCTATCGCGGGTGGGATCGTGGTACAAATTTGTGAAGGTATCTTCACCATTGGCCAGTATACTAAGCGCATTAAAAGTACCTATCCAGAGATGAAACTGTGCATCAAACGCCAGCGAACGTACATAATTGGAACTCAGGCTGTTTTTATTTTTCGGATCGTGCCGGAAATTAACCACTTCACCTGTAAGCATATTCAACCTGAACAGACCACCACCCTCGGTACCCACCCAAATCCGGGATTCCGACTGTGGCAAAACCGACTGAATGGTAAGTCCGTCGAATGCAGTATGCACAGGACCAAGGGTCTTACGGCTTGTGTTATACACCAGCAATCCCTGTGTAGTGCCAATCAGAATCAGGTTCCCCTGACGGGCCAGTGATTGAATGGGAGATTTGATTGTGGAAAGCTGTTCGAATGGTACAAAAACCTCCTTTTTTTTATCGAAAAAGAGTAAACCAGCCTCGGTGCCCACCAGCAAATGAGTAGCATCAAACTCTACCAGAGCATTGACCTGCACAACCTTTTCGTCGTCGGTACTACAAACATAATTCATAAAATTATCCCGTTGCTCAACATAGCGCGACAGGCCACCACGGTTACCCACCCATACATTTCCATCCGAATCGACAAATAATGTACGCAATACATCGTGCATCAGTGAATTGGGATTATTCCTTTCATTACGATAAACCCTGAATGTATACCCATCGTAGCGGTTGAGCCCATCGAAAGTAGCAAACCACATTATATCGTTCTTATCCTGAACGATGGATAGAACAGTACTGTGCGACAAGCCTTCTCGGGAGGAAATCTGTGAAAAATGATAGAGCTTTTGTTCGCCGGCAACTACCATCAATGTGATGGAAAACAAAAGAATCAGAGTCGTGTTGCGTACAGCACGTTGGGACATCAAATTGGCTGGATTCATGGGATCTGGCATTAAAGAGGAAAAGGTATCAGCAAAAGTATCACATTCAGCTTGAATAAAAAAATCTTCAGGCCTTCTGTGATTAACAAAAAGCCTGAAGACAGAAGCTATTGAAACAACTAACCTTTATTTCATAAAACGAGCCGAATATACTACATTGTTTTTTAAGCGAAGTTCAGCAATGTACATACCACGATTCAGCGACTGTATATTGGTTTCCGATGAAGGATTAACCACATCCATTACCAGCGAACCAGCAATTGAATACACTTTCAGACGGGAAATTTCTTCAGCATTTACAATCTGTAACTGTTCACCGGAAGTATACAATTTCACTTTATGTACTTCAGGCAAAAGGGTGCCTGTTGTTGTATCTTTTGTAACCATAATATTTTCAAGACTTACGTTAGTACTCGCACGCTTGGTATAGATCCATCGAATGTAGCGGTATTCAGGAGCAATTTTCAGACGGGTAATAACTGCAGGCGACGAAATAGGCATCGCTACGGTAGCATTGTATTGCTTGATGGAAGTCCAGGTTATACCATCTGCTGAACCATCTACATCAAATATATTGTTTACATCCCAGGTTGCAGCCAGAAACTTAATTGTGTAAATCAGCGAATCCGGAGCATCGGTAAATGCCAGCATAAACGAGCGGTTGGCTGAACCAAAACGTATGAGAGTTTGACTTTTATCAATACATGCTGCTGCCCATCCCACAGTTTCCTTAGTCCAGGAATTGCTGTCGAAATTACCGGCTCCTGTTTTAATTTCAAGGGGAAGCGATGCAGGTTTAATAGTCTTAAGAGTGATATTATATTTTGCCCACGACGACAAATCGATTTTTGTTACTTTAATACCGGTAACGGTTGAACTCCAGTCGGTAGGAAGTGGTACAGGAGCTTCCACCTGAGAGTCGGTTCCCACATTAAGTGTTACATTCAGATTACTGAGGTCGGTACCAGCTGGAAATACCATTTGTCCGTCGCCCAAAGTAGTTTCGGAATTATTGGTAGGGTTGAAAGCAGCAAAAGGGACACTTGAAGGAACACCCTCAGCAGTAAGAGCACTGATACGCTGTGCAGAAGCACCAACTGCCAGCATCACAAAAATGGCTAAAAAAGTAATTTTTTTCATGGGTAAAAAATATTAAATTGTTGTGAATAAACTGATGCAAAACTAGGGTAAGTTTCACCGAATCAATTTCATATTTGTCGAAAAAAGTTTAAGTATTGTTGAAAAATGAACACCATCCGGATTCTGGCTTCCGGATGGCATATATTAAAGGCGAATGATCTGATAATCACCAGAATTACCTTCGAAATGAAGCACTGATTCACCTGATTGAACTGTCTTTTCCGGGATACTAATAGTTCCATTACGCATGATCTTCCACTTTCCGGCGGCCATATCGGTAGCTACCATCTTAAAGTTGCCTTTCCCGGCAAACGAAAAGCTAAACGACTGCGTTATCAGTTGCGAATTTCGACAAAAAAGCACCACGCGGTCGGCAATCTGAGCACCAACAACCTGCTTGCTATCAATCCGGATCACCTCCTTGCTTTTTTTAGCCCGGCCATCGGTCACCTGCATTACATTCAGGTAATAATCTTCCTTTGCCGCTTTCTTAGGTGATATCTCCACACGCCAGGCACCCCGTTCGTTGGCTTCGTCCTGGTTGTTGCGGGGCAGGTTCGGGTAATTTGTTCCAAAAACCCAGAACTCCTTACTTTCACCTCCTACTGTTACGATATCGGCATTCGTACTTTCCGGTAGTAACACTGTATTCGTCAGCATTCCGGTATCGCCGTTCAGTGTACGTCGCACAGTGACACATGTTCCAGTTACTTCGGGTTCTTCGATGCTGTGCAGTAACCAATACTTCTTGAAGTCAGGATTCGCCGACACTATTTTATCGAATACGATTAATGCACCGGGAACATCCTTATCTTTCAGATTGAGAAATACAAACGAACGTTTCACCTCACTTACCTTGTTTGAATAGGCTTCTGTAATATCGCCTTTCAGGTGCGAAAATTCCGGTGTATGTGCATCGGGACCATAGGCAACGGCTTCTACCCTACCGGTTTTGAAATCACCAGTGAGCAACTCTTCAAGAGTGCTGGCCGGACGCCAGTTGTTGGGCAGGCGCTGACCGCCATCGTTGGCCACAAAGGGAGTTTTATCTGAGCCACCATAGCCCGGGGAAGCAAATTTCTCATCGGGATCGTAGATCAACAAACTGTTGTGGGCAATAGTACGCTTAAAGAAATTCTTATTGTGCGGACTATTATAACCACCCGACGAGCCCTGGTAGGTTCCTGCATCAATTGCCAGTGGGCCTTTGTAGTACAACTGAAATGCGCCGGCATCGTGGTGCTGGTGGTTCAGGAAATTGTACTCGTTTATTTTCATCTCAGCAATTACACTTTCGTTGCCCCAACCTGTGCGGGCTACCATCCATCCATAGGGAGATCCCGAATAACGGGTCAATGGCAAATCATCGGGCTTACGGGTAGTCAGCGAGGTATTGCGCCACAGAAAATCGAAAATTTTATTCTGATTGTCTACCGACGGTTCACGCATAAATTCATAGTGAACATAGGGATCGTTGTAATAACTTCCAGCCAGCAGCGAGGGCAACGAATAACGGGCTTCCCGCTTGCGGGTATAGTTCACATCGCCACCGGGCATCACCTGACCATCGGGTCGGCGTTTGTAAATCATATCGTATAAAATGTATTGCTGCGACGGGTGATACACATTGCCGGCACCCATACGGTCGAAAATCCAGAGGGCAAATAAATCGTTGGAAAAACGAACGTTGAGGTACGACATGCCCTGATGATAGGCCTGCGACGGATAAAACCAGTTACGCACAGGAAGGTGCTCGCGAAAAAACCGACCGGCTGCCAGGTGGTACATCTCCGGGTATTCATCATAAATAGCAATGCCGGTCGATATTAAATCGCGCATGATCATCCATTCGGAAGCATGGCCTACGATGGAATTATCTTTTACGGGAGGATAGCCGCACTCGAGCATGCGTGCAAGCCGTACAAACGCATTAACAAAGCGCGTTTTCTCCACATCGGTAAGATGCGGGTAGCACCAGTCGTACACCATGGATCCCGAAACCATCAGTCGGCCAATAGCCCTGGAGATATCGCTGATATCGGGATAAACAGCTGTTTCAAGCGTATCGATAATCATTTTGATGGCATCGCGGGCCACTTCGGGCTTACCGGACATCAGGTAATCAAGTGCACGTAGTTCCACGCGGGTAAGCAGTCCCTGTGTATCAAAATAATAGCGCCAGTCTTTGACCTCCGGAACTTTATCGGCCGGACGATCCTTTTTTAGCGACTGAAGGTCGTTCCAGACCTTTTTCAGAGCCGGATCGTTGATACGAGAAGGCAATTCAGCAATATGTTGCTTTCGCAAATAAAGGCGGGGATGCACCTTTGGCGGAACAGGCATTTTCACGCCATCAATCACTTTCCACTCCACCGCTTGGTTGCAGGAAGGACTTGATTTTTCAACTGAAATTGTTGTTATACGCTGAGCCGAAACTATCGGTAAAAATGCAAATGTCAATGCAATAGCTACTATTTTTTTCATGGATTGTACTAATTTGTTGAATTTTTTAAGGTTGCTCTGGCAATTGGTTTAAGCGGCTGAACGCCCACTGAGCAGCACCCAGCATTCCTGCTTTATTACCCAGTTCAGCAGCACACAGAACAGTATGGTTGCTGCAATCGGGCATTACAAATCGGCGAAAATAAGAATCGAGTCGTTGGATATAAAAATCGCCTGCTTCGGCAATTCCCCCACCAATCACCACACGTTGCGGACTGAAGATATTGACAAGTCCAGCAATACCATGGCCCAGATCACGCCAGTGTTCTTCCAGTACTTGTGTAGCCAGGCTGTCGCCTTTTTTGTACAGATTGATTATGAATCGTCCATCGACATTGTCTGTCTGATTGATTCCCTTTTCAATTACACGATTACTGTACTTATCAACCAGTGCCGACGTCGAGGCATAGGCTTCGAGGCATCCCTTTCCACCACACGAACAATCGACACCGTTAGCATAGAGAGGAATATGACCCAGTTCGCCACCGCGGTTATTGTAACCACCAAACAACTCGTTATTACTAATTACAGCTCCACCTATACCTGTTCCCACGGTCAGAAACACCACATCGGAAAACGAACGTGCCGCCCCGAATTGCTGCTCACCCAGACCCATCATATTGGCATCGTTATTAATCGAAACCGGTAATCCACACACTGCCTCCAGACTGGCAGCCAGTGCAATATCCGACCATCCCGGAATGTTATCGGCACCACCCAGTACTATTCGGAAAGAACGATCGACAATACCCGGAGTACCGACGCCCACACCAATAACATTTAGTTTTTTCTTGCGGGCAACCAGCAAACAATCAACCACCACCGAGGTGAGGCGGCCAATCAAAGCTGTTGCTCCCTCTTCGGCACGGGTTGGAATGGTTTGTTCAAAAACGATACTTCCGTTTGTATCTACTAATCCGTATTTAACAGAGGTACCACCCAGATCGATACCAATTGCATAGTTCATACCTGTACGTATTTATTCAGCTGTAACTGAAATATTATTCAGGTTAATATTTAACTTATTGCGTGAAACATAGGTCCAGCGAATATATTTCACGTTTTTGGGAAGTTCATGCTGGTAATTTCCATCGATGCTTAGTTGGTTAAACTGATCGAATAATTTTAACTCTTCCCAGCTACGTCCGTTCACCGAAGCTTCCACCACAAATTCACCATCAAATTCAACACGGGTTTTGCTTACAGGTATCAATTTATAATTTACCTTTGTTGCCTTTCCATCCACGGCGACCCAAAAACTCACACCCTTGTTGCCAAAGCGAATTACCGAAGGCTTCGTTTCGTCGATGCCCAGACCAGCCCATCCTACAGCATCGTTGCTCCATTCCAAAGGATTCGCCTCCGAAAATTCGAGCGAAAAAGGCACTTTAGCTGCTTTAAGCTGCTTCACACGTACCATCCAATCCTTCGATGTTCCATCGGATTTTTCAATGGTCACTTGTTGAGGCTTTGTAAAATCGGGCACTAACTCTTTCGAAAGTTTGCTGTTGCTGTACAAGCGGTACTTAAAATTAACATTTTTGATTGGCGTTGATTCACTAACCAGCACATCCACTATTGATACGCCATCCAAAATATTCCGGATGGAAGCAGGAATCAGCGAACCCTCCACGGTAAACGACGAAAAACCCTGAGCTGCGGCCGCAATGGTGAAAACACAACTCAATGCAAGCGAAAGTATTTTTTTCATTTTAAAAAACTAAACAACCATTGCACCGCACTTTACATGCAATGCAATGGTTAGGGTGATTAATTACTATAATTGGGGTTTTGAGTAATGATACCATTCGTCTCACGAATATCGTAGGCCGGAATCGGATACAACTCGTGCTTTCCGGGCGTATATTTCTCGGCAGCAGTAAAAATAAAGGCATTTAGCTTGCCTCCGGCAATGGCCTCAACCACTTTCGTATTCGTTTCCTGAATCTTTGCACCCAACAGGTTCCAGCGAATCAGGTCCATACGGCGATGACCTTCGAAACTCAGCTCGCGGGCACGCTCATCCACAATCTCATTTCGGAAATCGTCTTTGCCCAGGAAATCGGCAACCGCATAATCGACGGTTGGCTCAGGCGTGTTGTAGTTAAATCCAAATGCCCTCCGGCGTACTTTGTTGAGGTACTCCACTGCAGTAGCAGTAACACCATTCACTTCATTTTCGGCTTCGGCACGCATCAGCAACACATCGGCATAGCGAATCAATACCCAGTTCACATCAGTATTGTTATTGTCCTTGACAGCACCGGTCTGCCAGTTACGGCGCCACTTTCCCGACGACCAGTTGATGCTGGATTTAGTATTGTAATCGCTGAAGGTATTGTCAGCCTTAATCTGAAATCGTGCTACTGACACATCGCGGCGTAAATCAGTTGCCTGAAACATATCGTAAAAGAAATTATGCGTCTTGATAAATGAATTCGCACGTCCGTAGATCGATTTATCGCTGATAACAGGTCCATTATAAGTGCCCATCATGCTGGTATGTGGCTTATCTCCGATGGCATTAAAGAATGGTATCTCCCACATATTCTCGGTAGGGTCCGACTTAAGTTCACACATATTTCGGAACACCCGCTCATAGCTGCTCAGCAGGCTGTGTTTGTTTGAACCGATTAACTCATCGGTAACGGCAATCACATTGCGATAGTAATCCAGGTAGTTATCCGGACGTTTCATCTGTCCGTCCTGTGCCAGGTAATAGCCTCCACGGAAAAGATTCACACGGGCCAGCAAGCCCATCACTGCACCTTTGTTGATGCGTCCGTTGTAAGCTCCATCCTGTTCAGAAGCATATTTCAGATGAGGAATGGCTGACTGCATATCGGCCACAATCGTATCGTACACAATATTCCGGTCGGTACGTACAATTTTGAAGTTATCCTGTGCTTTCGAAGCTGTCGTTTTCAGAGGCACATCGCCAAAGAGGCGCACCAGGTCGAAATAACAAATGGCACGGAGGGCACGGGCTTCTGCTACCAATTCTTTTCTCAACAATTCATCTTCGGCATCTTTAACTTCCACTTTATGAGCATTTTCGAGAATAGTATTCGCACGGTCGATGCCCTGGTAGTAAAACTGCCACGATTGCTGTAGCCACGAATGTTCAATGTACACATTGTAGTGACCCAGGTCGCGGGCAACGTGACCCACACCGCTACCATTGACAAACGAAATATCGGTATCGCAATCGTACACCATCCAGTACTGACCATAGGTTTCCTGACTGCTGAGCACTTCGTAGACCCCGTTTACGGCCATCCGCAGACGTTCGGTATTTTTAAAGAAATCATCAGTACTGTAGAAGTTGCGGGGTTTCTCTGTCAAAAAATCTTCACAGGACGACAGCAGGGTCATCATTCCGGCACCCAGCGCCAGGCTCAGGATGCTCAACCGAAAATCTATTTTAAATTTATTTATTGCCTTCATAATCTATATTACCTTTTTACTGTATCAGAAACTTAAATTTAAACCAACCACCATACTCATACTACGCGGATAAGCACCCCAGTCTACTCCCGGAGTTAGACCTCCATTGGGTTTGCTGTTCACTTCGGGGTCGAAACCCGAATAGGTTGTAAGCAGAAACAGGTTATAGCCCGAAGCATAGAGGCGGAGATTTGCAATTCCTGCCTTTTTAACAATTGATTTCGGAAGGGTATACCCCAGCGTCATATTGGTCAAACGCAGGTAAGAGCCATCTTCCACATAGCCGGAATGGAACTTCAGCACTGCATTTCCTTCCACCGAAGCCCATTGGTTGTTTTCAGTATTAATTTGTGCAAGGCGTTCAGGGTTGTTATACACATTCATCCCTGTTTCCGGATCGATATAGGTAAAACGCTCAGCCGACAGACCCAGCGAGTTGCGATACCGGTTGCTGGTTTTTGTAAAATACATGGTATTCGCATTGTACACATCGTTTCCAACCGAGAAATTGAAAGCCACCGACATATCAAAATTCTTATAGGTAACAGTGTTCACCATCCCACCAATAAAGTCGGGTGTCGCGTTACCAATCACCTGTTTGTCCTTTGCATTGATAATATTATCCGAAGCATCGGTATTTTCATACTTGTAATAACCCGGTTTTGGATAGTTATCCGGATCATAGGCCACACCTTCTTTCACCGTGTATTTTTTAGTGGTAGCATCGTAGTTAAAATCATCCACCGTATACAAACCGGTTTGCTTGTAACCGTACATATTACCCAATGCCTGACCTACTTCGATTCGGTAATCGTCGTCGTTAAACTCAGCGGCACCTGCCCATCCCGAACGGGAAGTGAAAAAGTCGGCATCGGCCAGCTGCAACACGGTATTCCGGTTGGTAGAGATATTAAACGCAGTTTCCCAGCTGAAGTTTTTCCTGCGCACATTCACGGTGTTAATCGTAAGTTCTGCACCGCGGTTCTGTGTTTTACCAATATTCTTCATGGTAGTTGCATACCCCGAAAGCAATGGCACTTTCGATTCGAGCAGGAGGTTATCGGTCTGGTTGTTATACACATCCACTACCACCTGAAGTCGCTGATCAAAGAATCCGAGGTCGAGTCCCAAATTAGCCGAGATATTGGTTTCCCATTTCAAATCGGGATTGGGAAGTTGCGAGCTATAGTACGAAACCGAAGTTGAATTTTCGAAAGGCTGCCACGAAGAGCTCATTCTCGACAGCGAACGGAAAGTTCCGATGCGGTTATTTCCGGCTGCACCATAACTGAGGCGAAGTTTCATATTCGAGAAGGTATTCAGGTTCTTGATGAAGTCTTCTTCCGACATACGCCATGCAAACGAAGCCGAGGGAAAATAACCCCATTTATTATTGGCCCCGAATTTCGAACTACCATCGGCACGGAAAGTTACAGTTGCCAGATAACGTTGTTTGTAATTGTAGTTCAATCTTCCGAAAAACGACATGGTTTGTTCACTGAACGCATCGGTAACAGGCTTGTCGGGTGTTTCACCCAGCGACATATCGTCGAGACCAAAATTATCTTCCGGGAAATTGGTACTTTTCACCAACAGGCGATCGTACTCCATGGTATAACTTTCCTGACCCAGCATCATATCGAACGAATGCGAACGGGGCAGACGCAGGCGGTAGGTAAGCACATTGTTGTAGTTAATCGTATTGTACTGCTGGATATTACGTTGCCCCCAGGGTGCACCAGCATTAATGGCCTGGCGGCTTCCCTTTTGATAGAATAAATCCTGGGTGTAAATACGATCGCGGAAGCCCACACTTCCTCTGTACGTCAAATTCTTGTTGATATTGTACACAATTTCACCATTAAAAATCGACATTTTATTCAGTTTCGACTGCAATTCGTTTTCAATCGAAACAATGGGATTTTGCATCTGGTTACCGGTTTCGTCGTCGCGTATCGGGTCGTTCTGGTAACGCACCAGGTCGTAATCGTCGCCGTTTTTGCCAATAATTGGACGATACTGAATAATATGCTGCATACGGCTGAAGTACGAAGTTTCCGACAGCGAACCCATTCCCGTGGTTTTCTCGTTTACATGCGATACATTGGCTGTAAAACGCAAATCGGGACTCAGGTTCTGGTCCATACGAAGGCGTATGTTATTACGCACCAAACCACTGTTGAGCATCACCCCCTGATCGTTGTTGTAGGAATAAGAGCCCATGTACTTGGTAGTTTTATTTCCTCCCGAAATACTTACCTTGTGATTTTGTGAACTGGGCAGTGCATCATCGAAAATAAGTCCCTGCCAGTCGATACCCGGGCGATTACCATACACTTCGCTGATAGGAGAAAAAGCGGCATACATGGCTTCGTCGTAATCTGTTCCATTCACATAGCCATCGCCATACATATTCACGAAACGGGATTTCTCGGCTGCACCACCAATCATCGAACGTTCGTATTCAAGACGTACAAAATCTTCGCTGGTGAGCAGTCTCATCTTATTGGTGAGCTTTTTCACCCCGTAATACATATCGTAATTAACCGTGGCTTTTCCTTCAAAGCCTTCTTTAGTGGTTATGAGGATAACACCATTACCACCCCGTGCACCATAAATGGCAGTTGCCGAAGCATCCTTCAATACATCTATTGAGGCAATATCGCTGGGATCGAGCCCTGCCATGCCCTGTTCGCTCGGGAAACCATCGATAATGTACAGCGGTTCGTTATCCTGAGTAATGGATAAACCTCCACGCACACGAATCGCGATAGCTGCATCGGGCGACCCTTCTGATTGAGTAACGCTCACACCAGCCACTTTCCCGGCCAGAGCCTGGGCCACACTGGTAACAGGAACTGCATTGATGGCTTCGGCTTTCACCGACGACACCGATCCGGTAAGGTCGCGACGTTTTACCGTTCCATACCCCACTGCAACCACTTCATCGAGAGCAATGGCATTTTGTTCCAACTGGACATTGATAACTGTTTGTCCGGAAACCTTAATCTCTTTGGTTTTCATTCCCACATAGGAAAACACCAGAACCGACTCCCGGCTATCGGGCACCTTAATTTTGTAATTGCCATCGTAGTCGGCAACAGTTCCCGTTGAGCTACCTTTCACAATTACCGTGGCACCCGGCGTTTCCTGTCCATCACTTCCAATAATTTTCCCGATTATTTCTGCAGGTTGCTGTGCCATGGTATTCACAGCCTGAAACAGAAATACGACAAGTAGATTCAGTCGAATCAGATTTTTCATGTGTATTACTAATTTAATGAGTTTTTTTAACGGTACAAAGATAGCCTGACACTGGCAAGGAGGGGGTCAATTCTGTACTTTAAAAGCCTAAAATTGGTCATACACTTTTAAAATTGTGTAGAAAAATATCAATTTAGTCGGAAAAAGTGCTACAGTCGACTATATTTGCAAAAATTTTAAGAAAATGGAATCAATCAAGGATAAAGTTATAGTTATTACGGGAGGAAGTTCGGGCATTGGAGCTGCTGCAGCCCGCGAACTGAGTGCAAGAGGTGCAAAAGTAGTGATCACAGGCCGATCGGCGGCTACCGAACAGCTGGCGAAAGAAATTGGCGGCGATTATTTTCTGGTGGATTACACCCGCCTGAGTTCAATTCGAAACTTTGCTGAACAACTCCTGCAAAAGTACCCGCGCATCGATGTGCTGGTAAATAATGTGGGCGGTGTATTAAAAGAGCGCTACCTGACCCCCGATGGACTCGAACAGACTTTTCAGGTGAATCATCTTTCGGGATTTTTACTTACGCTGCTGTTGCGCGAACGACTGGAAGCTTCTCAGGCGTTGGTTATTAACACCTCGAGCATGGCCAATCGCATGGGCCGGCTGGCCTTCGACGACCTGCAGTCGGAAAAGAGCTACAATGCCATGGGCGTTTATGGTTCAGCGAAACTGATGAACATCCTCCATGCCATGGAAATAACCCGCCGGTTCAAGGGCGTAAAGGCAGCTTCGTTTCACCCGGGAGTGGTGCGCACCGGCTTTGCCCGCGATGGGAAAGGATTTATGCGCTGGGCTTACGAATCGTTTTTCGGTAAATTGGTTATGATATCGCCCGAAGAGGGTGCCGACACTCTGATTTGGCTCATTACAACAACGGGATGGAAATCGGGAGAATACTTCTACAAGCGCAAACCGGGCCTTAAAAACCGCCTGGTGACCGATGCGAATGCAGCCCGACTGTGGGAGGTATCGGAAAAGCTGTGTCAGTAAGTACGGGTAAAGCCAGAGGAACCAGTAAAGTTAGTGTGCAAACAGGGGCATCAATGAAAAAACCCGCTTCGGCGGAGTGAAACCTGAATTCCGGAGGCATTCCCGGTGTGAGTTCCCCTGTCGATACCCAACGCAAGGCCAAGCGAGTAATTTTCCCAATGGGGTGATGAATAGCTGGTCTCTGCAAAGTAGTACCGTTGTTGATGTACCTGTACCTGTGTAATAGGAATGCCATTAAAGAGGTTACCTGCATAGCTTTTCATAAATGAGGCCTTTATTCGATAGCTCCAGTTGCCAAAGGCACCTTCCAGGCCAATATGGTGCGCTTTAAACCTGTTGACCAGTGATTTGATTGACATGCCGGGATTAAAAACAGGAGATTTTACAAAAGGAGTTCCAATGATATGAGAATGGTGCGTCCAACCTCCGGGATAAAAACCAACGAAATAGTTATCGCCTCCTCCGTATATAATCCCATCGCGGTCGTGGTAAGGCCCCGACTGATCGGTGGTACTTACATACTCGTAAAGAACGGTTTGCAGCAAAGTATTCTTTTTGGTACTGAATGTTATTCCCCAAAGGCCATCAGGACTGTTCATGGTATAACCCATAAAGCGGAAGGGCTTATCTTCCAGAATCTGTTGCCAGTAAGCAGTCATCAACCACCGATTGGTCTCAACTTCCATTTTCAGACTTTGTCCTATGAGATGATTTCCCAACACATTCACCTGATCGTCGGGTGTAGCAGTTTCGTTGCCCGACTTAACCATAAAAATCGATTTCAGGTCGTCGAACGATGAAGGTTGATCAGCTTGGCCGGGTATCAAACTCTTCCCACCCCATTGTGCTACATGGTCGAATCGGTACTGAAGACGCACCGGCAACGGTTTTCCAAGCTGAAAATGAACATATTTATGGTGCAGCATTACATTTTTAAATCCCACATGATCGGTAAAGTAACTGTGTGAAATGGCTCCCTTCAATTGAAGCATATTGAAAGTAAAAGGAACCGAAACAAAGCGGTTGAAACCAGCGGTAAGTCCCGGCATGGGTAAGGCATTACCGGAAAACAACATGCCGCCGCTGCTCAGGGGTTCGTATTCGATACCTGTGCGCACAGGCCTGCTTCCTACCAACAATTCAAGAAAATAAAGCCGCGTTTTGAAATACAATTCAGAAACAATAACATCAGCGGTATCACTTGCTGCCCTGAATACCGTATTCATGCCATACCCAATTTCGAGTATTTTATCGGGATTGAGGTAGTCGGATTGCAATCGGGCATCCAGGTGAAAAGCATTGGCTTTGTACAGGCGCGTGCCATCTGTGCCCTGATGGAACCAAAACGGAGCCAAAGAACCTGTGCCGACGGTTGCCGCTGTAGACAGCTTATATTGAACAGGCTCAAAGGCTTGTGACGGATTAATGTCAAGCAACAGCAATAAACTCAGCAGTAGCTTACAGACAGCAGAACGATACAGGATGCGATAAGCCATCCATCGTTCTGCCAAACTTAATAAGCAGCGGTAAGGCAACTTACTGTCAGGGCTCAAAGACCCACAAATCACCGAGAATTGTTGTATCATTTTCGCCAAATCCTATATAAGCTTTATTTCCAATCACAAACGCGACCGCATTCTGACGTCCTCCGCCCGGCATCGCGCCACGGTCGATCCAGCGATCGCTATCGGGTTCGTATTCCAGAATGTTGTTATGTAAAAACCCATCGTCGAGTAAACCACCGAAATAGCGACCAGTAGCTACAAAAAACCGACCACCTACCGAAAATCCCACTCCAAAGTGCCGGCCTTTCCCAGGTTGTGGAGTGCGGACTTCCCAGCTATCAGTTCCGGGAAAATACTCCCACCAGTCGTTAAGATCATTTATTTTAAATCCTGAACCAAAAAACACGCGGTGTCCATCGGTACATACCACAGCCCCGGCCCGAATATCAACGGGTGGAGGAGCCAACCCGGTCCAGCTGTCATTGTCCGGATCGTAGCACCACATCGAGCGGGTAAAAGTCCAGCCGTCGAATCCAAAACCAATGTATATCCTACCTTCGTACACAAAGCTTATGCTTCCATTGGTGGCCAGTGCCGGAAAATCGGCCTTACGCTCCCAGCTTCCATCCGATGGATTAAATCGCCACCAGTCGCGTAGTTGCGACTCAGCATTATAAGTATTGGTAGCGATGTTAAATCCTAATCCGGCATAGCCATATTCTTCGGTTCCAATAGCCACTCCGTTAACCCGGCGCAACGAGGGCAGCGTATCGCATTCGGTCCAGCTGCCATCAGCAGGGTTGTAACGGTGACAATCGTTGAGCATTTGGTCTACAGCATCGCGCCCTGTAACCAGATACGCATTGCCGCCCGTAACAAATACCGATGCCGACGAACGCGCCAACGGGACTGGTACCTCAACAGCCTTCAACTCCAACGGGTCGCCTTCAATCAACGGATTTTCGTCGCAGGAGATTAACATCGCAGCAGATATACCTGCAATTGCCACGAATACCCATCCCAAATTCGACTTATCCCTTTTCATCTGGCTAAATTTTTCAGTCGGCGACGTTCGGCACGATATATCTCAACATAATGTCTCAGGATGAAAAACGACCGCCTGAATTGTTTCCCCGGTTCGGTAAAAATCCGATACATCCAAATAAGTTTTGTTTTTTTAGCCCAGGCCGGAATAGTGGCTATCTCGCCCGAAAAAAAGTTTAGAGCAGCGCCTACACCAAGCATCATGCCTTTATTGAGGTGTGGCAACATACGACTCATAAACAACTCCTGCTTGGGCGCCCCCAGCGACACCCAGATATAACGGGGTGCGAAGGCATTGATCTCACTGGCCATCATCTCGTAGTCAAAATATTCGACCCGTTGAAACGGAACGCTGATATAGAGTACATTATCACAATTAAACCCTTCCTTGTTCATGCGCGCTTTTATCTTGCTGTATACATCTTCGGTATTTCCGATAATACAATGACGGTCGGGATGATAGATGTATTTCGCAAAAAACTCTGGTCCGTTGTAGGCACTGAGCTTTTCGTGGTACAAGCGCGACGCAAACAGGGCGATATAACTGCCATCGCAGGCATTCACCGTCGATTGGTTCAACACATCCATCAGTCCATTCTCTTTTCGCAGGGCCGACACCAACACATAACTATCTACAAAACAACAGTATCCCTTCGAAGCTAGCGACTGCTCCTCTATCATTTTCTCCAGTTTATCGCGGTTGAACTCGAAAGGTATCTCAAAATATTTTTTCATTAATACGCTACAGAATTAAATGTGTGTAAATCTGCTCCAGTTGTTGGTTCATTTTCGCTTGTGTAAGTTGTTCCCTTACCAATTGGTGCGATGCTGCTGCCAGTGAGCCACGCAACTCCGGATCGGTCATCAACCGCTCCAGGTGCATTGCAAGCTGAGCATCGTCGCCGGGTTCAGTTACCAGGGCATTTTCACCAGATTTAAGCACATCGGCCAGTCCACCGGCAGGTGTACAAATCACCGGAAGTTCGTACCACCAGGCTTCCAGCACTGCTACCGGAAATCCTTCATTATAACTAACCAAACAGTAAATTGTTGCCTTACTGAATAATATTTCTTTATCGTAGCCACTCACCCATCCCGGGAATTCCACCTTAGGTGACACTCCCAGCTCATGAGCCAGACTGCGGGCTTTTTCAATCTCACCAAAACCGGCAAAAACAAGCTTCCATTCAGGGAAGCGGGGCGATACTTTTGCAAAGGCACGTATCATTACATCATAGGCTTTGTTTCGATCGAGGACTCCCGCCACAAGGATAATATTTTCCCTGTTCACCTCCTTTCTGCGTGAATACTCCCTACTGGCATTGTGTACCACCTCCACCTGTACCGACACTCTGTAGATTTCAGCAAGCAATGTTTTCGCCTGTTGCGATAAAACAATCACCCTGTCGGCACGGTTTAGCACAAAATGAAAAGGTTTATTTTGAGTGAAAGCTTTCAGCTGATCGCTCACATGCAGGTGTAAAATAATCTTTTTCCTCAGCAGGCGCGCCAGCAAAAAAACAGGCATCTGTACCATCACAGAATGACCGGGAACGGTGTGCATGTGTATAATATCGAACCGGTGAGCTTTTACTAAAAACTGAAAAAAGGACCGAATCAGGTAAAAAAGCTTCAGCAGAAGATTTCGGTCGATCTGGGTTTCAATCCATTCGCAACCGTAACGTTGCCACAGAGGCTGCTGTTCCAGCGCTTTCAGGTACGAAGCCAATCCACCCCGTGTACTCCGCGCAGTTGCTACCATCATCACCTCTGGAAGTTTATCTTTCATCGATATCACTACTTTAATGAATTAAAAAACCGAAGATAGCGCTCCATTGTCTCCTCCTCACTGCAGTGAACACTGGTCCAATGTTCCAGTTTATTTCGCATGGTTTCGTATTCGTTTTGCGACATAGTCAAACAGCTCAAAAGCACTTTCTTTAATGCCTGAGGGTCGCCCTGTCCGAACAGGAAACCAGTAGATCCATCCACGACAAAATCACTCAGCCCCTCAGTATCTGAAGCGATTACCGGCAAGGCATACTGAAGTGCAATCATCTGGGGCCCCGACTGACTGGCATCGCGGTAAGGCTGTACCAGAAAATGATGTGACGAAAACAAATCTGGAATCTCCTCATCGGGAATAAACCGGATGTTCAGATTGTAAAAATCAGAATGGTGTACAAATTGAACACATTCCCTCCAGTACGCCCCTTTACCGGCAACTGTAAGACTCAGTCGCTGGTGACCTTCCTTCAGAAGCTCCTCCATCACCTGAATCAACAAATCAAGTCCTTTGTAATATTCGATGGTTCCAAAAAAAAGCAACCTGCACTGATCGGTTACTGCACCGGGTGTGCATGTCGAATCACCAAACCGGCGCAACATCAGTCGGGTAAAAAACGCGTTTTTTGCCGGATAAAGCTGCCTGAACTTCTGATATTCGGTGCGTGAAAAGAGTTGAAAGTGGCGGCCAAATTGCATCAACAGGTAGCGGGTAAAAGCAAACCGGGTATTTTCAAGCCAAACTTTCATTCCTTTACCGGTACTATGAGGCACCACATCATGCAGCGCGTAAACAGTATGGTCATTTCGTAAAAAGCAAGGCTGCAAAAGGTAAAAATAGAAATCAGCTAATTCTTCAACATACAGCAAATCAGCACCTAAGCTTTTTACTTCCTGTAGCAAACGATAATCAAACACCAATTGTCGCCAGCTTCTGCGGCGCCAGGACATTTCCTTCAACAGCAGGGTCACTCCGGCCCGGGCTGCCATATTCTCTATTTCAACCCGCTCACGTCGGCGCTGGCCAGCCATAGGAACCAGTGCTATCCATGTCACAGAATACGTTCGTGACAAATGACTCAACACCAGTTCATCGGTATCAAAAAAAAATTCAGGACTTATGTATACTAATTTTTTCATGAACTCAGCTGTTCTGACATAACCTTACTGCTTTCCGAATAATACGCATACAAATAAATGAACAACACCAGCACCATCGCATCACCAGAGATAAAGTTCCAGGCAATGGGGATCATCAACATATGAAAAGCGAGCGCTTTCATATAAAACGGAAAATCGCGGCGGGCAATGATGCGAAACACGATGGTGTAAATAACCATTACGGGTAATATTCCGTATACACTCCACAAACCGATTATACCGATATCAGTCTGGTCGTAGCCATCGATCGACAGCGCCAGAATATTAGCACCTGCATCAGTATGAAAACTAAACCGGCCATTGCCGAGGATGTAGCACAGCCAGTTGGGTGAATATTCGAATACAAAATGGCGAAGTGCCTTCCATCGGTTATAATCAAGGTCGGCTGCCTGTTCCTGTGTTTCCTGAATCAACGCCAGCCAGGTATCGGAAGTTGATACCAGAACACCAATACCCACCAGGGTATACAGTAACAAATGATACGGCTTATACTTCGATTTCATCATCAGCAATACATACATCATCACTCCTGAGGCAAAAAACAAGGTTCCCCTGTTTTGCAGCAGAAAAAATACAGCATACATCACCACCATGGGAATCAACGTTTTCAGAGTAGCATTTTCGCTGAATTGCTGCATCATCAGGTAAAGCAGCAAAAGCATTGCCGGATAACCCGGTATGAGCATCCCAAACTCATTGGGCTCCACTTCAAATTGCCCTCCCAGCGTCACACGGGTCAGGTAAGTCATCGTAATCGGAATTGGCATCAGTACTGCCTGTATTACCCACACCAGCATGTAAAGGATAGCAAAATACACGATGCCCCTCATAATATCCTTATCAGTAGGTTTAATGCGAAACAATACCGGAATAAAAAGGTACACAATCAGGCCGCGGTTCACCAGCACACTCATCCACAGTTCGTGTTTCCAAAAGAACCAGGCAGGAATAATGGAAAGAATAATACCCGCAAACAGCCAGTAGTAATATTTTCGATACGAACTAAAATTGAATACATCGTAGGTTTCCGGAAGTTTCCGGAAGTAAACCACCCCCACTACCATCCATACTGCCATCATCACCGGAACAGTGCTCGAATTGAAAATGCCTGCAATGGGCACCAGTTCCCAGAAGCTGACGCCCAGCACCAGGGCTATGAACAGGTAGAAGGACTTCGACATAGGACTAGTACATCAGGCGTTTAGTAATCACATTTCTGCATTTCAGTACAGCGGCAGCCAACAGATCGCTACTGCGCAATCCCAATTTCAGCAATCGGCTAAACTGCATCAGCTCGCGCCAACTACCCCATAGCACAAGGGTTTCAATTCGCTTTTTACGGATGTAGCGGGGTATGTAGTTTTGAAGGTTCCGGTGCTTTACCCGTTCATCGCGGTGATCTGGGACTTGCTGCAGAAAATCTTCCAGCCATTGCTGCTCACCTGCGATAGCTTCCAGTTTCAGAAATACACTTCCCGAGTTCGACATCGTCAGTCGACTATAGCGATAGCTCACTACCGCCTGTTGGGTATGTACCATCCCTTTTTCTTTCGCAGCCCGATAGGAAGTAATGTCGTCGCTCACCCAGCCCATAGGAAGCAGGTAATATCCCCCGGCATTCAACAGGGCTTCGCGATGGTACACAAAATCGGAAACAAACTGTGTTCTGAGCACTTTAACACGGTGCCATATAATGTCGTAAATGGTTTCAAACGGAGGTCGCGACTCAGTAAAACCAATCAGTTGCGAGTGTTCATCAATCAGACGGGATCGGCAATGGTACACCTCCGGACCGGGATATTCGGCAATAAGGCGCGAAAATTCCTCAAGGCAATCGGGTTCCAGTCGGTCGTCGTCGCCCAACAGCAGGAAATAGCGTCCCCGGGCTTTTTTCAGACAAACATTCCAGTTATCTACCAAATATCGTGCACCGAAATTTTTCTCGTTTCGAAAGTAGCGAATGCGCGAATCCTTGAAAGCCATCACCAACTCTTTGATATTGTCAGGCGAAGCATCATCAACAATCACCAATTCGAAGTCGGAAAACCGTTGTTTGAGAACACTTTCAATAGCTTCGGCAAGGAAACGGCTTTTCCAGACAGGGATTCCCACCGTGAAAAAGGGGGTGTTGTCCGCATCTGTTACAAGCTCCACACCTGCATCCGGTTGCATTTGTTCCTCCATTCCGGTACGATTTGCTTTTCCTTCTTCAAGCTTTGGCTGCATTTTTCCAACGTTCTTTAAGAGTCGACATGTGGTCGCGAAGCATCACGATAGCCAATCCTGCGGCACCTCCCATAAGTGCAAACAACGCAACAATGAAAATCCGTCGCACGCTGCTTTTCTCGTAAGGTACCGATGCCGGTTCAATTACAGTAAACACGGGCGTATCGCGCATCACTTGAATTTTCGCCTGCTCCAGCTGTTTGGCCAGTTCCTGAAAGACGCTATTTGCAATATTATATTGAGTTTGAAGACGTGTATTACCCACCCTGGGCAAATTACTCACCAGGTCCTTAAACCGGTCGGAGCCGGCCGCAACGCCTACCTGATAACTTTCGGCTTCTGCTTTTACTTCATTATATCGCGCCTGAATAAATTCAAGATCGGTCTGGGCTTTTTCGGTTCGCAGCCTGATAACATCCCGTTGCAACATTTCCTGCACCTTATTTGCCACCTGAGCAGCCACCAACGGTTCGGGCATGCTTACCTTCAAGGTCAGAAAGCCATCTTTTTTGTCCACTGTTAAGAATATTTTCTTGTCGAGCCAGCGCTTTACCTTGCCCTGCTCGCGGGTAAGGTTCACCATAGCCGTATCAACCTGCCGTGATTCATCCGTAACTGCATCTTTCTTAAATTTACCCTTTGTGAAATAGGTGTACAAGGAAACAGGTTCGGCGAAGTCTTCAAAATCGAAAGGCGTATTCATCAACTCCAGCTTGAAATTAATGCTGCCGGCAATTTTGGGATAAGCCATTGGCGACAGCTCATTGCCCTGCGACAAGTCGATATTAATCCCTGCCAGCGACGCCAGACCACTCAACTGCGATTGCGAAGGCGAAGTAGTCTGAGGTACCAACACCGCCGTTGAAGTATACTCCGGTTTTATCAGGAAAGCCACTCCAACACCAATCAACACACCGACAAATACGGTAAGTACCAAGGTAAGGCGACCTTCCCATAACTTGCGGGTCAGCGTTACCCAATCATTCTGTTCATCTCCTGACTTAGGCAGGTAGGAAGGGAGTGGATTTTGTTCTGTAGCCATACGATCAATTACTTAACTGTCTCAACAATAGTATAATCGACAAGGTCGACATCAGAGTCGACAAACTGGTGGATAATGTTGATTCAAATTTACCCGGATCACGGGGTTTCGATTGCTTCTCAATTTTCTCTTCATCCATTTTCATGGTTATAACAGAACCTGGTTCCACACGGGGATATTTTTTAAAGAACAGGATGTTCTTGGTCGATTGCATCTGATTGTTGGCATAGGTCACACTAACGCTTTTCCTATCCACATTTTTCTGAAATCCTCCGGCAAAATTACGAACGTACCAGGCTGCCGATTTACCGCCCTGATAGATTACCACTTTCATCGAATCTTCAGCTTCAGGATCGGGCGAATACTGAGCAATGCGGGTTCCTTCCGACATAATCGTTACTGTGTTTTCCATTCGATTGATATTCAAAACATCACCCTCAAACATAATAGGATTATAGGTTAGTTTAGCACCCCGGCGCATAGCCTTGTTGAGCTGCACGATTACATTTCCCCTGTTTTTATAGGTTCGAAACAATTGTGCGCCATAAGGGTCAGCATCCTCGAGCAAACCACCGGCCATTTGCACCACATCCGATAATGTTGTTTCGCGTGACTCCAGCACATAGATACCCGGATACCGAACCTGCCCGTTGATTTCCATTGTGCGCCCCAATGTGAAGTCGGGGGTCATTCGCACCACTACATGGTCGTAGGGTTGCAGGCTAAAGTTTGCCGGAGAAATCAGGTTGTAGGCTGAATCGAGTTGAAGTGTAATCATATGAAGCCTTGTACGCTCAGTTTGCGATAATACCACCCGGAATACCTCAATTCGGTTGTAGGCAGCACCGACATTAAAACCTCCGGAATTCATAATCATGTCTTTTAATGTTAACGACTGATCGTAGGTAAAAATATTGGGACGCTTCACTGCTCCCGAAATACTCAGTTGACCAATGGTTGAATAGGTGCTGTTATCGTAGATATTCAATGAATCGCCAGGTTGCAGAAGCGTCTCTCCGTCTTTGGTGAGATCGATACGCAGGTAATTCATTTTTTGCGGATTCGTAAGATTTTTTCTGAAGATATATGCCACCGGAAACACATTCAGTTTCAGTCCACCGGCAAAATTCACCGCTTCGTTTACAGTCAGACGGTTGTTTACCGATAGTACACGGCGGAAAGGACGGTTGACTTCTCCATTTACAAATACGGTATCCGAACGTCCGAATTCTGACAGCTCCATCACCCTGATTTTATCCTTTGGTGCCAACCGAACCTGACGGCCATCGCTTCCTTCTGCCAGCGAAACCGACATCATCTCTACAGTTTTATCAGCCAGTGTACGTTCAATAAATACCAGATCTGTACGGGCTTTCGAATTCATCCGGGCTTTATCAAGCACAGTACCCAGCGTTACATTGGCCTGGAGGTCGAATTTTCCGGGAAAATGGACACTACCTTCTACTTCCACGAAGTTCTCGACAGGCTGTTTAACCGAAAGAATACGCACAATATCACCGTCGCGCAAGTCCACTTTGACAATTCCCGTCATCACGTCGGAAAGGTTCCATTCGAACAGTTTTTCCTCGCCAGCTGTGTAGCGCTGAATCTGTACATAATCGGGATTTGCGTTCATTGCAAGTCCCCCGGAATAACGAACCAGGTCGGCCAGGGTTTCTTTTTCGAGCATCTCATAACGCATAGGACGCTTCACTGCACCTTGTATCAGCACTACATTGTTGATGGGCGGCACATAGATAATATCGTTGTTTTGCAAATCCATGCGGTAAAACACCACAGGATCGTTCATAAACTCATAGAGGTCGATGATGCGGCGATTATTTCCACGTATCAATTGAATATTACGTACAGTTCCTATTTCGGACGGACCGCCGGCTGCATTCAGTGCGTTGAGGGCTGAATTCACTGCCGACAGATAAAAACCTCCCGTTTGAGTAGTTTCTCCCAGCACATTTACCAATACAGTACGTGCTGTGACTACCGACACTGCAAACTGATCGTCGCGGAAGAGATATGAACGCGATAGCGACTCTTTAATCACGTTGCGGGCCTGGGCCAGACTTAATCCCTTCAGAAAGATACGCGACGAGGCTGAGGGTTTAATCGATCCATCGGGCGCAATACGCTGCTGAATATCGGTTTGTGAAGCACCAAAAATTGCAATATGAATCACATCTCCTTCCCCAAGAATATAGCTGTCGGGAACCTGTTTGGCATCAGTTGCAGAAATCACTTTAAAGGTTTTGTTGCTGAATAAATCATGCCCATAGATGCGTGTTTTCCATCTACTACTATCAATTTTCTCCACCAGCAAACTATCCTCTATCATATCCTCAAGCGGCAGTTTGACTCCCTGCTTACGGGCTTCGGCTTCCTTTTTTAACTGAGCCATTGTTTTAGCCCGGGTAGTAGAAGTTCGGGGCTGAACACTCTGTTGCGATTCGGTGCGTGTTGTGTTACCTGATCGTGTGCTTGTCCCCGACTGCTGAGCTCCCTGTTGTGGCAGGACATTCCAGCCGGGCTGTGTAGTTTCCTGCCGGGTGCTTTTCCATGTGGATGGTACTCCTTCCGAGGAATAATTAGGGTCGTTCGATTGTGAATAATCTGTACTGCCCTGGACCTGCTTTGTCGTCGGTGAAACAGAACCCGTTTTTTTCTCTGTTTCCATTTCGTCGAGAATAGCCGTAACCCGTTCCTGATACTGTGCATATTCGGCAGGGCGGATGGCATCCACATTGATCCCTTCCCTGAGCAGCCGCTCACGTACTTCGGCTTCATTAAGACCCCGTTTCCGGAGCTCCGCATTAGCCATTTGCATTACGTTCACAGGTATATTCTGAGCGGAGGTGACCACTGCGATCATCATCAGCGCCGTTACCAGCAGAAATCGTAGTTTTGTTTGTTTATTCATCATGTTTAATGCTTTTTAGTGGATAAAAGGTACACCAGCGAAAGGGCTGCATGCATATTGTAGCGTACAGGGCCCCTGTCCCACCAAAAAGGGGGATCGCTGGGAATGGGATCATAAAAATACTTATAATTGATGGAACCAATAGTTTGAAATTTGAAATTCACCAGAAGATTTCTAAAGTTCCAGTCGGCGACGAACGCCCCTCCCACATCAGTCCAGTGCGTACGGTAATCCCCATACCCTGTATTCTGGGTCATGTAAGCCCATAAATCCTCGTCGTGAGCCAGGCGATGTAGTTCAAAACCAATGCGTTTATAATCCTTCACCCAACTGATATTCAGGCTTTGCATATTGCTGCTGGTACCAATTCCCGACCCCAGAATCTGACCGTTATGCGTATAACCGTGCCGCACCTGTCCGTGTATGTACCACACAGCAGGATTGTTTGCCTTGCGCAGACTTGATATCAGATTGCGCCCCAGCTCGGTAATTTCCAGGTGAATATCGATGTATTCGTTTTTACGCCTTACCAGAGGAACTAACTTGCGGAGTCCCAGTACATAGGCCCGGTAATGTCCCGGTTCAAGGATAAAATCGGTCATATCCCAACTGTGGTCGGCCCTTCCGTATTCGAGGTATACTTCCGAGTGCGACTCCGGCATCACCCATCGTGCAAATACCGAAGCAATCTGATCGGAAGGTATGGTGTCGGATTCGGGGGCTCCCACGCTAATTTTCAACAATGGCTCAAGCAAGGGAAGATATGTGCGGTAATTGTCGGTAATGGAACCGTTGTAAATCGTAAAACTACGAACCCCACCCAGTGTCAATCCAGGTATCCAGCGCGGTTCGTAGGTTACAGTCATGGCGTTTATATAGCGCCATTCATCTCTTTTTTGCCGGGGTCTTATGCCGTGTTGTGCCAGACTCACCGAGTCGACCCCGGGAAAGCCGGAATTATCAAGCCGTCCGCCAACTATTTGTCCTTCAAATTTGCCAATAGGTGTTACTATCGGCTTTACAGTGTTCAAGGTGATGTGTTTAAATCCTGGTGCGTTATTGGTCATCAAAAGGGTATTCTTCGTCCCCGGCCCCCACCACAGGTTTTCATTTGAAACACCCAGCGACAATGACTTATAGGTAAGTCTCAGACTGCTTTGTCCCCAAAAGACTTTCCGGTAAGGTTCCTCCCCGAAACGATCAGGCAAATCAATTACATTTTTGACTGAATTGTATACCGACCACACCTTGTTGTTCAGTTCATGTGGCAAACCATCGAAGGGAAGATTTTGTGCGTACACAAATTCGGGCATCAGCTGAAGTGACAGGATGCCTAGTCTTGCAAAGAAACCGCCTGACACCAGAGTTTGATAACCCCGCGCCGGAATCATCGCCCCATCGTTCAATCCCATAATTGGGTGATCGGAAATGTACTGTTGTTTCCACACCAGTGGCATGGCCCTGAGTACAAAAGCTCCGGAAGCATTTCCCCTACTGTTTATTTGTGCTGGTACCGACTGGTTATCTGCATTCCCGGTGCGCGACGACCCGAAACCAACATAGCCCTCGCTATTGGATCCTATGGAATAATCGTTGTAGCCGTAACTGGGTCGAATCATCAGCGACGCCGGATAGGTACTGTCACCCAGTAACTGCTGCCGACGCAGGTAATCTTCCACCACAGGCAAGCCCACCGGTAGTGACTGAGCAAGCATCTGAACCACCATCCCCGCCATCAACACGGAGAACAATATTTTTTTCATTATTAATTTTCCCACTAACAAATTGCGTACACAACGCCACGCTGGTCGTTTCAAAACATCACAGAATCTGATTTGAAGCACCCAACGGTTAAAAACAAATTTTTGCAAATATAAATAATTTTCGTTGAAAAGCCCACTGAATCAAAAAGTTTAACAGCCTGTACAGCAGCTCAACCTACAACCTGCAAGTTTCGGGATACAGCATATCTTACTCTTCTACAACCTTCCGTCCGCTTCAGCCAGCAATCCCTTCACGTCGTACACTATCGCTTTTTCTGTTTTCAGTGATGCAATATCCAGCGTGCGGAATTCGTCGTGGGCTACAGCCAGAATAACCGCATCGAATCGACTAGCAGGCAGTTCGCAAACGGTTGTAACACCGTACTCGTGCTGCACTTCGGCCGGATTGGCCCAGGGGTCGTAAATAGTCGGCGTAATGTTATATTCCTTCAGGGATTTTATGATATCCACCACCCTGGTATTGCGAACATCGGGGCAGTTTTCCTTAAAAGTGAATCCCAGAATCAGTACAGGAGAGCCAACCACCTGAATGCCGTTTTTCAGCATCAGCTTTATCACCTGACTGGCTACGTATTCGCCCATGCCGTCGTTCATGCGGCGACCGGCCAGGATGATTTCGGGGTTGTAACCCAAACGCTGTGCAGCCTGAGCAAGGTAGTAGGGATCCACGCCGATGCAGTGGCCCCCCACCAGTCCGGGTTTAAAGGGAAGGAAGTTCCACTTGGTCCCGGCCGCTTCGAGCACGGCACTGGTATCGATACCCATCTTATTAAAAATCTTCGAAAGCTCGTTTACAAAGGCGATGTTGATGTCGCGCTGCGAGTTTTCTATCACCTTGGCAGCTTCGGCAACCTTCATCGAAGGAGCTAAGTGAGTTCCGGCAGTGATTACCGATGCATACACCGAATCCACCAACTTGCCGATTTCAGGTGTGGAACCCGAGGTCACTTTCTTTATCTTTTCTACGGTATGAAGCTTGTCGCCCGGATTAATACGCTCAGGAGAATAGCCGGCAAAGAAATCCACATTGAATTTCAGACCCGAAACCTTTTCCACTACAGGAATACATTCATCTTCGGTAACGCCGGGATACACGGTCGATTCATATACCACAATATCGCCTTTTGAAATTACCTTGCCCACCGTTTCGCTGGCTTTGTACAGGGGTGTGAGGTCGGGATTATTATTGGCATCCACAGGCGTGGGAACAGTTACCACGTAAAAATTACAATCGCGAATAGCGTCGAGGTCGTTGGTACAAATAAAACCATGCTTGTTGATGGCTTCCTGCAGCAAGTCATCCTCCACTTCCAGTGTCGCATCATGGCCCTGCATCAATTCCGCAATGCGCTTCTTATTAATATCGAACCCAACAGTCGGGTATTTGGTCGAAAACAAACGGGCCAGTGGTAAACCTACATAACCCAAACCGATCACAGCAATCCTCATAAATAATGATTAATGATAAATTATTAATGATAAATGGGTGCATTTAGCAGACTAACAGCGCCCAATCTTAAAAATACAACTCTCTCCAACATGTAAAAACGTTCTACGTCCCGACAATTAATCATTAATCATTAACTCATTAATCATTAATTGCAGTCCTTGTCGCAGCGAGTATGCCGGATTATAGTTGAGCAGTCGCCGCGCTTTATCAATAGAGGCCAGCGAGTGCGGTATATCGCCCGAGCGTTCCGGACCGTGAATCACCTCCACCGAAGCAATGGCCGGATCGTATTCCGAAAGAATTTCTTTTAAATAGCCCACTAATTGCAGCAAGGTATTGCGTTCACCGAAGGCAGTATTATACACGGTATTCACCGCTTCAGAATTTGTGGTGGTCATGGCCAGCAGGTTCATCTGCACCACATTGGCCACAAAGGTAAAGTCGCGTGAGT
>JAVFAG010000029.1:0-3859 GCA_034002585.1 Paludibacter sp.
GCTTCGCGCGCTCCCTTAAAATCGGGAGTTTCCATTAAGCTGAGGTTCTTAGCCCTTGATACATTCTTTTTTTGTGCAAAGACTGCAGAAACACTCAGGATTAAAAAAAGTGATAGAATGACTTTTTTCATTTTTGTCTAATTTAATTAATGATGTTAATGCTTTATTATTCTATGTTGTCGTTAATTTCATTTACAGCATCAGTATTGGGTTCAATTACAGTTTCATCCATTGATTCAACTGTTTCAGGCAGTTCTTCCTCTTTTTCCGATTGTACCTTACATACCGATGCAATTTCATCGTTACGTTTTTCCAGGTTAATCAACCTTACACCCTGCGTGGCGCGTCCCATCACACGAATGTCTTCCACCCGCAAACGAATAGTAATTCCCGATTTGTTGATGATGATCAGGTCGTTTTCGTCGGTAACACTTTTTATAGCCACCAACTTACCTGTTTTTTCGGTAACATTCAGTGTTTTAACGCCCTTAGCACCACGGTTGGTAATGCGATAAACCGCTTCTCCGTTTTCGTCATCCAGTAAGGTACGCTTACCATATCCCTGTTGAGATACCACCATGATGGTTTCGCCGGAGTCCTTCTTAACACAAATCATACCAACCACTTCATCTTCGCCATCTTCATCGATTTGCATACCTTTCACGCCGGTTGCCGTTCGTCCCATTTCACGTACTTTTGATTCATGGAAACGAATAGCACGACCGTTACGGTTGGCCATTATGATTTCAGAATCTCCATCGGTCATTCGAACCTGAATTACCTGGTCATCTTCACGGATATTGATGGCAATCACACCATTCTGACGTGGACGGGAATAGGCTTCCAGTGACGTTTTTTTAATCACCCCGCTTTTGGTGCAGAAAATCAAATGATGGGAAGTAATGTATTCCTTATCATCGAGTCCTTTTACACGAATAAACGCATTTACTTTATCGTCGGATTCGATATTGAGCAGGTTTTGAATAGCCCGTCCTTTTGAATTTTTCGATCCTTCGGGAATTTCATACACTTTGAGCCAATAGCATCGTCCTTTTTGTGTAAAGAACATCATGGTATTGTGCATCGATGCAGGATAAATATATTCAATAAAGTCTTCATCCCTTGAATCGCTGCCTTTGGAACCAACACCTCCCCTGCCCTGGGCATGGAATTCGGCAAGTGCTGTACGTTTAATATATCCCAAATGACTGATTGTAATGATCATATCATCGTCGGAATAGAAATCTTCAGGATTGAATTCTTCCGAAGCATACACAATTTCGGTACGGCGTTTATCCCCGAATTTTGCTTTTACTTCCAGCAATTCATTTTTAATGATTTCCATACGAAGTTCAATCTTGTCGAGAATGTCCTTCAGTCGGGCAATCAGTTCCAACACTTCAGCATATTCGGCACGCAGCTTATCCTGTTCCATACCGGTAAGCTGACGCAGACGCATCTCAACCACCGCACGGGCCTGAATATCCGACAAGCCGAAGCGCTCCATCAGAGCGTTGCGGGCCTCCTCCGGAGTTTTCGACTCCCTGATCAGGCGGATTGCCTCATCGAGGTTATCAAGTATAATCATAAACCCTTCGAGAAGATGAGCACGTTTTTCAGCTTCACTTAATTCGAAGCGTGTACGGCGAATTACCACTTCATGGCGGTGCTCAACAAAATAATGAATCAGATCCTTCAGGTTCAGCATCCGTGGACGACCACCCACCAGTGCAATATTATTTACACTGAACGACGATTGCAATGCGGTATATTTGAATAACTTATTGAGTACAACAGAAGCGTTGGCATCGCGTTTAATATCAATCACGATACGCATTCCTTCACGGTCCGATTCATCATTGATATGTGAAATACCTTCAATTTTCTTTTCTTCAATAAGACCTACAATCGAGCGAATCAGTTCGGCCTTATTAACCTGATAGGGAATTTCGTTTACGATGATTTTATCGCGCCCTGAAGCTTCTGTTTCAATGTCGACTTTTGAGCGGATAACTACCCTTCCGCGACCGGTTTCGTAGGCTTCCTTAACGCCGGCATAACCATAAATAATACCGCCGGTAGGAAAATCCGGTGCCTTTACTATTTTTATCAGATCAGCGATTTCAATTTCGCGGTCATCAATGTAGGAAACGATAGCATCCACTACATCGGAAAGATTGTGCGGAGCCATATTCGTGGCCATACCTACAGCAATACCCGACGAACCATTTACCAATAAATTGGGGATACGTGTTGGCAAAACGGTTGGTTCCTTAAGGGTATCATCAAAGTTAAGCTGAAAATCAACCGTATCTTTGTTGATATCGACCAGCATTTCTTCTGCCAGCTTTTGTAAACGTGCTTCGGTATAACGCATTGCAGCCGGACTATCGCCATCGACCGAACCAAAGTTACCCTGTCCATCGACCAGGGGGTAACGCATCGACCAGGGCTGTGCCATACGCACAAGTGTGCCATATATCGATGAATCGCCGTGCGGGTGATACTTACCCATCACTTCTCCGACAATTCTCGCCGATTTCTTGTAAGGTTTATCCGAGTTGTTTCCCAACTCATTCATTCCGAAAAGCACACGACGGTGAACCGGTTTAAAACCATCGCGCACATCAGGTAACGCACGGGAAACGATCACCGACATTGAATAATCGATGTACGAGGATTTCATCTCCTCGTCGATGTTCACCTTAATAATTCTCTCTTGATCCATTTTAATTTCTGGGTTTTTAGCTATTCAAAAAAATCACGCTAAATTACTACTTTTTTTTCAATTAAACAAGCCATTTCAGGCCTCATTTTGCGCATTCTTTTTGTGTTGAATAGCATCCCGAATGTTCACTGCTAATTCGTATTTTTCTTCCATTAAAGCTAAGTTCAGCAATTCCTGTAAATCGTCGAATGTGAGCATTTCCAGGTCTTCCTGAGTCATATGTTCGGCATCGACACTTATTTCATCTTCATCCGGTTCTGTAGCCGACTGTTCATTTAAAGCCGGGTCAATGTCCATTGCAACAACATTCATTATTTCTTCTTTAATGTAAACCGGACATTCGGATCGAACGGCAAGCGCTATGGCATCCGACGTGCGGGCATCGACCACCATAGCCATATCGCCTTTTCGCATATGTAGCTCAGAATAAAACACATCGTTGATCATTTCATAAATCAACACTTTCTCCATGCGTGCACCAAAAACACTCAGCAAAGTGAGTATCAAATCGTGGGTAAGCGGTCGCGGCGATTTACGGTTGTTCATTTTAAGGGCAATTGATTGAGCTTCGGGCTCACCAATCATTACCGAAAAACGACGATTTCCACCATCTTCTGATAAAACAAGACCATAGGTGCCGGCAACACTTTGATTGTACACCAATCCTGCTACCGTTAACTTTATTTCTGCATTCATATTAGTAGTTGGAGTTTTAAATTTGAATATAAAAAGCAAAGATAAGGCAATTTTATGAGCTTATAAAAGGTGGTTGAGATTTTTGTTGTACTTTTGTAACTTCCTTTTGAAGTTGATACAAATTATGCGAAAAAGCTCCAACATACTCATCAAAAACAAACGGGCAACGTTCGACTACGAGATAATGGAACGAATGGTAGCCGGCATACAGCTTTTCGGCACTGAAATTAAATCTATACGTGACGGAAAAGCCAGTCTGACTGATACTTATTGTACATTTATTAAAGACGAGCTTTGGGTAAAAAACATGCACATTGCCACGTATTTTTTTGGCACCTACAACAATCATGAGGTAAGACGCGACAGGAAGTTATTACTTACACGGCGTGAACTTCGTAAACTTTCCAGAGCTACTAAAGAAACGGGATTTACGAT
>JAVFAG010000029.1:3959-32023 GCA_034002585.1 Paludibacter sp.
TGCACATTGCCACGTATTTTTTTGGCACCTACAACAATCATGAGGTAAGACGCGACAGGAAGTTATTACTTACACGGCGTGAACTTCGTAAACTTTCCAGAGCTACTAAAGAAACGGGATTTACGATAGTCCCGACAAAACTATTTATTACCGAAAAAGGACTTGCTAAAATTGAAATAGGCCTGGCAAAAGGAAAGAAAAACTACGACAAACGTAATTCCCTGAAAGAGAAAGAGGCGCAGCGGGATATCGAACGTTCGCGATAAAAAAACTTCAACAAATACCAAACGCCCCTGAACAATTTTACATTTTTCAGAGGCGTTTATTTTTTTAAGAAGAACTACTTCTTTTTTTGAGGTTTTGAATAGAGAA
This sequence comes from Paludibacter sp., assembly GCA_034002585.1. GTDB lineage: Bacteria > Bacteroidota > Bacteroidia > Bacteroidales > Paludibacteraceae > Paludibacter. The sequence goes on from JAVFAG010000029.1 coordinate 4,332, forward strand.
ACCGTTTGATTTTCTGAGATGCTGTCTTTTCAAATGGCTGATCCATAATTTCAACTTTACGAACCTGAGAATTCTTATTGAGCTTGTGATTAATGTCTTTTTTCAGATGTTCAACCCATTCATGGTATTGCTCTTTCTTTTCTTCAATGATTGTCTTCAGATGTTCGTATTGTTTTTCTATATTTTCAATATCGAGTAACACCTTGGCAACCAGGTAACCATCTTCCTCAACCACCAACGATTCCAGCACATAATGACTATTGTTAATAACAGATTCAATGTCTTCAGGGTAAATATTCTCACCTCCGGCACTGATTATCACATTCTTTTGTCGACCCTTGATAAATAATCGTTTACGACGGTCGAACTTACCAAAATCACCGGTACGGAACCATCCGTCGGGTGTAAGAACTTCATCGGTAGCTTCCTGGTTTTTATAGTATCCAACCATTACATTTGGCCCTTTGGCCCAAATCTCACCAATACCATTTTTATCCGGCTCATGAATTCTCAACTCAACCCCCCGAATGGCGTATCCGGTCGAGTGTAATTTGGTTTGATGCGGTGCTGCTCCGGCCAACAGAGGTGCTGTCTCTGTTAATCCATAACCTATAGCATAAGGCATCCTTGCTTCCTTGAGAAAACGTTCAACTCTTGCATCCAGTTTTGCTCCACCAATTCCGAAAAATTTTAACCGTCCTCCAAAAGTCTGATACAATTTCTTCCCGGCTATCCTATGAATTAATTTTCTGAAAATAGGCGTTTTATAAATAATCCATGCAAAACGATTCTTTGAAAATTTACCCTGAACCTGTACCTTGTAGATTTTCTCCATAATCAATGGTACCGACAGCATCATTGTTGGCCTTATTTTAGCCAGGGCTGGCAATAAAGCAGCAGCAGTGGGTGGTTTCTCCAGGTAATAAATGGATGCCCCGTACATAATCGGATAAAGCATTCCAATCGAATTTTCGTAGGTATGAGAAAGAGGTAAAAACGACAAAAACACATCGTCGTGATTAATGGGAAACACATAGAAAGAACCTGCAGCAATAAAGGTTATATTTTTGTGAGTCAACATTACACCTTTTGAACGACCGGTAGTTCCTGAAGTGTAAATAATGGCAGCCAACTCATCTTCCTGTACAATGGGATTAGAAGATTTTTCCTGAATTAGCGGAACAGTACCCCTTACTATCGTAAAATCATCGAGGCGTATCACGCTCACAAGATCAGCATCCGTAGCAATCCTTGATGCCAACCGATCGCTTACAAACAACACTTTGCTTTCCGAATGATCGAGTACGTTCTTAATTTCTTCCGCTGAAAAATCGGGTAATACAGGAACGATGACCATCCCTTTGGAAACCACTGCAAAAAAGGCAATTACCCAGTTGGGCATATTATGACTAAATAAAGCCACTTTGTCTCCTTTTTTTAAACCCAGGGTGGCCAGCAAGTCTGCAATCTTTTCAATTTCACGGCCCAATTCATAATAATTAAGTGGAGTTCCTTCAACAAAAGACACAGCGGGAAATTCTGAGAAATTTTTTACTGCATTTTCAACCAGCTCTTTTAGAGTCAATTTCGGCAAAATGATTTCTTTGTGCATGCTTTTCAAATATATAAAATTTCACAAAGGTAAAAAATTAATCGAAACTACTGCACATAGCACGTTTCTTTGTGCAGTTTATTTGTACAAAATAAAAATAGTTGGGCGTTTGTTTAAATCAGGAACCTTTGTTTTCCATTCCTTTAACGAATAAGTACGGATGAATTCACATTCGAGGGTAATATCAGCCGCAATACACAGCTTTAGTGTTGCTGAGCAATGAGTAAGAATATCGGAAAGCGTTTTGTTGTTGCGGTAGGGTGTTTCTATAAACAGTTGAGACTGGTTTTCATTTATAATTCTGGATTCCAGTTTTTTCAGCACTTTCATTTTTTCAGGCAGTTGTACCGGCAGATAACCGTTGAATGCAAAACTTTGACCATTGAAACCTGATGCCATGAGTGCAAGTAAAATAGAAGAAGGTCCAACCAACGGCACAACCTGTATGCCTTTTTCCTGAGCCAACGCTACTACATCAGCCCCCGGATCAGCAATCGCAGGACATCCGGCTTCGGATAACAGACCTACTGAATGACCCTCGATTAAAGGCTGTAAAAAGGAACTGATTTCCTCCGCACGGGTGTGTTGATTCAATACAAAAAAAGTCATTTCATCAATAGCAGCCAAAGGAAGGCATTTACGAATAAAACGCCGTGCTGTTCGGATATCTTCAACTATAAAATGCTGAATGGTAGCCAACAATTTTGTATTTCTATCGGGAAGAACGTCACTAATCAGTGAGTCGCCAAGTGTGGTAGGAAATAAAAATAGAGTACCCATCATTATTCATTGTTTTTCAAGGTTTCCAATTGCTCACAAAGTAATTCCCATTCGTAGAGCTTGTGTTCCATATCGCGTTGAACTGTTTGTAAGCGCATAATAAAGGAAGGATCGGAAGCAAATTCAGCTTGTTGAAGATTAGCTTCCATCGCGGAAATTTCCTGTTCAAGCGAGGAAATGACTTTTTCAGCTTCCTCAACTTCTTTCTCTGCTTTTCGTATCTTTCGGCTCAGTTCTTTGCGGGCTTCGTAGTTTAGTTTGTTTTCCGAACTTTGCTTTTGGGCATGATCAGAATTTTGATTTTTAACAGCTAAATTACTCATCTCTAATTCTCTAAGATTTTCCATCTTTTTGTATAACAGAAAATCGTAAATACCACCCAAATGCTCCCGCACTTTTTTATTTCCGAATTCATACACCTTGGTAACAAGTCCATCCAGGAATTCACGATCGTGAGATACGACAATAGCAGTACCGTTAAAAGTCTTTATCGCTTCTTTCAACACCTCTTTCGAACGCATATCGAGGTGATTGGTTGGCTCATCAAGAATCAACAGATTTACTGGTTCGAGTAGTAACCGAATCATGGCAAGGCGCGAACGTTCACCTCCTGAAAGCACTTTGACTTTCTTATCGGAAGCTTCACCTCCAAACATAAACGCACCAAGAATATCTCTTATTTTGGTTCGTATATCGCCAACAGCCACATAATCAATAGTTTGAAATACAGTAAGCGAGTCGTCGAGTAAGGATGCCTGATTTTGGGCAAAATAGCCAATTTTAACCTGATGCCCCAACTTCAGCTTCCCCGAATATTCAATTTCGTTCATAATACATTTCACCAGGGTACTTTTACCTTCCCCGTTTTTCCCGACAAAGGCAACCTTCTCGCCTCTGTTAATGATCAACCCAATATTGTCCAGTACCAAATGGTCACCATATGCTTTTGAAAGGTGTTCCACTTCTAGTGGGATAATTCCTGAATGCGGTGCAGGGGGAAATTTCAGGTTAAGTCTTGAAGTATCTTCCATATCTACTTCAATCCGATCAATTTTATCGAGTTGTTTAATACGCGATTGAACCTGCACCGATTTTGTGGCTTTGTAACGGAACCGTTCAATGAATTCTTCTGTATCCTGAATCATCTTTTGCTGATTTTCGTAGGCACGCACTTGTTGCTCGTGTCGTTCTTTCCTCAATTTAATGTACTCAGAATAGTTTACAGCATAATCGTATATTTTACCAAGTGAAATTTCAATGGTTCGTGTGGTAACTGCATCTATAAAGGCCTTATCGTGTGAAACCAGAAGAACAGCACTACCACAACCAATTAAAAATGATTCGAGCCATTGAATCGATTCAATATCGAGGTGATTGGTAGGTTCATCGAGTAAGAGAACATCGGGACGAATCAATAGAATTTTTGCCAGTTCAATACGCATGCGCCATCCCCCGCTAAACTCATTACACGGACGTGAAAAATCACTGCGCAAAAAACCGAGTCCTAACAGCGTTTTTTCAATCTGAGCTTCGTAGTTTCCGTTCCCAATGATCTGCAAATGCTCCTGCTGATGTGTTAGCCTGTCAATAATCCGATGATAATCGTCGCTGTCGTAATCAGTTCGGGTAGCTAATTCAACACCCAGTTGTTCAATTTCCTTTTCCAGCACATGAATATGTTCGAAGGCGCTGGAAGCTTCTTCCATTACGGTTGTCCCTTCGTTATGGATCATATGTTGCGGAAGATAACCAATGGTAAGATCTCGTGGAAGGGAGATTGTTCCCTTCGTTGGCGACATTTTTCCGGCAAGTAGTTTTAGCAAGGTAGTTTTGCCTGCACCGTTTTTCCCGACCAGCGCAATACGATCCTTCGGGTTAATAAGAAAGCTTATGTCATCAAAAAGGGGAGAACCGCCAAATTCAACCCGGAGTTGTTCTATAGAAATCATATGTTGAGGGATTCGAAAATCAAATTTAAAATATTGGAAGAACAGCCAATTTTTTGTTTGAAAAATTAATTAGCTATCTTTGCGACTGCAAAAATAGATAAATAATATGTCAGTACATAATGAAAATATCAGGAGGGTAACTACCCAGCGCTTGACCGATATGAAAAAACGGGGCGAAAAAATCAGTATGCTAACGGCCTATGATTTTACGATGGCCAGTATTATTGACAGTGCCGGTATTGATGTTATCCTGGTAGGTGATTCAGCTTCTAATGTTATGTGTGGCAATGCAACTACTCTTCCGATGACACTGGATCAGATGATCTTTATGGCTACTTCGGTTGTACGTGGTGTTAAGCGTGCGCTGGTTGTAATCGACATGCCATTTGGCAGTTACCAGGGAAATTCCCGCGAAGCCATTACATCCGCAATCCGGGTGATGAAGGAAACACATGGCGACTGTTTGAAAATGGAAGGTGGCGAAGAAGTAATTGAGTCGATCAAACGAGTGTTGAGCGCCGGTATTCCGGTAATGGGACATTTGGGACTAATGCCCCAATCAATTAATAAATATGGTTCGTATGCAGTTCGTGCTCAGGATGATGAAGAAGCAGACAAACTGATCCGCGATGCACATTTGTTGCAGGACGCAGGCTGTTTTGCATTGGTACTCGAAAAGATTCCGGCTAAACTGGCTGCCCGTGTAGCATCAGAACTTACAATACCGGTTATTGGAATAGGTGCTGGTGGACAAGTAGATGGTCAGGTGTTGGTAGTACACGATATGTTAGGTCTCAACAATGAATTCTCTCCCCGTTTTCTGCGAAAATATGCCAATCTCGAAGCAATCATGAAAGAAGCAGTGGCGCACTATGTAGAAGATGTTAAAACAGGCGATTTCCCCAACGAAAGAGAACAATATTAGTACCTGCCACTACGAATAATCAAAAATCCTGATAAGTAAATTGAATCGATTTGCTTATCAGGATTTTTTCTTTAGAAAAAGTTAAAAGTGAATTTATTTTTTCCAATCTATGCAGTTTTTAAAAAAATGTTGTACCTTCGTGGCCGCACACGACAATCTAATTACAAGTATAATTAGGTATAAATAATCACTTTACAAGTATAAAAATCATGAAAGCGTTTTTAGACCAAAACTTTTTATTACAGACAGAAACTGCGCAACGTTTATATCATGAACACGCAGCTCATCAGCCCATTATCGATTACCACTGTCATCTAATACCTGAAATGGTTTCTAACAACCATCAGTTTAAAACACTTACCGAAATTTGGTTGGGAGGCGATCATTATAAATGGCGGGCGATGCGTACCAATGGGATTGATGAGCGATACATAACCGGAAAGGATACTTCGGATTTCGAAAAATTTGAAAAATGGGCTGAAACAGTTCCCTACACCATGCGCAATCCCCTGTATCACTGGACACATCTTGAATTAAAAACCGCTTTTGGAATTGAAAAGTTACTTTCGCCGAAAACAGCACGCGAGATATACGACGAATGCAATGCTTTGTTGGCTACTCCGGCCTTTACTGCCCGTGGACTGATGCGACATTACAAGGTGCAGGTAGTTTGCACTACCGACGACCCTATTGATTCGCTCGAACATCACATAAAAACCCGTCAGGATGGATTTGAAATAAAAATGTTACCAACATGGAGGCCCGATAAAGCCATGGCAGTGGAAGTTCCAGCGAATTTTATTGCCTATATGGAACAATTGTCTAAGGTTTCCGGAATCTCAATTTCGAACTTCGACGATATGATTCAGGCTTTGCAGGTTCGTCACGATTTCTTTGCAGAACAGGGATGTAAGCTTTCCGATCATGGTATCGAAGAATTTTATGCTGAAGACTATACCGATGCGGAAATCAAGACTATATTTAATAAGGTATACAGCGGAAATGAACTAACCGGAGATGAAATCCTGAAATTTAAATCGGCGATGCTGGTTGTTTTTGCAGAAATGGATTGTGAAAAAGGCTGGACACAGCAATTTCATTATGGAGCCATTCGTAACAACAACAGCCGTTATTTCCGTCAAATAGGTCCGGATACCGGATTCGACTCCATAGGTACTTTCAACACTGCCAAAGCGATGTCGAAATTTCTCAATCGCCTCGACACCAATAATAAATTAGCCAAAACGATACTATATAATCTGAATCCTACCGATAATGAAATGATTGCCACCATGATTGGCAATTTCCAGGATGGAACTGTTCCTGGAAAAATTCAGTTTGGATCGGGCTGGTGGTTTCTCGATCAGAAAGATGGTATGGAAAAACAAATGAATGCACTTTCTGTTCTCGGGCTGCTTAGTCGTTTTGTAGGTATGCTCACCGATTCGCGAAGCTTCCTCTCCTACCCGCGTCACGAATATTTCCGTCGTACCTTGTGTAATCTGATAGGAAATGATGTAGAACAGGGTTTGCTTCCAGCTTCCGAAATTGATTTCATTGGTAAGATGGTGGAAGACATCAGCTACAACAATGCCAACAACTTTTTTCAATTTTAATGTATAAATATTTATTTTTGCTCTCGAAATATTTAAAAAATGCTGTATGTTTGGTGGGCTTAAAAAAATGAAGTACTTTTGGTCAACCAATTTAACAACCAACAAGAATATACAAAAATGAGTAAAAAGATTGTGACTTTCGGAGAAATTATGCTGCGACTGGCAACTCCGGGATTCGAGCGTTTCAGTCAGGCAAAACAGTTGAATGCAACTTTCGGTGGAGGTGAAGCCAATGTAGCCGTATCGTTGTCGAATTATGGATTGAACACTGAATTTGTGACCCGCTTACCTAAAAACGACATTGCTGATTCGTGCATCATGGATTTGCGTAAACACAATGTTGGCACACAGCACATCCTCCGGGGTGGCGATCGCATGGGTATCTATTTTCTGGAAACAGGCGCTGTAGCACGTGCAAGTAAGGTGGTGTACGACCGTTCCAATTCTGCAATTGCTGAAATTCAGCCTGGTATGGTAAACTGGAGAAAAATTTTTAAAGATGCCGACTGGTTTCATTGGACGGGTATTACACCAGCGCTCTCTCAGGGAGCAGCAGATGCTTGCCTCGAAGCCATTCAAATTGCCAATGAGATGGGTGTGCCGGTTTCCACTGATTTAAATTACCGCAAAAATCTTTGGAAATATGGTAAGAAAGCATCGGAAGTTATGCCGGCACTGGTAGCTGGTTGCGATGTAATTCTGGGAAATGAAGAAGATGCTGAAAAGGTATTCGGAATCCAGCCGGAAGGATTTGATGTTGCTCATACCGGTGGTGAAGTAAATGCTGCTGAATTTGAATCAGTATGTACCCAATTAATGGCAAAATTTCCACGTGCTAAAAAAGTTATTATTACCCTTCGCGGCTCTATCAATGCTAATCATAACACCTGGAGAGGTTGTCTGTATTCCGATGGTAGTCTAAAAATATCGAAAGATTACGACATAACGCACATCGTTGACCGTGTAGGCGGTGGTGATTCATTTATGGGAGGCTTGATTTATGGATTGCTTACCTATACGAACGACGATCAGAAGGCTCTTGAGTTTGCAGTTGCTGCATCCTGTCTGAAACATACGATTTATGGAGACTTTAATATGGTCACTGTAACTGAAGTGGAAGCGTTGATGGGCGGAGATGGTTCAGGTCGTGTTTCACGTTAATACTATACAAGCAAATGAGATTCAGTAAAGTAGAAGTAATTCAGGCGATGAAAGCCACAGGTTTGGTGCCTGTTTTTTATCACAAGGATGCCGAAGTAGCAAAAAAAGTGGTAAAAGCCTGTTATGACGGAGGGGTGCGTGCCTTCGAATTCACCAATCGTGGTGATTTTGCACACGAAGTATTTGGTGAACTCGTAAAATTTGCCAACAAGGAATGTCCGGAAATGATCATGGGAATTGGTTCAATTGTGGATGCTCCCACTGCTTCCCTGTATATTCAGTTAGGTGCCAACTTTATTGTTGGACCGCTCTTTAATCCTGATGTTGCCAAAGTGGCCAACCGACGTTTAGTACCCTATGCACCCGGTTGTGGATCGGTTACAGAAGTAGGATTTGCTCAGGAAATGGGTTGCGATATTTGCAAGGTTTTCCCGGGAGATGTTCTGGGAGCTGCTTTTGTAAAAAATCTGAAAGCACCGATGCCCTGGTCGAACCTGATGGTTACCGGTGGTGTAAAACCTGAGGAAGCCAATCTGAAAGCCTGGTTTTCGGCGGGTGTAACCTGTGTGGGAATGGGTTCCAACCTCTTCCCTGCTGAAATGATGAAAAACGAAGACTGGGCAGGCATCACACAATTATGTGCTGAGGCAATTGCTATTATTCAAAAAGTGAAGAATTAATAAACAAGTTAAATACAAAAAAAATGAGTAAAGCACAAGCAGTGACAGAAAAAATGTCACAGTATCGATGGCACATCGTCGCCATGCTATTCGTAGCGACAACGATCAACTACCTCGACCGACAGGTATTGTCGCTGACCTGGAAGGATTTCATTGCTCCTGAGTTCCATTGGACTAACACCCATTACGGAACTATTACCTCTTTGTTCTCTCTATTTTATGCCTTCGGAATGTTGTTTGCCGGAAAGTTTATCGACTGGCTCGACACCAAGAAAGGCTTTTTGTGGGCCATTTTCATTTGGTCTATTGGTGCTGTACTGCATGCATTTGCTGGCATCGCTACTTCAGGAATTATCACCGGCAACTGGTTTGTAGGATTTGAAGAAGCCCGCGAAATTATTGCAGGAATCGAAAATGTGTCCAGAGTTCTGAATGTGAGTGTTGTATTATTTATTTTTGCACGATTAGTACTGGCCTTAGGAGAAGCGGGTAACTTCCCTGCTGCGATTAAAGCTACTGCCGAGTACTTCCCTAAAAAAGACCGTGCGCTGGCAACCAGTATTTTCAATGCAGGTGCTATCATTGGTGCACTGGCAGCTCCGGTAACTATTCCGGTTATCGCTAAGCACTTTGGATGGGAGTCGGCATTTATTATTATTGGTGCACTTGGTTTCATTTGGATGGGCTGGTGGCAGTGGGCTTACAAAAAACCGGAAGTACATCCGAAAGTAAACAAAGCGGAATTGGATTACATCCTGCAGGACCACGATAACGTGGTTGGAGGTGCTGAAGCATCCAAGGCAGCTGATGCAAAGAAAATCACGTTCAAACAGGCTATTCGTTTCAAACAAACCTGGGCGTTTGCTTTTGGTAAGTTTATGACCGATGGTGTATGGTGGTTCTACCTGTTCTGGACTCCCGCATACCTTAGTTCAGTGTATGGCCTCGAATCGTCAGATCCTAAAGCACAGCTGGCTTTATTTGTACTTTACTTCATTACCTTATTGTCGATTGTAGGTGGATGGCTTCCCAATTACCTGGTGGAGAAAAAAGGAATGGAGCCTTATGCAGGCCGCATGAAAGCAATGCTTATCTTTGCCTTCTTCCCATTGTTTGCCTTATTGGCACAACCTCTTGGAGCTTACTCGTACTGGTTCCCGATTATTATTATTGGTATTGCAGGTGCTGCTCACCAGGCCTGGTCGGCAAATATCTTCTCTACTGTAGGTGATATGTTCCCCAAGGGAGCAATTGCAACCATTGTTGGTATTGGTGGTATGGCCGGAGGATTAGGTTCGGTGCTTATCAATAAAAGTTCAGGTATGCTGTTCGACTTTGCCCGTGGTACCGGCATTGTAAACGGTGAAACAGTAGTTATGACACAGGAATACATCAACCAGGGAATTGAATACGTTCGTCAACCAATGGTACTGCTTGGATTTGAGGGCGAAAAAGCCGGATACCTGATTGTATTCTCATTCTGTGCGGTTGCTTACCTGATTGGTTGGGTGGTAATGAAATCACTCGTTCCGAAATACAAACCCATTGTTCTTGATTAAAAGGATAACAGCTGGTATAAAAAAACCTCTTGCAACTTTGCAGGAGGTTTTTTTTTAAAAGTTTAATTCAGGATGCTGTTGAATGAGCTGTTGACGAAGTCGTTCTGTTTTTTTCATAAATGCCTTATTCTCGTCAGACTCAGGATGGATGGAACGATGATTTTCCATGCTCCGGTATTGTTCTACTTTTGCTATCAGAGAACGAGTTTCGTTAGTAAACGCCCAGTTTTTAAACATATTCCAAACGTACTCCACAGCTTTTGCAGAAGGATGAATCATATCGTCGTTGTAAAAGCGATAATCCCGTAATTCATCAATTACAAGTTCGTAAGCTGGAAAATAATCAATTGAGTCAGGATACCTGGCAATTAATTCTTCTATGGCCAGATGAAGTGTGCTTTTACTAACTGTATTTTCATGTGCTCCATCTTTCCAGTGTCGCACAGGGCTTACTGTCAGAATGATACGTATTCCCTCAGGAAGTTTTTGCAAAAGATCTGAAAAGGTATTCACAATTTCAGTCACAGTAAGCCTGCGTCGACGAAAAGTAGCTGCCGGCACTTTATGACAATTGGCTACCACTCCTCCACTTTCTTTTACTTCGTATACCCAGGCTGTTCCAAAGGTGAGCAACAATACATTTGTTTTCTTGTAGAATGATGATGCCTCCGCAAGTTGCTTATTCAGTGTCTGTAAGGTAGCTCGCCGATCAACTCCTGAATAAAGATTGCTGAATTGAAAATGATTCCAGAGTGAACCCTGTTGAAACAACTCTTCTTCTTTTATGGGAACATTATCTATAATGCGGTGAAGTGTTTCAGCGATAGACATAGGATTAAATAACACTCCAAAAGGATTCAGGCAGGTCTTGAAGCCTGCATTATATAATTTCCGGCCAATATTCTCAGCAAAGCAAGAGCCCAGTGATAACCAGTTATCCGGATATCCCATGGGCTCTTTAAGAGGAGTAATCGTTACTTTAGTGGTAAACGATGTGTCCATTTTTATTGATTATGCAGCTTTTTTGGTAGTGCAGCATTCAGTTTTAACAGCTTCAGCCGTTTTAGTTTTGCATCCTTCAGCAGCTTTATCTTTGCAACATCCCTGTTTGTCTGCAGCAGCTTTATCCTTGCAACCTGAATCCTTACATCCGGCAGAAGCTTTATCTTTACAGCATTCCTTTTTACCATCGGTCAGGGCTTTGTCTTTGCATCCTGAGTCTTTACATCCGGCAGTAGCTTTATCCTTGCACCCTGCGACAGCTTTGTCCTTGCAACATCCCTGTTTGCCATCGGTCAGTGCTTTTTCTTTGCATCCTGAATCCTTACAACCAGCTTTAGCTACCTCCCCTGCACAAGCCTTATCCGCTTTCACTGAAGCTGTATAGCCTAATTTCACCAACGAAGCCTGAAGCTTTTCAGGTGAAGTCTTTGAAGCATCGTAAGTCAAGGCCACTGTTTTATTTTCAAGGCTTACTTCCATCGCCTTAACACCTTTCTCAAAAGCGATGTTTTTCTCAATTTTCTGTTGACACGAACCGCAATGCATGTTTACGTCAAATACTACTTTTTCGTTACCCGATTTGGTTTGAGCAACAACCATCGACGAAGTTAAAATAACTACCGTCAGCATGAGCGAAAAAATTTGTTTTGTTTTCATAAAAAAATAACTAATTGTTTAATTGATTCAATATATATAAATGCAAAAAGTGACTATTTTGTTCAGTTGCGATCCCAAGACCAGCGAAATCCAATGTATAATTTCCGGCCGTGTGTCGGCCCCCAGATGTTCGTGGCATCAAAATCGGCCGAAAAGGGATTAGCAACATCAATAATGGGATTCTCCTGCACAAAACCGGTCAGGTTTTCAACTCCTGCATACACCGACCATGTACGAAAATATTTTGTTAGTTGTGAATTAATAATTGTATAATCATCAAACTCTTTATTCCAAAGGGGATTAAATGCATCCGGATCAGGCAAACGACCTCCTCCGTTGAACTGCGTTGTGAAATCAAACTGCCATTTTTTAAGAGGCGTAGTATAGGAGGCAGTTGCCAGACCTTTGTATCGGCTGGTAAGTGGCTTTTCACGTAATTCTCCGTTAATGGTGGTTTTAACATCGTTCAGCCGATGAGCAAGTGTAACATTAAGTCCTTTCACCACTTCCATAGTAGCTTCAACCTGAATACTATGGGCATACGAAGGACCATTCAGAGCATAAAACAGCACTTTATGGGCATCCTGATCCACATCAATCACCACCTGATTCTGAAAATCGGTATAGTACCATTCTCCGGTTAAACTCAGCTCCCGACCAAATAACGGAATATACGACTGCATACTGAAACCATAATTCCAGGCCTCTTCCAGCGGAAGATTTTCAGCAATCACAAACTGCCTGTTACTGGCCAGGTAATTATTGTTTTCGGCCAGCATGCGGGGTGAACGATACGCTTTACCAACAGTTGTACGCAGTTGTATCGCTTTCCGGGGCGTATATTTCAGGTGAAGACGGGGTGTAAAAAATGTGCCGTATTGTGAAGAATAATCAGCCCGAATACCCGCCATACCAATGAATTTTTCGTGGAGATGCAGTGAATATTCAGCAAACACTCCGGTTATTAATTCAGTTGCTTTGTAGTTCGGATTGATCATGCTGGAAGCCAAATCCTCTATAAGAACTTCATCAAAGGAATCGTAATTAATACTTAAACCCGTTGATACTTTATGATGTTCGGCCAGTTTGGTTTCAAAAATTAAATTGCTGTAGATATTGTCTTGCTGACCACTGTACATTCGCCTACCAAACAATCCGTTCTGATCGTGCAGTGAGCCACTGACAATCCATCCCAGACTGGTTTCGTTTGCATGATTAAACACATAGCCATTTTTCAAAAAAAACTCGTAGCGTTCAGTTTCAATACCAATCTTATAACGCTGATCCATCGTTCCGCCTGTTCTTTTCTCCGATAGGGCCTTTACAAAAGCCTGAAAAGTATAGTCACCATTGTTAAAAAACCAGCGATTCAGGATGTTGCGCTGTTGAATTTTGGGTATATCCATGTAACCGTCCCCATTGTCGTCCATCATCATCAACTCATCTGAAGCATGAAGCATAATTCCGGTTGATAAGTTTTTGTTTAGGCGGATACCGGATGTTACATTGGCTTCCAATCGTCCTGCATCACTTGCAAAAAGGTTGGCATAGAGTATTTCACTTAAATGTGGTTTTTTGTATTCCACATTAATCTGACCTGTCAAGGCCTCATAACCGTTTCGTACCGAGCTGGTCCCTTTGGAAACTGAAATACTTTCAATCCAGGGGCCCGGAATAAAACTCATCCCATACAAAGAGGATATTCCCCGTAAATTGGGAATATTTTCGGTAAGCATCTGCACATAAGAACCCGAAAGACCCAGCATTTTTATTTGCTTGGCTCCGGTAGCAGCATCACTATAAGCAACGTCAACCGATGGATTGGTTTCGAAACTCTCGGATAGATTACAACAGGCCGCTTTGGTTAGTTCATGTGCAGTAATACGTTCGGTTTGCAACGCTGTAAAACGCGATTTAAACGTTCCGGGAGCAGTTTGCACCACCTGTAATTCCTGCAACTCTATAACCTCCTTCAGGGCAAGGTTGACCAGCTGTTGATCTGGTAGTACATGAACAGTATCTTTTCTGAAAGCCACATTACTGAATACAAGTTTGCCGGATTGATCGCGGTGATCCAGTGAAAACTCTCCATTTAGATTGGAAACAGTTCCCGAACCTGAATTTATCCAGTAAATATTGACACCTGGTACAGGAACACCTTTTGTGTCGGTTACTTTTCCCCTGATACCGACAGCAAAAATAAGATTTGAAATAAATAAGATTTGAAATAAGATAATATATCTCATACTAATGTAATATTAATTGATAAAACACATTTAATTGCATCGGAAGTATCCTGCAGTTAAATCCACAGGTTACGATGTGTTTAAATCAATTAAATCACAAGTACAGATTTTTGAGTCAGAATCGATCTTCCCGATTGAATATCCGATTCAGGAGGAGGATAGTAAAGAATTTTTTCAGCCTGACAGATGAAATCAGAGAGCCGAACATAAGGCATTTCTGTTGTATCCAGTTCAAGTACAGGAACCTGAAGCTGAATTGCAGTGGTTAGCGAATAAAAGGTATCGAGTTGAAAGCGGGTAAGTTCACATTTACCTTCAACCGGGCACTCGCTTACAGCATCTTCAGCAGATAAATCTGTTGAACAACAAGTATCATGAGCCAGATTATGATTGCTTTCTACATGGTCGGCATGATGCGCTTCACTACAGGAATGATGTGCAATAAACTCAATTCCAACAGTTTCACAGCTGTTGCAGCAGTAGTCAACAACATTGTGACCAATACCTGCAACAATAAAATATAGCGCTGCAAGCAAAGCGGTAAACTGATATTTAAGTGGATTCTGCTTCATATCGACGCAAATATAAGTGGAAGAGATAAAAAAAACGATAGATAACCCTGATAATTTTATTTTTTTAATGTATTATATACATTTGTTGTTGTAACTTTGCACTTGAAAATTCAGCTATATACTATAATATGAATAAAAAAATACTCTTATTGACTATCAGCATTTTACTGCTTATTTTCGTTGCTGCTTATCTTATTTTTAAACCGACATCTCCTAAAAACGTTCAAACAGAACTTCGTTCCATTACTGATAAACAGTTTCTTACCGAAGATACGACACGCGGTGCATTAAGCATCGAATTATCCATCGAAGTGCCTGTTGCATATACTAAAAGTTCGATTTTGGATAAGATAAAATCAGAAATCTACCTCCAACTAGTTGGCGAACAATACCTTACCATGCCCGAAGACACTATTTTACCAAGCTTCGTTGCTGCTCTGAAGGCGGAGTATCTGAACAACAATGCCTTTGTGGCTGACAAAATCAGCAAAACCGATTTTTTGGTTTTAAACAATAGCTTTTACATGGAAGGTTTCTCGTTGCTTAATGACGAACACATTTTCACGTATGGCATTCTTCGCGATGTTGATTTTGGAGGCAACCACCCTACCCGCACCCGTTTTTTCTTTAATTATGATTTAAAAACCGGTGAACAGATTTCCGAAGACGATATTTTTATAGCAGGCTATGAAGAAGAGCTCACGGCGCTCCTTAGGGCTGAAGTACAGCGGATTAGTAAAGAAAATGATGAAATGCCTACCATCGATAGTTATGAAAACTCTATTTACACCATTGAAGCAATTCGTCCGAATGGCAACTTCTACATCAATGATGAAGGTATTTGTTTTGTGTTTAATCCGTATGAAATTGCACCACTGAGTTACGCCTACGAAATTGAGGTTATGATTAACTATCAGCAATTAAAAACATTGATGAAAGAGAATAATCCGCTCCAATATTTAGTGCTGCAGCACGAGACCGCATTATCTGAAAACAACAATTAATTAGTTACAACAATGAAAGCACTTACATCGACCGATTTTCAGTTTGAAGGTCAGAAAAGCGTCTATCATGGCAAGGTCCGTGATGTGTACACGGTTAAAAACGATTTACTGGTAATGGTAGCCACCGATCGCATATCAGCATTCGACGTGGTTTTACCCAAGGGGATTCCCTTTAAAGGACAGATGTTGAACCAGATTGCTGCCCGTTTTCTGGATGCTACAGCCGATATTGTTCCCAACTGGAAACTGGCCACTCCCGACCCAATGGTTACCGTTGGTCTGCGTTGCGAAGGTTATCCCGTTGAAATGATCGTTCGCGGCTATTTGTGCGGAAGTGCCTGGCGGGCCTATAAGAATGGGATTCGAGAGATTTGTGGAGTAAAAATTCCGGACGGAATGCGTGAAAATCAGCGTTTTGAAACTCCGGTTATCACTCCTACTACGAAGGCTGAATATGGTTTACACGATGAAGATATTTCGAAAGAAGAAATTCTGAAACAGGGACTTGTTGCTCCTGATGAATATGAATTACTGGAAAAATACACTATGCAGTTATTCCTTCGCGGATCGGAAATTGCTGCTCAGCGGGGATTAATATTGGTTGATACAAAATATGAATTTGGTAAACGAGATGGCAAAATCTATCTTATCGATGAAATTCATACTCCGGATTCTTCCCGCTATTTTTATGCTGATGGTTATGAAGAACGCTTTGCAAAGGGGGAAGCCCAGAAGCAACTTTCAAAGGAATTTGTGCGAGAATGGCTTATGGACAACGGATTTCAGGGAAAAGAAGGTCAAACAGTGCCTGAAATGACCGACGAAATTGTAGCCGGCATTAGCGAACGCTACATCGAGTTATTCGAAAATATCAGCGGAGAAAATTTCGACAAAGCCAATACAGATGATATAAAGGCCCGCATCGAGTCGAATGTGAAGGCTTACCTTGCTAATGTATAATTATCAACATATAGCGAATTCAGATACGAACTTTATTGCATCTGTTGACTAAAAATATTAGCTGCCGGATTTGGCTATTCCGAAAAAAGCTGTATCTTTGCACCGCTTTACACGAAAGCAAGGAGAGATGGCAGAGTGGTCGATTGCGGCGGTCTTGAAAACCGTTGAACTGAGAGGTTCCGGGGGTTCGAATCCCTCTCTCTCCGCAAAAAAGCTAAAACCTTTAGCATTAATCTTAAAAAACCCTACAAATCAATATGTTTGTAGGGTTTTTTCTTTAATAATCCATAAAATATGTATGGAAAATAAAGTACGGTTGTTGACACAAGTCTTTCCATTCTTGTTGCTGAGTTTTGTACTATTCATAAGTACAAGCGTATTGGCATTTACAAAAACAGTTCGCATAAAAAATGTAAATCCTGTTGATATCATTGATGCGCCTGTAGTGGTGAAACTGGATTCATCGATCCTACTCTCTTCTGAACAACTTATCAATCTGATAGTGTCTATTGATGGTAAGATTGTAAGTTCGCAGATGGATGATTTAAACATAGACGGGAAACCCGATGAACTGGTATTTCTTGTCAACCTGAAAGCGGGTGAACAGAAAAAAGCAGTTCTGAAAACGACGAACATTTCCAAACGACCCGCAGATACCCCTGAAACCGATGCCAGCTTGATACTGAAAACCAGCGAAGGGTTCAGGCAGGTCACCGAAGTTTCGTCGACAAAAAATGATATGTACAATCAAATCCACCATCATGGAGTTGCTTTTGAATCAGCGCTGATTGCCTATCGCATTTATTTTGACAATAAAAGTACAATTGATATTTACGGAAAGAAAAAAACTCAACTGGAGCTGGTCCAAACCGGCTGGTATCCGACTGAAGATCAATTAAAAGCAGGCTATGGAGATGATATTCTACTTGTTTCCGACTGGGTGGGTAATGGCACAGTGAAAGGGTGGAATGGCACAAAACTGACTCATATTGATACGTTTGAGAAACGTACCCATCGCATTCTGGCTAAGGGAAATATTCGCACTGTTGTCGAAAGTGAAGTGAAAGGATGGTACTATGAAGGAAAAAAGACCGATTTATCGGTTCGGTATAGTATTTACGCCCGACACAGGGACGTAATTGCTGAAATCAGAGCATCGAACGACATTCAGAACCTGGCCACCGGTGTGCAGATGATTGGCGGTGGACCCTGTATGCATAGCGATCAGCTGGTAGGAACATGGGGAAGCTGGTATCCACAACCCGACACGGTGAAATATGCTAAAGAAACTGTTGGATTGGGACTTTATCTTCCACAGCAATTCAGGGGCAAACAACACATGGATGGGGTAAACAATATTCTGCTTTTTCCTGTTAAATCGGGAGAATTGGTACGGTTTCATTTCACTACTATAGCAACAAAAGAAGAAAATCAACCTGTTCAATCAGCAGATGCGTTTTTTAACTACCTGATAAACTGGAGTAAAAGCTTGTCTCCTATACATATAAAAACATACTAAATTCACCATAACACAATGAGCAATTTAAAAAACAACACCACCCTCTTTCTGAAAGGCTTTGCAATGGGAACAGCAAACGTTATTCCCGGTGTATCGGGTGGAACTATTGCACTTATTACCGGAATTTTCGAGCGCTTAATCAACAGTCTGAAATCGTTTAATTTGCATACACTCAAATTGCTGCTTAAACGCGATTTCAAGACATTTGCGACCCAAACCGACCTTCATTTTCTGGCTGTTGTGCTGTTGGGAGTGGTTGCCAGTATCTTTTCAGTGGCAAAATTACTGAGTTTCCTCTTCGCAAACTATCCGATCTTTATATGGTCGTATTTTTTCGGATTAATCATAGCATCAATTTGGTTGGTTGGAAAGACCATTACTAAGTACAATGCTTCGGTTATTCTCTTTTTAATTCTGGGAACCGCTGTAGCCGCATCGATTACAATATTGAGTCCGGCCCGTGAGAACGATTCGTTTATCTACCTTGTAATATGTGGAATAGTGGCTGTTTGCAGTATGATTTTGCCCGGTATTTCGGGAAGTTTTGTGCTTGTATTGATGGGAAATTACGAACTCGTACTTCGATCCATAACCGAATTGAAAATTGTAAACCTTGTAGCAGTAGCAATTGGATGTGCCATTGGTTTACCTGCTTTTTCCCATTTTCTGTCATGGCTTTACAAAAAATATAAGGATCAAACTATTGCTGCACTTACAGGTTTTATTCTCGGTTCACTGGTAGTAATCTGGCCCTGGAAAAAGTCCTTCGATAGTGCTGGTCAGTTACTTGAAATAAACAACTTTGGAGCATTACTCACAAAAGGAACAAAGGTATTCAGTTACGAGCGCATACTTCCAACCATTGACCTGCAATTCGTTGGAGCAATTGCCATTGCAATCCTTGGATTTTTAACTATCTATATTTTAGAAAAAAAAGCTGCTAATTAACCGATCACCAGCCGATTCCGTAGTCTTCGCCATGATTGCTCGAGCCGCCCCAAAATGCACCATTACGCCAATCGAACTGTATGGCATTCACCGGGCCGCTGGTGCGTTCACGAAATTGAAGTTTATATCCTTTTCGTAGCAATTCATTGCGTGTCCATTCCGGGATTTTGGTATTCAACACCAGTGAACCGGGTTGACGCTCGTGGTCTCCGAAACTCGAAAATAGTTGGTGCGAAATAAAACCTGCTGATTCGCAGGCTTCCTGAACCGTCATCCCAAACTCGACAATATTCAGAAAAAACTGAAGTAATAGCTGATCCTGTTCATCGCCTCCCTGTTTTGCAAAAGCCAAAAAAGGTTTTCTATCGCGCATAGCAAATGATGGAGTTAGAGTTACACGGGGCCGTTTACCGGGTTCCACTACATTAAATGGATTTTCAGTAGCATCGAGGACAAAGCTCTGCATTCGCTGACTCATTCCTATCCCTGTGTTTCCTGCAATAAAGGCAGGTATCCAACCTCCACTTGGAGTCATTGAGACTACCCAACCAGAACTATCTGCTGCAATGACCGATGTAGTTCCGGCCACAAAATCACGGTAGTATTGCTCATCAAAGTTTCCTTTTTTAGTAATTAGTTTTGTTGAAGCTTTTATCCATGGATTCGTTTTTCCTTCGTAGGGATATGGATCTCCCGGCAGAAAATGCGGATTGTTTTTATCTGGAGAAATTAATTTACTTCTTTTCAACGCATATTCTTTTGAAAGTAATCCCTGAATGGGCTCAACCGGTGGAAAATAGGGATCACCGTAATAATAATCGCGATCGGCATAGGTCAGATTCATCGCTTGATACAAAGTATGAATATAACCTGAACTGTTATAACCCATCGCCTTTATATCAAATTGTTCGATCATATTGAGGGTTTGAAGCATCACAGGCCCCTGTGTCCATTCACGTAATTTATACACTTCCGTACCACGATATGTCGTCATCAATGGTTCCTCCTGAATAACCTTCCAGCTGGCTAAATCTTCCAGGGTAATTAAACCGCCTTGCTCCCGGCATCCACGTACAAATTCCCGGGCAATATCTCCTTTGTAAAAACGATCGTAGGCTGCGTAAATGGCTTCTTTTCTGTTTTTTCCTTTACGAAGTGCCTGCTGCTCAGTTTCAACCATTTTTTGAAGAGTCTGCAACAAGTCGTTTTGTACAAAAATTTCTCCGGGATAAGGAGCTTCCCGTTCGCCCTGATTAGTGAGAAATACCTTAGCAGAATAAGGCCATTCGCGGATACGGTCTTTTTCCCGTTCAATGGAGTTGGCTGCCTGCGCTTCAATAGGATAACCGGCCGCTAATTGCATGGCCGGAACCAGAACTTCTTTGAGACTCTTCGTTCCGAATTCGGCCAGCATTACCAGTAAACCACCCGGGGTGCCGGGCGTAACAGCTGCCAGAGCGCCATACTGCGGTGGATAGGTGTATCCTTTTTCTTTGAAAAAAGAGGCAGTAGCACCTGTCGGAGCCACACCCAATGCATTGATGGCAATCACTTTTTTAAGTTTGGGATGATAAATTAGCGCCTGAGTCTCGCCTCCCCAGCCCAGCACATCCCACATGGTACAGGTAGCCGCCAGCATTGCACAGGAAGCATCAACAGCATTTCCACCCTGAATAAATAAGGTAGCGCCAGCAGTTGCAGCAAGTGGTTTACCCGTAATAGCCATCCAATGTTTCGCATGAAGGGGTGGTTTTTGTGTTGTTACCGGAAATGTATTGAACGACTGAGCCTGTAAATCTATCACAATGATGAATAAAACCAGCAGGAAAGACAGTGTTTTCATGTTCTGTTGTATTAAATTGAAGATTCAAAAATAATTGAAATTTGCGGAAAAACACACTCAAAAACATCAGGATACAGCAAAGGCTGTTGGAAAACGGTAACCAACAGCCTTTACACTCTCCCTCTTAAAAAAACTAACACCTTATTGGTTTTGCTGATGCATCTTTCTTCTTTTTTCCATCCTCATTTTTTGATGTTCCAACGGTGCATCTTTACGCATCATGCGCATTTTGAGTATACGGTTCTCTTTTTCCAGACGGGCAATCCTTTGTGTCTGTAACTTTTGAAATTTTTCCTGTCCAATAATCTTGATTAATTCTGCTTCGTTGGATGCGCGTTCTGCATTCATGCGGGCATGATGTTCTTCTCTCATCTTTTTCATTTCTTCCTGATACTCTTTGGCTTTGAATGCTTGTTTTTCAAATAAAGCCTGTATCTTAGCTTTTTCTGCATCGTTGAGTTCCAACTGTTTTGCCATGAATTCGGCTCTTTTCTCTGGTGTCAGCATCTGGCGCTTTCCTTCCTGCATAGCTTTGTGCTCAGGATGTTTCCGTTCCTGACGTGCCTGGGCCTTCGTTGGTACTGCCATAGCGAATACCATGAATACTACCACAAATGTTGCTACATATTTTTTCATAAACTTCTGTTATTAAATAATTTTTGTTGATTTCTTTAGCATGCTGTCAATATAGACTGAAGTACAGTGTAATAGTTTAAACTCAAAACATTTTTTTTTAACTTTGCGGTATGAACATCGAACGAACTATTAGTTTAAAAGCAACAGCCCTATACATTGTATCAGGTGTGATAGTACTGTTTATCAGTGTGTATATTTATCGGTTACGAAGCGAGATTATAAATCAGCGTGCCGAACTGGATGTGCAGCAATCGAATTTTGAAGTTACCAATGAATTAATAAGTTTGGTGAACGAAGCACAATTGGCCGGAAGTATATTTCTGGCTAATGGAGATACACTTTCCCAACAACAAATGAATTTTAAAAGTCATCAAATCGACTCTCTGATCAGACAACTCACAATCCGTTCTTATCCGGGCATTAAAGAATTAAGTAAGATAAACACTTTGTTAACAGACCAGATACGCAACATTTATTCACTGAGTTCATTGCTGGCAATAGAAAATCCTTTATCTGGTGTTCAACGAAGAATCAACGAATATACACCTCCAGTTCGTGAAGATATAAGTATAATTTCGGTAAGAGAAGATACGATAATCCAACCTACCGGGAAAAAGAAATTCTTTCGCCGTCTTCGGGATGTTTTTGCACCCGACAATGACAGCACAGTTCTGGTCACAAAACAACGGATCGATACCCTGAAAATTAAGCAACAGGATTCTTTAACTATACTCACCGAAGTAGATACAATAAGTCGGAAAGCCAGTCGGGAATATACTCACAATATAAGACAAATCGAACAACAAGTAGGAAATCTTTTGATGGCGGATCGAACAATTGCATCGCGAATTTCGGAACTCCTGACTCAATTGCACCAACAAACCCTGCATTCGGTAATGAAGGCTATTGACCAGAATGAAAAATCAGTAAACCGGAATTATCTGATCTCTGTAATTGGAGGATTTATTGCTTTGGTATTGATGCTGATATTTGTGTTGTTGATTATCTACGATGTGAACAAAGGCAAAAAAGCACGTACTCAATTACGCGAGGTACTTGACAGCCGCCATCGATTACTGCTTTCTGTATCACACGACATTAAAAGCCCGCTTAGCTCCTTGTTGGCTTATCTGGAATTAAAGTCCCGGGAAGGTGACGACACAAGGTCAATGCAACATGCAGCACAGCATATTTTAGCCATGCTCGAAAACCTCCTGGAGTATTCCAGTCTGGAACAAGGTACTCTTCAGCTCAATAACAGCAAAGTAGATATTCACGAGATGGGCTGTGAATTAACTGAAATGTTCGAACCACTTGCCCAGGCAAAGCAACTTTCGTTGCACCATCAATCCGATTCAGTACACATTATTATTGATGCGATGAAAACCCGTCAGATCATCATTAATCTGATTTCCAATGCAATAAAATACACACCCCGGGGCGAGGTGAAACTTCAACTTAGCTACGATAACGAGTACTTAAATATCTCAGTAAACGATACCGGGGCTGGTATACCAAATGATAAACTGGATGAGATATTCTTACCCTTCACAAGGGTGGAAAGCAATAATACACTGGCGCATGGCAGCGGTTTCGGAATGTATGTGGTAAAAGGACTTTCCGAACTGATGAAAGGTACCATCTCTATTGAGTCAACAGTAGGTGAAGGCACAAAAGTGAAGGTGAGACTTCCGGCTCAACTTGCTATAAATGACGATGTAGTAGTAAATTCCAAACGAATTAAAGTTGTGGAAGACGATCCTTTGATGCATGAAATGGCCTGCGTTATGCTACGAAACCTTGGGCATGAAGTAGTCGAAGCTGGTTATGAAATGGTACTTACCGATATGGAAATGGGAGACATTAGTGGTTTGGACATACTTGCCGGTGAACGGAGTATTCCGGTGGTCCTGATGACCGGAAGCTCCGACCTCAACCGTGAGAAAGCGCTTCAACTTGGATTCGCCGGCTTTATTGCTAAGCCTTTCACCTTAAAAGAGTTGAAAAATGTTTTTGGAAAAGCTATCCCTTTGGATGAAGATTCATTTTTCATCAATGATGATGAAGTAATGCAGCTTTTCCGGACTTCCACCAGCGAAAATCAGCAACTACTTCAACAAGCACTTCAGGATAAAGATTTCGCATCAGCTCAGGCCATTTGTCATAAAATGCTGCCCATGATGGCTCAATTGGGATATCCTACAGAAGCACTAGCAAAAATGGATAAATCAAGAGGGAAAGAATACGAAGGCTGGGAAAAGGATGTTTCAGTAATCCTTGCTATCAGAGTGTGATTCCGTACTGATGCATTTTGTTGTATAGAGTCTTCCGATCAATCTGTAATAGTTGAGCGGCCTTCGATTTATTGCCTCTGGCTACTCGAAGGGCATTTTCGATTTGTTCCTTTTCATTCACCCGATAGAGTGAAAAATCTTCATTTACCACGGGCTTGGTAAGAACCGGCAAATCAGCAGTGGTTATTGTATCACTCGATGCAAATAAAACAGTTCTTCGTACCAGGTTTCGTAATTCCCGTAGATTACCACTCCACTGGTAATTTTCAAATTCATGTATAACAGTAGGCTCAAAACCTTTCACCTGCTTATCCAGTTCCCGATTGGCCTGCCTGAGAAATTCCTCTGCAAAAAGCAGAATATCTTCTTTTCGCTCACGAAGGGGAGGTACCAGTAATGAAAATTCGTTTAATCGATGGTAAAGATCTTCCCGAAAACGACCTTCAATAATAGCTGTTTCGAGGTTTTCATTTGTAGCAGCCAGAATGCGGACATCCACTTTTTTATCGGTAGCCGCACCTACCCTTCTTACTTTTTGTTCCTGTAGGGTGCGTAAAAGTTGAATCTGTACTTCATAGGATAAATTGCCCACTTCATCCAAAAAAACGGTTCCCCCGTCGGCCTGTTCGAAAACTCCGGTCTTGTCTTCATAAGCCGAAGTAAACGACCCCTTTAAATGTCCGAAGAGCTCACTGGGAGCAAGTTCACGGGAAAGACTACCACAATCAACTGCAATAAAAGGTTTATTGCTACGTGTACTTTGCTGATGAATCAACCGTGCTATATATTCTTTCCCTGTCCCGCTTTCCCCTAAAATAAGTACCGAAAAACGGGTGGGAGCTACTTTCTGAATCTGATCATACATCTTTAGGGCTATTCTACTTTGACCCATTACCATATCGGTAGTAGGTTGTGGGCTGGACGTACGTGAAGCTGTTTTCACCGGAAGATGTAATGCCTGGTCAATTTTTTCCTTTAAAATCGATGGAACAATTGGTTTTTCGAGATAATCGAGCGCTCCCAACCGGATAGCAGACACAGCGGTCTGAATTTCGCCGTAACTGGTCATGATAATTACAGGTAAGGTATTTTTACGATCACGCATCCATTGTAACAACTGAATTCCATCGCCATCAGGCAACCGTAAATCGGTAAGCACTAAATGGAACGATTGATTGGAAAGTAACTTCTGTGCTTCTTTCATCGAATAGCGCAAAGTTGCCTCGTAACCGTTACGTCCAAACCATTTCTGCAGCATGAGTCCGAACGCTGCATCGTCTTCCACCAGTAGTATGTGCTTCCTCATAGAAAACAAAGATAGTAAATTTTAGAAAAGGATAGTATCTATCCAAAAAAAACTTCATCTATCCCGGTGTATTCAGGATAGATGAAGCTGCAAAACTAATTTCAGATAAAGTAAAAAGCTAAGTAATCAGTAAATTATTTCTGTATTACAAGGTATTTTGAAACACTCCAGAATTTTTCAGCATTCAGTATTTCAACAGATACAGTTTTATCTTCGTTTGTAATCAATTGATAGCTTTCTTTCGGGTGTGAAGTGAGAATTTTTATCCTTTTGCCATCGGTAGGTAGCACTTTTAACGTTCTTCTGTCAACTTTTGTAAACAAGTTGTTGTCAAATTCCTTATCAAGTACTGTTTTAGCGCGGAATAAACCGTTTGATGTCAGGATATTCGACGCTTTCAGTTCCGATGATGTTCCCAGAGTGTACCAAACCGTATTCATATCAAAATCCTGATTCTGAATCTTTTGTTGTTGTTTTTCAGATACTTCGGTCAATTGATTCAGTTCGGCACTCAGTTGTGTTACAGAAGTATTCAATTCGCTAATCCGTGTATTTTTCTTTTCGAGTTCAGCCTGAAGCGAAGCAATAAATGCAACTTTCTCATCCAGTTCGCTTTGCATACGTTGTATTGTCTGTGTAAGAGTAACATTCTCTTTTCCGCGCTTGCTCGATAAACGTTGCAATTCTTCAATTTTTGCTTTGTTTTGCTCCAGCATTTCTTTAATCTGATTCATTTGAACTGCCAGTTGTTCTTTTTTTGATGAAGTGGCACCTTCCATACGCTTTACATCCATCATCATCTTACCTTCAGCCTTACGAATTTGTGCAAAACCTTCTTCAACATCGTTCAGGATATTCAGTGTTTCATTGTAGCTTTCTTCCAGGTTCATGGCCTGTAACTGCAAAGAATCGCGTTCAGCAACCATGGTTTGGTATTTTTCTGATTTTTCAACGCAGGAACTTGCTACTACTAAAAACGCGGCTACGACAGCCAGAAATTGAGTTGTTTTCATATACATACTTTTTAAATTGATATCATTTTTGATAGGCAATTGGCGTTCCAAAACATAAAATACATGTATATCAATGATTTAAAAATCTAGTGTTGTGTGGAAAAGTGTGGAATCTTTTCACACTTTTTGTAATCCGGCCCGTACTTTTTCTAATATCTCTGTTTCAAGCTCCTGTGCCTTTTTCTCAATTAGCTTTACTTCGCTTATCATTTTTGTTGCAAATTCTTTATCTTTCAGGTCGATGGCATTGATTTGAACATTCAATGAAGCACCCATCACGGCCGAACGGGCAGCAAGTGCTCCCACTCCGGCATCGGAAATCGAATTCGGATTACCTTTTTTCACCATTTCGAGAATGACAGTCATGGAGTTATAGCTGTTTAAAGCTACCTGGAACGGAATTTCCATGGCTCGTTTGGTAGCTTCCTGAATTGCAATTAAACGGTTTTCCTTTTCTTCTTCCGTTTTTTTCGGAAGTCCGAAGGCAGCGATAATACCATTGTAAGCCTGTGTATCTTCGTCGACTAATCGCAACAGCTCATCATAATAAGCTTTTCCTTTTTCAGCCCAGTCCGAGAAATCCTTCCATTGATCTTCCCAGCCCCGTTTGTGCGACGACAGATTGGCAACCATGGTGCCTAATGCAACTCCTAATGCACCCATGCATGCTGAAACTGAACCACCTCCGGGAGCAACAGATTCGGAGGCTGTCAGCTGCGCGAACTGCTTCACAGTCAGATCGATCAGTTTCTTTTCAGTTGTATCTTCTATCAGGTATTCAATAATCTTCTTTTTGGGGTCAAAAGATACAATCTCATCAAGTCCAAGTGACTTAACAGCAATTTTTATGATTTCTTCATCAGGAATCCCTGTCGAACGCTTCTGCTTTTGCAGAAAATATTTACCGGCATCGAGCATCATTTGCAGAGGAACCACACCCACTAATTCCGAACCCGTCACACGAACACCTCGCAACGCTGCCCTTTCGCAGGCCAGTTCGAAGAGCTGATGAAGCGAAACCCGGGTGGTATCAGTGATATTAAACGAAAGCTGGGCAATACCGTATTCTTCAATATACCACCCAATTCCTTTTACACCTGTGAGTAATCCGGGATTATACACAGGATTCCCATTTTCATCTTTAACAATCTTACCAGTCAGCGGATTTCCTTCCCGCTTCACCCTGCCTTTTTCACGAATATCAAACGCTATAGAATTAGCCCAACGTGTAGAAGTAGTATTTAAGTTAATATTATACGCAATCAGGAAATTACGGGCGCTCACTGCTGTAGCTCCGGTTCTTGCAACTTTTTCAGTAAAGGATGCCGGTCCAAAATCAGGTTTCCACGCCGGATCAGCCAGTTTTTGAGGCAAGCCCTCGTACTCCCCCGCACGGCAATTGGCCAGATT
>JAVFAG010000030.1:0-12880 GCA_034002585.1 Paludibacter sp.
ATTGGCGGGTTAACTGTTTCTACCATCTTTACCCTCGTGGTAGTGCCAACGGTATATGCTATCGTGGCAGGAAGGAAAACGAAAAATTTCCGTAAGAAATGGCGCCGTAAAATGCTGAACGCCTAATTAATATTTGAAATCACACCTGCCGGATTATTCCTATAGCCGGCAGGTGCGATTCCAATAAATAATTTTAAAGAAACAATATGAAATCAATATTTATAGCCTTCGATCAGGCTTATTACGATCAGATACTATCGGTGCTGCGGGGCAATAATGTACGCGGTTATACCAGCTGGCAGGAAGTACAGGGAAAAGGTTCGCGCACCGGCGATCCACACCTGGGGACGCATGCCTGGCCTACCCTCAATTCGGCGATGATAACTGTTGTGGAAGACGACCGCGTTAAGAACATCCTGAAAGATTTAAAGGCCCTCGACCTCACATCGGAAATGATGGGGTTGAGAGCCTTTGTATGGAATGTGGAAGAAATGATCTAACGCCTATTCTTCTACACGAATTTCGGAAACGACTTCGATGGCTTTGGCATACAAAGCCCGAACACCGCAATAGGTGTCTTCCGACATTTTAACAGCCTTCTGTAGTTTATCTATCGGAAGGTTGTTTCCTTTAAAATGATAGATCACCTTCATCGAGGTGTAGTGCCGTGGATGCTCATCGGCCAGTTCGCCCTGCACTTCAATTTTTAATCCGTCGATTTCCACCCGCATTTTCTTCAGGATGGAAACGATGTCCATACCGGTACAGCCACTCAGGGCTACCAACTGAAGTTTCTTAGGACCGGGACCGCTGTTGGCTCCACCTCCCTCAACGGGAGCGTCGACACGTATTGTATGATCCCCCAGTTGGGTTTCGAAGGCCATTCCTTCTTTCCATTCGGAAATAATCTGATGTTGTTCTGCCATACTTAACTCATTAATCGTGAAACATTAATGGGCGTGTCCTGCATGTGAGTGACCCGCCACTGCGATGGCTATCAATGCCACACCTGCTAAAATCAATATTAACTGAACCGCCGACTCGCGGGGTTTGGTCTCCTTGTGCATCTCGGGGATGAGATCGGCCATGGCTACATACATAAAACTGGCCGCTGCAATGGTAAGGGCATAAGGGATATAGGCTTCCATCTGCTCGAGCAGAAAATAGGCGGCCACACCCGATACCAAAGCACTGCTACCCGACAAGAGGTTCAACAGCAGGGCTTTCTTACGGGGATATCCACTTTTTATCAGAATGCCAAAATCGCCAAGCTCCTGCGGAATTTCGTGCAACAATACCGACAGCGTAACAAAAATACCCAGTTCGGTGGAAGTGAGGAAAGAGGCTGCAATCACCACCCCGTCTATCGCATTGTGTACTGCATCTCCGATGATAATCATCGGTCCGGCTGCATGTACCTGGCGTTCGCAGTTTTCGTCGTGGCACATCCGCCAGAGAATAACCTTCTCGAGCAGGAAGAAAAACAGGATGCCTCCGAGCACCCAGGCCAGCGCCACGTGAACTTCCAGTGTTTCGGTGGCTTCAGGGATTAATCCCAGCATAGCCGCGCCCAGCAAGGTACCTCCTGCCAGGTAAAGCAGGTAGTTGGAAACCTTGCCCAGCCACTTGTTGTTAAGCAAAAGCAGGCTGCCACTCAGGGATACACTCCCCACACTGGCAGCCAGCAATGCAATAATGGTATACAGTAGTTGATCCATACTTACTTCTGAACCAGTACCCAGGCATCGGGATACACGCTTTTGATTTGTTCGATGCGCGACTTAGCCTGTGTGTATTCGTCGAACGAAGCAATAATCACCCGGAGCATGCCACTGTCGTTTTGTACGGTAAGTGCATTGTTGCCCTGACCTACCAGCGTGTTGCGCAGACGACGGGCGTTTTCATGATTGCCAAAAGCACCCACTACTACGTGGTACTTCTTGCTGAGCGCTGCATTGTTGGTTTCACCTTCGGCAAGGCGGAACGACTCGCTGCGGGTCACCTCGTTTTGTGTATTGCTAACGGCTGTTGCAGGAGCTGTAACCGGTGGGGTAGTGGTAACCGTTGATGTTGCCGGCTTGGTGGCCGCAGGTATTTCGGTTACTTTCTGTTTCGACTTACAGGATACCAGCGCAACGGAAAAAATCGCTGCATAAAGTAATAATCGGGTGTTCATAGTGATACTTTTAAAATGATTTTCTAAATTTGCGCTACAAAGATGATAATAAATTAATATACGACCAATTATTGAACTTATTTTTTAGAAATTTAAACGAAACCGTCTGAAACTAAAGTTCATTGGCCTGTAACGCGATTTATACCAACAACGTAGTAAAAACTTACCAGTATTCATTAAAAAAATTAATGCTATGACTTTTGCTTTACCCGAATTGCCCTATGCACACGATGCGCTGGCACCCGTTATCAGTGAGGAAACCCTTGCGTTTCATTATGGAAAACACCATCAGGCCTACGTAAACAACCTGAACGGTCTCGTTCCCGGCACCGAGTTTGAAAATGCCGACCTGGATACCATCGTCAAAAAATCGGATGGCGCTATCTTCAACAATGCCGCCCAGATATGGAACCACAATTTCTATTTTCTGTCGCTTACTCCCGTAAAGGGAACAGCTCCCTCGGCTGCCCTTGCTAAAGCGATAGATGCTGCTTTCGGCTCGTTCGAAAACTTCAAAACTGAATTTGGCAAGGCTGCCGTTACCCTTTTTGGTTCGGGATGGGCCTGGCTGGTGAAGGATGCCGATGGCAAACTCTCGATTGTAAAGGAAAGCAATGCCGGCACGCCTATCACCCGTGGACTGGAGCCGCTGCTTACCTTCGATGTATGGGAACATGCCTACTACATCGATTACCGCAACCGCCGTCCCGATTATGTAGCCGCACTGTGGGATTTGGTCGACTGGAACGTGGTTTCGGCACGCTATTAAAGGACTTTAATTGAGGCCTTGTATTGGCCTGCTGTTGAATATTTAGTTGCCTACACCGGACACAACTTCTTCGTAAGTGAGAAGCTGTATCCGGTGTTTTTTTGTGCGTTGATGTGAACCTTTTCTATCTGACGTATGTTAAACAGGTTCATAACAATTTAAAATCATTCTAATATGAAAACAATTCAGATACTCGCGGTAGTATTAATGACCGTGCTGCTTCCGGTTACAGCTCAGAAAGCAGATATCAATGTAGCTAAGTCGTCGGTAAAATGGACGGGTAACAAAGTAGGTGGTTCACACAATGGCGCCATCAAAATTAAAAGCGGTGCTTTTCAGTTTAAAAGCGGAGACATTGCCGGTGGAACTGTGGTAATCGATATGAATACCATCACTTGTGAAGATCTTACCAACGAAGGAGCTAATCAGAAACTGGTAGGTCACCTGAAATCAGACGATTTCTTTGGTGTGGAAAAATTCCCGACTGCCACCTTTAAAGTTACCAAAGCCACTAAGTTCAACAACAACAAGGCTACCCTGACCGGTGTACTCACCATCAAAGGGAAATCCGAAACAGTTTCTTTCGATGTTACCAAAAGCGGTAGTGTATATTCCGCTAAGCTGGAAGTAGACCGCTCGAAATTCGATGTTCGCTATGGATCGAAATCGTTCTTCGACAACCTGGGCGACAACTTTATCCACGATATTTTTGTCCTGGATATTCAGTTGGTGTTCTAAGCAAAGAGCTAAATTTATAAAATTCGCCGGTCGTGTCTCTTCAATTTATAGATTGAAAGTATGTGACCGGCGATTTTTTTTGATTTTCAAGGAACTATTTAGCTAGACAAAGCGTTCAAGAAAGGGTAAAACCGAATTTAATGTCCGGTCTTTCTGATGCCGGATATGTGTGGTGAATACTAATTTTTTAAAATTGTTTTGAAGATAGTAGTAGTTGGAGCAAGCGGAAAAACAGGCCGCCTGGTGATAGAAGAAGCCGTTATGGCTGGTTATGAGGTAATTGCTTACGTTCGCATCAAAGAATCGGTGAAACTGGTTCATCCCGGTTTAACAATTGTAGAAGGTCAGTTGAACGAGAAAGATAAACTGAAATCAGTACTTGCCGGTGCGGATGTATGTGTTTCAACGCTGGGCGGAGCATCGCTTACAAAACACAGTCGGGCCATAGTGGAGGGTATTGATACCATCGTAGCTTTGCTGGAAGAACTGAAGGTGAAGCGCTTCATCTATATGTCGAGTATCGGTGCCGGAACCAGTCGGTATTTTATGCCTCAACCTATTCGCTTTTTTATTGCCGACCTACTGCTTCGTGTGCCCCTTGCCGATCATACGAAAAAAGAAAATCGCATCATGAAAAGTCAGCTCGACTGGACGATACTCCGCCCGGGTGGTTTAACCGATGGTGCAAAGTCGGATACACTCAAGCATGGTTCGGAAAGCTTTATTATGAAAGGAAACCAAACAGTTTCCCGTGCCAGTGTAGCAGCCTTTATTGTTAATCAATTTACCGATAGTGCTTATTTGAAGAAATGCGTGTGGTTGATAGAGTAAACTCACCAGAGAAAGAGAATTGTCTGCTTTTGGCTTTGACAGCCTGTACACTTTTCGATAAAATTCGTTTACATTTTTAATTTCAGGCACTAAACAAAAATCTTTATCCATGAACATACACTGAACACCCCGATTCCCCTCGCTAACCCTCCCTCCATAAAACATTAACACAATAATCACAAATTTTTATGTAAGTTTGCCCCCAAAATTAAAGAGTACAATGCTTACTGTAGTTGGATTGATGCTGGCAGGAGTGCTTACGGGCTTTCTGCTCCGCAATAGGAATATGAAATGGGTAAGTCATGTGGTCATGGCGCTTATCTGGGTGCTCTTGTTTCTGTTAGGGACCGAGGTGGGTGCCAATGAAAAGATTATCAGGGGACTTCATACCATTGGTTTGGAGGCACTCCTGATTACGCTTTTTGCACTGGCCGGTAGTTTGCTCGGTGCCTGGGCTTTGTGGGCCTGGATTAACAAAGGAAGGGAGGAAAAGCTGTGAAACGAGCATGTAACTACTGCACATCCAGGGTTATGGTACTATTGGCATGCGAGTTCCATACGACCTTTGAAAAAACAATTTTTGCCGTATGAAAGGTAGTCTTATCATCGTTTCCTTTTTTGTGGCAGGAGTGCTTGCCGGGTTGTATCAATGGCTTCCTGTAGAATGGATTTCTGATTCCAAACTCAGTTTCTATGCCCTTTGTGGACTCATGTTTTTTGTTGGACTGAGTGTGGGGAGTGATACCAAAACCCTGAAAAGTTTTCGTTCTCTCAATCCCCGCCTGATGTTGCTGCCACTCATCACCATCATTGGAACCCTCGTTGGAAGTGCATTGGTAAGCGTTTTTCTTACAAGTCGATCGCTTACCGAATGCCTGGCCGTTGGTTCTGGCTTCGGTTATTATTCGCTTTCGAGTATTTTTATTACCGAATACAAAGGTGCCGAACTCGGAACTATTGCGCTGCTTTCCAATATCTCCCGCGAACTGATTACCCTGTTGTTTGCTCCTTTCATTGTTCGTTATTTTGGCAAACTGGCCCTCATTTCATCCGGAGGTGCTACCACCATGGATACCACGCTGCCGGTTATTCTTCGCTTTTCGGGTCAAAATCTGGTCATCGTGTCGCTGTATCACGGTTTTCTGGTCGATTTTAGTGTGCCCTTTTTAGTAGTGCTTTTTTGTTCATTGTAAAGTTTAAAACTAAAAAACGCACCAAAATAGTGCGTCTTCGATAGTCATAGTCTTGCTTGTACAGTGTGTCATTGTTTTATAATCTTATGAGCCTCTGTTTTTTCTGCCGAAACTACCTGAACAATGTACATACCTTTCGGAAAATGAGCAATATTGAGTTCATCGTTCAGAGTTAATGGCCGTCTACCTGTCATTTCCTTACCCTCCGAAGAAATAATCCGTACAAAGGCATTTTCCATCGATGAATAAACCTTTATTTTGTCCTTTGCTGAGTTTGGAAAAACTCCCGAAAGAGTTGCTTCGGTCGATTCTACTGAAGTTGGAACGACAGAACTCACCAGTATTCCATTTTGATTTCCGGCTACAAAAAGCTTTTCATCAACTACCTCCATTGTTTGAATGGGTAAATGCAGGTATTGTACAAATCCTTTTAAATTTCCGGTGATGTCGGTGAAGTTTTGTCCGCCATCGGTGCTTTTCCAGACATTGGAGCGGGTGTACGCAACAAAAAACACATCGTTAGCAAACCAAATTGTGCTTATGTTTTCAGTCTGAAAAAAGGTGTTGTTTTTGGTGAAGGAGTACATACCATCGTTGGTTTTCAAGAAATTGTAGACATATTCCAATCGGGGAGAAGTCACAAAACCACGATTGACACCTGCCATCTGTTCTTTATTGTAACGGCCGTGCCAAACTGCCGGTACGAGCCAATCGCCATTAGCAGGCACCTCATTGCCCCAGCTAACTACACGGGTAGTCCATGTTTGTCCCATGTTGACCGTTAGCGCTATAGCTGGTCCCCCCTGTCCACTGGTAAGTATAAGGCTATCTCCTTTAGAGAATATTGTTACAGGAGAGTTGAAGCGACTATCGGGAACAGCCAGTGTTGACCATTGGGAATCGCTGTTCTTTTTGTAAATCACCGCATTGGTTTCCAGTTTACCCAGAACATAGTCTTTGTATGTGTAAAAGTTGGTAACATGCTGAAACTGTGTATATCCTGCCATATCGGCTTCCCAGGTCTTACCATTATCCTTTGATCGATAGATTTGCTTGTTGCCATTACCTCCAAAGGCCACATAAATGTATTCACCAAGCTGTATAATGTCCTTCACATCGGTCTGATTTACCGTTATACCTCCCGAAGTTACATTTTCCCAGCTATTTCCTTTGTCGGCCGAACGGTACACGGTCGAACGGCTGCCAGCCCACAGACTTGTACCATCATAATAGAGTTTTGTTACTAAGGCTGTACTGTTCATGCTGGTACGAAATGCGGTTTCCTGCCATTGAGCATCTAAATCAGTGAAATAAAAAACAATAAGAAGTAAAGCTAATTTTCTCATATATAATAAATTAAAATAAGTATGTTGTCGGGTTCATATCTTCTGAGTTTACTCTGATCAACATCCTGATGTATTGATGCAAAGAATAGCAGAAGTTCTGATACCATATTTACGTAGATTTATTTTTTTAACCAGCTTTTATAGTGTTTTGTTCACTGTATATAAGTATTTCAACGATAAATAGTATTTAAAGAGGTTTTAAATAGTGGGAATGTAAAATCAACTAAACCAATTAGCAATGTGATTGCAATCCTTGTCTATGATATCGACCAACAAGGGTGATTACATTAAAAGTTTGTAAAATGCAAAATAGAAAAGCAAAGTGATGCTGAGTTTTTTCGACAAAATTGTCTTAAATTGATGGAATTTCATACCTTTTTGAATAAATAGATACCGTTCATACAGTTTTAATTCTCTATTTTTGCACATCTTTCCCGGGTTAACCCGGTTAGCTGCCGGTTTAAGATAATCCTTTCCGGCAATTTTACGTTCACATAAAATCTGTTAATCTGAATACGTATGCGTACACTTGTTGTCTCTTTTTGTGTTTTTCTTATTTTTACCGGTGTAATTTCTTCAGCTTATAGTCAAAACATCCAACACGATTGGGAAAACCCGACTGTTTTTCAACAAAACCGCCTTCCTCACCGGGCTGCTTTTATGAATTATTCTGAACGGGAAGCTGCAATTGCTGATAATTACTACCGTTCGCCCTGGTACCTGTCGCTGTCAGGAAAATGGAAGTTCAACTGGGTGCCCAAGCCTGGTGATCGTCCGGTTGATTTTTACAAAATGGACTATGATCACAGCCGTTGGAAGGAATTGTCGGTGCCGGGTAACTGGGAGGTAAATGGGTACGGAACACCTCTTTATACAAATATTATTTATCCTTTTCCGGTTAATCCGCCTTATATTCCGCATTCCGATAATCCGGTCGGTTCGTATATAAAAGAAGTCAATTTACCAAATGAATGGTTGAACCGCAGGATCTTTCTCCATTTTGAATCGGGACTGGCAGCCATGTATATCTGGGTAAATGGTAAGAAAGTGGGCTATCACGAAGGAAATAAAAATCAGGCAGAATTTGATATTACTCCTTATGTAAAAAAAGGGAAAAATAAAATTGCCATTGAAGGATACCGCTGGAGCGATGGTTCCTATCTGGAGGATCAGGACTTCTGGCGCCTGTCGGGTTTCGACAGAGGTGTTTATCTCTACAGTACCGATCAGGTGCGCGTGGCCGATTTTTTTGCAAAACCGCAGTTGGATGCTAACTATAAAAATGCGGAGTTAAACGTGGAAATCAGTCTGGAGAATTTTAGTTCTCAGGCACGTAAATCATATATTGAAATTGAATTGCTGGATGCTGCTTCGAAAACAGTTTTCAAAAAAGGAAGCTGGGTGAACCTTAAAGCCGATGGTCGTACCGATCAACGAATCTCACAAAAAGTTACAAATCCTGCACTGTGGAGCGCTGAAACTCCAACTTTATATACATTACTGATAAGATTGGGTGATGATAAAAATTCTACGGTTGAATATGTCTCGCACCGAATTGGTTTCCGAAGTATTGAAATTAAGGATGGAGTTCTGTTGGTAAATGGTAAGTATGTGTTGCTAAAAGGTGTCAACCTTCACGAACATCATCATATTAATGGTCATGTGGTGGACAGGGAAACGATGATAAAAGACCTGAAGCTGATGAAACAGTTTAATGTAAATGCAGTGCGTACCAGCCATTATCCTCAGCCTGCCGAATGGTATAAACTCTGCGATCAGTATGGCATTTATCTTATCGACGAAGCGAATATTGAATCGCACGGTATGGGCTATGGCAAAGAAAATATGGCTTTCGATACGGCCTGGGATGAAGCGCACCTCGATCGCACCCACAGTCTGGTGGAACGCGATAAGAACCATCCATCCGTTATTATCTGGTCGCTCGGCAACGAAGCCAGCAACGGCGATGTGTTTAAAAAGACTTATGCGTGGATTAAGGCACGCGATAAAAGTCGTCCTGTACAATACGAACAAGCGAATGAAACCCCGGCAACCGATATCATTGCCCCAATGTATGCTACTATTGAACGAATTGCTAACTATGCCCCAAAGAAGGACATTTACCGACCGCTCATTTTATGTGAATATTCGCATGCCATGGGTAACAGTTCGGGAAATCTGAAGGATTACTGGGACACAATTCGTGAACACAAAGCTTTGCAGGGTGGTTTCATTTGGGACTGGGTGGATCAGGGACTATTGACAAAAGATGAAAACGGAAATTCTTACTTTGCTTACGGTGGTGATTTTAATTCCAAACACTATCACAACGACGAAAACTTTTGTATGAATGGTGTGATTTGGCCCGATCGCACTCCTAATCCTCAGCTCTACGAAGTGAAGAAAGTGTATCAGGATATTCAGTTTAAAGCAAAAGATATAACCAGGGGATTAATTACCATTACCAATGAGTTTTTGTTTACCAATCTCAATCAGTATGCTTTTAGTTGGGAACTGATTAAAAACGGTACGAAACACAGTGAAGGTACGTTTAAGGTGGAACAGGCACCTTTGTCAACGAAAGATATTCAATTGTCGTTTGCGCAGCCGGTGATAGAGGCAGGAGAGGAGTACTTCCTGAATATTTACGCACGCACAATTAAAAGCACTGATTTGGTACCATCGGGACATGTACTTGCCTATGAGCAGCTGGCATTGGAAGGGAACCGGTATTTTACTAATTCAGGATTAGCAATCACGGGTCAGGAAGATATCAGCACCGGCATCACTCAGGGTAACTTCCCGGGGGGAAAAGCCATTGCAGCATCGGATGTTAAAGGTAAACCATCTTCAACTGAAGCTCAGGCATCCATTAAAAAGCCTGCTTTTACTCAAAAACCCAATAAAGTGGAGGTGACTGCCGGAAGCATAAAAGTTGTTTTTAATACTTCAAAAGCTCCGGGTCAGAGTGATAAAACCGGACTGGAAAATTACAGCAAAAACGGTAAGGAGCTGCTGAAAAGTAATTTACAACCCAATTTCTGGCGGGCTCCTATCGACAATGATTTTGGTGCACAAATACAACGGAAACTCAACGTTTGGCGGGCTGCCGGTTACAACCGAATGCTGAAAGAGGTGAAGATTCAGGAAAGTGCGAATTCCGTCACAGTGATCTACCAGTTCCGTCTGACAGATGTAGCAGCCGATTACACCCAAACCTATGTAGTATATGGAGATGGATCGATAGATGTAAAAGTGAATTATACACCTCAAAATCAGGAGCTTAAAGAGATCCCTAGATTTGGAAATGTGCTGATCCTGCCTGTTGTATTCGATAACTACCGCTATTACGGTCGTGGTCCGGTTGAAAACTATGTCGACCGCAAGGATGCAGCGTTGCTCGGTATTTACGAAAGTAAGGTAAAAGACCAATACGTCCGTTATAACCGTCCGCAGGAAAACGGCAACAAAACCGATGTTCGCTGGCTCACCCTGACCGATATCAGCGGCTTTGGTCTCAAAGTAGAAGGATTGCAACCAATGGAAGTTACTGCACTTCACTATGCTTCAGAAGACTTCGATCCTGGTTTTACCAAGAAGCAGCAGCACCTCAACGACCTCTATCCACGTAAGGAAGTAGTACTTAATCTGGACTTGTTTCAGCGTGGCATCGGGGGGACCAATTCCTGGGGGCATCTGCCGTTGGATAAATACCGCTTTGCGAATAAAGACTATACCTTTGGGTATCGGTTGTCGATAGTGGAGTAAGCTGAATTTTTCTGAAGAATAAATTAATAAAACATTCTTTGCAGGCAACACTTTTTAAACAAACGGCATCTGTGAGTTAATTTTGTAAAATCTCAAAAATTTAAGATCATATGAAAACTCAATTCACAGTTGTCGTTTGTTGTTTTGTTGCGTTGATGCTTGCTGGTTGCGGGGAAGATTACTCAGGCCTGAACTATTATTACGGCATGGATGGTTTAGCCGAATTTCCGGGAGGCGAAAAGTACAAGGACTATGCTGAAAATCCTTTTGTAGAAGTGTCCGAACAGCCTGTTTCCACTTTTTCGGTCGATGCCGATGGCGCTTCCTATGCCAATATGCGCCGCTTTATGAATCTTGGTCAGCTGCCCCCAAAAGCTTCGGTTCGTATCGAGGAATACCTGAACTATTTTACCTACGACTATCCCGAACCTCAGGCAGGAGAAAATGTGGCCCTGGTTTCTGAAGTGGCTGCCTGTCCGTGGAATAGTGAACATTACCTCTTACGATTGGGAGTTAAAGGGAAAACAGTCCCGCTTTCCGAACTTCCCAATTCGAATTATGTGTTTCTGATTGATGTATCGGGATCGATGGACTCGCCGGACAAACTGGGGGTATTGAAAAGTGGTTTCAAAACGCTTACCAACAATCTCCGTCCGCAGGATCGCATCGCTATTGTAACCTATGCCGGAAGTGCCGGGGTGTTGCTGCAATCGACTCCGGCGACCGAGAAAAAGAAGATTATCGCTGCTATTGATAAACTTTCGGCCGGCGGTTCCACAGCGGGTGCTCAGGGAATTATAACAGCATACGAAATTGCCATGGAAAACTTTATTAACGATGGTAACAATAGGGTAATTCTCGGAACCGATGGTGATTTCAATGTAGGGCCTTCCTCTACAGAAGAATTGATTGAGTTGATTGAAGAAAAGCGCGAAAGTGGTGTTTACCTCACTGTTCTGGGTGTGGGTGGAGGAAACCTCAACGATCACATGATGGAGCAGATTGCCAATAAAGGGAACGGCAATTATGAATATATCGATAATGCTGATCAGATTGAAAAGGTATTTACCCACGAGGTGCAACGTTTTTACACGATTGCTAAGGATGTGAAACTTCAGGTGACTTTCAACCAGCAAACAGTGAAGAACTACCGCCTGATTGGCTACGAAAACAGGAGCCTGAACGAAGATGATTTCGAAAACGACACAGTAGATGCCGGTGAAATAGGAGTGGGGCAAACCATCACGGCCCTTTACGAGGTTGAATTGCTGAACACCGGACTCAACACCTTTGCCCAGTTCGACCTTCGATACAAAAAGCCCGGCGAATCGTCCAGCCGCCTTGTTGCCCACGCCATAACCGCCGATCCATCTTCAAAAATAGCTGTTTCTGAATCGATGCGTTTTGCTTCATCTGTTGCAGCCTTTGGTTTGATGATGAAAGAATCGGAATACAAAGGAACTGCAACTAAAAGTTTGGTGCTGAGTCTGGCAACGAATGCCACGACCTACGACCCGAACGGCTACCGAAAGGAATTTGTTGAGCTGGTGAAGAAACTGAAATAATGTTGTTTTAAAGCTATTTTTCTCACATGCTTTTGATGTGTTCACAGCTTTAGATTGACATTTGGTGAACATCGAGGATAAAATTAAAACGCTAATCTCTGTTGTTCAGCAGATTAGCGTTTTCCTTTGTGACCCCGGTGGGGGTCGAACCCACGACCCACAGATTAAGAGTCTGTTGCTCTACCAACTGAGCTACGAAGTCATTGTTTTTTGGGACTGCAAAGATAAACACTTTTTCAAAGCTACCAAAGTATCAGAAAGAAAAACTGAAATTATTTTAGCCTGTGTGCACCCACGGGTTGATTTAACCTTTCAAGGTGACTTCTCGTTGTAATGATTCGAAAAAAATGAGTACTTTTGCAGCTCAAATCTAAAACAAAGAAAATGAAGCCAACTTTATTTGTACTTGCAGCCGGAATGGGCAGTCGTTACGGTGGTCTGAAACAGCTCGACGGGCTTGGACCCAGTGGTGAAACCATTATGGATTATTCGAT
>JAVFAG010000030.1:12980-31806 GCA_034002585.1 Paludibacter sp.
GAAGACCGTCCTCAGGTAGTTTTGAAAATTAATGAACTGGTTCGCAAGGGAGTTTACCCTGCTCAACTATATAAAGCTTAATCCTATGTCGAGAGTACTAGTTACCGGAGGTACCGGTTATATCGGTTCACACACAGTAGTTGAGCTGATTAAGGAAGGATTTGAGGTTGTGATTGTCGACAACCTGTCGAATTCCAACGTAAATGTCCTGGATGGAATTGAAAAGATTACCGGAGTTCGTCCTCCCTTCGAAAATATCGATTGTGTTGATTATGTAAGTATGGACCGCATGTTTGCCAAGTACGAAAACATCGAATCCATTATCCATTTTGCGGCCAGCAAAGCAGTGGGAGAGTCGGTTGAAAAGCCCTTGTTGTACTACCGCAATAACCTGGTGTCACTAATCAATATCCTTCAGCTGATGCCGATTCACAAGGTGAAAAACTTTGTGTTCTCTTCCTCGTGTACGGTGTATGGTCAGCCCGATATTCTTCCTGTAACCGAAGATGCTCCGATTAAGGTTGCGATGTCGCCCTATGGAAATACCAAGCAGATTGGGGAGGAAATTATTCGGGATACCATCAGTGCAGCTCCTGCCAACTACAACAGCATCATCCTTCGCTACTTTAATCCGATAGGAGCTCATGCTTCGGCCGAAATTGGTGAATTACCCAATGGTGTGCCCAACAACCTTATACCCTTTGTAACGCAGACGGCTATTGGCATTCGTAAACAGCTTCAGGTATTTGGCGACGATTACGATACCCCTGATGGATCGTGTATACGCGATTATATTCATGTGGTGGATTTAGCCAAAGCCCATGTGATTGCTGTAAAACGGATGCTGGAAGGTAAATCGCTTTCAAATGTAGAGACCTTCAACCTGGGTACCGGTCGTGGCTTATCAGTACTGGAAATTCTGAATACCTTCGAAAAGGTGAATGAAGTGAAAGTACCTTATAAAATAGTAGGTCGTCGTGCGGGTGATATCGAAAAAGTATGGGCCGATCCTACCTATGCCAATGAAGTGCTGGGCTGGAAAGCAACAGAAACAGTTGAGGAAACTCTCCGTAGTGCCTGGGCCTGGGAGAAAAATCTTGCCACTAAACCCATAAATCAATAATCACATAATATTGTATCCATTAAAATTTTCTCCGATTCTCAAAGATAAAATTTGGGGCGGAACAAAGTTGAAATCACTGTTCTACAAGAACGCTGCCGGTGATAAGTTGGGTGAAAGCTGGGAACTTTCCGGCTACGAAGGCGATGAGTCGGTAGTTACAAATGGTTTTCTGGCTGGTAATAACCTTCGCGAACTTATCGAAGTGTACATGGGCGAATTGGTGGGTGACAAGGTGTTCGATCAACACGGTCACTCTTTTCCTTTGTTATTTAAGCTCATTGATGCCAACGAAAACCTGTCGATTCAGGTGCATCCCGGCGATGAGGTGGCTGCTGAAAGGCACAATTCCTACGGTAAAACCGAGATGTGGTATGTTGTTGATGCCGATCCAGGTGCTGAATTGATAATTGGTTTTACGGATGATTGTTCACGCGACAGCTATCTCGATGCACTGGATAATGATACAGTTGAAGACTTGCTTCAGCACGTGCCAGTTACTAAAGGGGATGTATTCTTCATTCCTGCCGGGCTGGTTCATGCTATTGGAAAAGGTGTAGTGGTGGCCGAAATTCAGCAAAGCAGTGATGTGACCTATCGCATTTACGATTTTAAACGCAAAGATGATCAGGGCAACGAACGGGAATTGCATACAGGGGAAGCACTTGATGTTATCAATTTTTCAGCTTCGGTGAATCCTAAGACTCCC
Source organism: Paludibacter sp. (assembly GCA_034002585.1). GTDB lineage: Bacteria > Bacteroidota > Bacteroidia > Bacteroidales > Paludibacteraceae > Paludibacter. The sequence goes on from JAVFAG010000030.1 coordinate 14,810, forward strand.
TACAAAGCCAGGCTGAATGAACTAACACCGCTGGTAAGCTGCGGGTATTTCTCCACCAGTATGATTTGGTTCAATGAAGAGTTAATCCGCAATTACGAAAATATCGATTCCTTTGAAGCGTATATGTGCCTCGATGGGAGTTTCAACATTGAATACAAAGGAGAAAAAACACTTGTGGAAGCTGGCGATACGGTGTTGATTCCTGCTGTTGTGGAGGAAGTGAAGCTGGTGCCAGTTGGAGGGGAAGTGCGTTTGCTGGAAGTGTTTGTGCCCTGAAACAGCGGGTTATTTTAGTCGTAAATAATCGTTGCGAAACTGCTGGAAAAGAACGATATCGGTGAACTCACTTTCCGAACGGACCCATTGTTTTAAAACCACTGATGAAAAATTCCGGTTAGTAAACATGGTAATGCTGGCTGTGTTCGAAGCAGCGATATGACAGTACAACTGATTGATTTTTAAAAAATCAAATACATATGCCTCGGTAAGTTGTAATGCTGCCGAGGCATATCCTTTTTTCTTATATTCCGGAGCTACAAACAATCCCAGTGCTATACGGCTGTGGTGCAAATCAAAATCGAATAAATCGACGGTCCCGACTGTTTTATCACTGGTTGTGTCTGTCATCATCAACCGAAGCTGACGCGTTTCATAAATATCCTTATGACACTCGCTGATGTACTGCTTGAGCGCATACCGGGAGTAGGGTTGCCTTGTGTTGACTGAGTCCCAGTACTGAGCCATGTTCTCCCACTCGTACAGCAATTCGAGATCTTCCGGCTCAGGGGCCCGCAGTCTTAAAAAGTTGTTGCTCAGGTACATTTAGTGTTTACGTAAAGTTTTTGGCAAATTACCCGAAAATTGACTTAAATAAACCCTTTTTCTTTTTGCTTTGCAATTCAGGATAATTGTCTGAACTGCTGTATTCAACCAGGGCCTCTTTGGAAAGATGACTACCTTCGGCAATCATTTTGTAAATAATTCCCCAATCGGGCAGTCCGCCCAGATTGCGGTCGTCGATAAAAAGGTCGGCTTTTAGTTTGCGGGGTTCCCGACTATCCGGTGTTTCTTCCGGATAATTGGAATTGACTGCGTAAAATTCCAAACCGCGCCTGCGGCAGTATTCTACCGCTTCAGCCAGTTCCTTACCCTCGCGAACCGTCCACATGATAAGGCGAAGATGAAAATCATCCTGTAGTTTACGAAGCGTTTCAATGGCAAAAGGGATTTCTTTTCCGATACGTGGATACTCGTGGGTGACAATTGTTCCGTCGAAATCAACGGCGATTATCAACATGCTGTGGTTGAAATTGGGTTGTTTCATACTCAATCTTGTTGTTCGGGATCTTCTAGTTGCAAATCACTAATCACTTTTACTTCAGCGGGTTTACAGAAAAATAGACCAATAGCGGCTATTCCGGCACTGAAAATCATCGATTGGGAATTCATCAGAAAGAAAAATAGTATTCCCAACAGGAATCCGCTTCCAATACTAACAATTCGCAGGATGGACCCTTTTTCGTATTGTTTTAATTTTTCTTCCAGAGAAGGAAGTTCTGCCCATTTTTTGGTTTGTTTGTTAAATAAACCAAGTGTTACAGGTATCGAACCGATAATAAATATTATCAGGATGGAATTGATAACTATGCCAACCTGACTGGCCGGATCAATCGAAATACCGGAACGGTAGGTCTGAGAACCAACGGCTGCTATAAATACAGCAGCCACATAAAACAGGTAATATACCAGCGTAAGTTTTTTTACAAGTTTTGTTATCATATCTTTTATTTATACGAATCCGAAAATTCCACACGGTTTAAAATGGAACGCCCCAGGGTCACTTCATCGGCATACTCCAGTTCGTCACCTATGGCAATGCCACGTGCGATGGTAGTCACTTTTACATCCAGCGGTGCCAGCTTGCGAAATAGGTAAAAGTTGGTAGTGTCTCCTTCCATGGTAGTACTCAATGCAAGAATGATTTCCCGGATACCCTCTGTTTTTACTCTTTCTACCAGACTGTTTATCTCCAAATCAGCAGGTCCGATGCCATCCATTGGCGAGATGATACCGCCCAACACATGATACAAGCCTCTGAACTGTTGAGTGTTTTCAATCGACATTACATCACGGATATTCTCTACCACACATACTGTCGATGCATCGCGCCCCTGATGCGAACAAATCTGGCACACTTCGGTGTCGGAAATGTTATGACATACCCTGCAATACCGGATATCCTCCCGTAACTTAATCACTGCTTCACCCAGCTTTTCAGCTTCTGTAACCGGCTGTCTCAGCAAGTGTAGCGCCAAACGTAAGGCTGTCTTGCGGCCTATTCCGGGTAAGCGCGAGAATTCGTTGACTGCGTTTTCTAAAAGTACAGATGGATACTGTTGGTGACTCATTGCCTGTTAATAATTCCGACACAAAAATACGAAAAAATATCCGATAGTTCTATTTTATGCCGTTTTATCGGTTTTTTGGGTATTTTTCACTAATTTTGAAGTCGCAAAAAAAATCCTATGCATAGTACACTGATTTTGTTGATCTTAGTTGCCTATTTTACAATGCTCATGGTGGTGTCGTATGTTACCGGACGAAAATCAACTGATAACGAATCTTTTTTTACCGCAAGGCATAGCTCTCCCTGGTGGGTAGTGGCGATTGGTATGATTGGTGCATCCATTTCTGGTGTCAGCTTTGTTTCGGTTCCCGGCATGGTGGGCACTATCTCGTTTACCTACCTGCAGACTGTTTTTGGCTTTTTCTTTGGGTATCTTATTATTGCACAGGTATTGTTGCCTTTATATTACCGCTTACAATTAACCAGTATTTATACCTATCTCGGTCAACGTTTTGGAAGTCGTAGTTATACCACCGGTGCGTCTTTCTTTTTACTTTCCAAAACCCTGGGTGCTGCTGCCCGATTGTATGTAGTGGCCTTTATCCTGCAGAATATGGTTTTCGAAGCATTGGGAATTCCTTTTTGGCTAACCATCACCGGCATTTTGTTGATGATATGGTTATATACCTTTCGCAGTGGAATTAAGAGTATTGTCTGGACCGATACTTTACAAACACTTGTAATGCTGGCTGCAATGATAACAATGCTGGTTAAGTTGCTGGATATGAATGAACTTACCATTGGGTCGTTTGTCAATGAATTGTATGTGAGTAGTAAAAGTCGGATTTTTGTTTTCGACGATTGGATTAGCAAACAGCATTTCGTTAAGCAGTTTTTCAGTGGAATTTTTATTGCTTTGGTAATGACAGGGCTCGATCAGGATATGATGCAAAAAAATCTGACCTGCCGAAACCTGAAGGATGCTCAAAAAAATATGTATTGGTACGGCATCGCGTTTATTCCCTTTAATCTCCTTTTTTTAATGATAGGATGGCTGATGCTCACCTATGCCCAATCCACCGGGATCATTCTTCCAAGTGCCGGCGACGCTTTATTACCTTTTTATGCACAGAATTATTTTGGAACCGCAGTCATGCTCATGTTTGTCACCGGAATGATTGCGGCAGCCTTTTCGAGTGCCGATTCAGCGCTAACTGCCCTCACAACCTCTTTTATGGTGGATATCCTGAAAGTGAAAAATACCGATAATAAGAAACGACTCCGGATAGCTGTGCACGCAGGAATTTCCCTTTTGTTTGTGATCATTGTTTTGATAATAAGTAAGGTGAACGATCGAAGCATTATTGATACAATTTACGTTTTGGTATCCTATACCTATGGTCCGTTACTTGGTATGTTTGCGTTTGGACTTTTTACCCGTCGGAAACCCAACGATAACTGGATACCGTATATAGCTGTTGCGTCGCCGGTTATATGTTTTACAATTAACGAATTATCCATAAACTATTTCGGTTATGCTTTTGGCTACGAGCTTTTATTGATGAACGGTCTGCTGATGTTTGCCGGAATTTATCTATCTTCGCTGTATGGAAATAAAAAAAGCTGAATTTGTTATTAGTAATACGGATGTAAAACTATGTCCCACCAATGGTTTACCCGAATATGCCTTTATCGGCCGGTCGAATGTTGGTAAATCGTCGTTAATCAATATGCTGACCAACCGGAAAGGGCTGGCAAAAACGTCTCAGAAACCCGGTAAAACGCTTCTGATTAACCATTTCATTATTAATGATGAATGGTACCTGGTCGATCTTCCGGGTTATGGCTATGCAACGGCTGGAAAATCGACCCGCGATAAACTTAAGAAAATTATCGAGAATTACGTGCTGTTCCGGGAAGAGTTAAGTTGTTTATTTGTTTTGCTCGATTGTCGGCATGAGGCCCAAGCCATTGATCTGGATTTTATGGAATGGTTGGGAATCAGTGGTATACCTTTCTCAATCGTCTTTACCAAAGCCGATAAGCTTTCGAAAAGCAAGCTGAATGAGAATATGTCTGCTTACAAAGAAAAGCTTTTTGAAAAATGGGAAGAGTTACCGCCCATCTTCATTACATCTTCCGAAAAAGCCGATGGTCGTGACGAATTGCTCGATTATATTGCGTCTGTAAACGAACAGATTAGAAGTTCTGCAAACGTTTGAAAATTCTTTCAGGCTATCTGACCCGACAAAAGGTAAAAAAATCACGAGAAAATTGTAAACTTGCACCCATTAATCATTAAACATTATTTTCCGATGTTACAGATACAAAAGAAAATGAGCAATGCTTTTTTTGCCTTGCTGAGTTTGCCGGCCACGGCAATGGGTTTTGCTTTGTCGGTGCAGATTTCTGCATTAAGCTGGATTTTATCCACAAGGTACGGTCTTGATATTCATGAGATTGGAATTGTATGGGCAGCTGGACCCATTGCCGGCATTATCGCCCAGCCCCTGGTAGGTGCGTTGTCCGACAAAATGTGGTTTATGGGCGGCCGTCGTCGTCCGTGGATCATTATTGGTGGTATATTGGCTGCTGTTATGATGCTTGCCCTTCCGAACCTTGAAATTATACAGAAAATATTTATCGGTGGTGATGATCCGCAGGCAGGACTGATGGCTATAGCAGTTATTGTAGCGTTGACTCTCGACTTATCCATCAATGTGAGTTTTAATCCTACCCGTTCGCTGGTGGCCGATTGCACACCGCATACCGATCGGAGTCGCGGCTATACCTGGATGCAAACTGTTTCCGGAACTTTTGGAGTGTTGGCCTACCTGATCGGTGGAACACTCGGGAATATCTTTCTGATTTATTTTGGAGTGGGAGTTGCCTTGCTGGCTTCTGTAATTCCTGCTTTACTGATTACTGAACCCCGTGAGTTGCAGGAAGTGGATACCGACAAGCAGGTGGAACATGCCAAAACTTCGACCCGTGATTTGGTGGAATCGCTGCTTCCTCTCTCAGGATTTCTGTTGTATGGATTTTATGTTATCCTTTCGGAACTCTTTGGTGTGCATGTTGAAACCACCGTCGATATTGCAGGATATGCAATGGGCATCGTCGAGTTTATCGCTGTTGTGCTGATTGTACTTAGTGCCTTGCTTATTCTACCTAATGTATTGAAAAGCAATGCCCGGAGCAATGAATTTCAGAAAGTATTACTGGCCCATTCCTTTACCTGGATTGGTGTTCAAACAATGTTCATCTATGCATTTTTCTACCTGACACATGAATTGAATCTGGGCGAGCAGGCCGGAAAGGTGAATTCCATTGCTTTTTTCATTCTAAGTCTGGTGAGTGCGGTATTACCAGTGTTGGTGTTGAATGGATTTGCCAGGAAAATCGGAATGGTGCGCACCCACCTGATCTGTATCTTTATAATGGCCCTGGGCTATGCCGGGGTGCTTTGGATTGGAACCACCATTCTAAGTTATTATGTGGCACTGGCCATTGTCGGTATTGGATGGGCATCGGTTGTTTCCTTACCTTTTGCTATTATGAGCGAAAAGGTCGATCAGAAAAAGATGGGACTGTACATGGGCATTTTCAACCTCGCTGTAGTATTGCCCCAACTGGTGGCCAGTTTTAAAGTGGGTGAAATCGTTAATGCTGCCCACGACAAGTCAATTGTGTTTATTATTGCTGCGATTACGCTGGCTATTTCGGGCGTATTGTGGCTCTTTGTTAAAAATGATAAGTAGATGCTTCGGATGAAAACCTGTTTACTGCTTGTGCTTCCGGTGTTGCTGATGATTGCCTGCAAAGGTAAACCAGCGGCTCCGGAAGCTGTTTTTGTTCCCGAGAAGGTGGAACTTAGTCATGCGAAGGGATTTTCCATCGAGTTGTTTGGCGATTACCGTCGTGTGGTGGTGTATAATCCCTGGCAGGATGAAAAGGCCCTTGCCGTGTATTATCTTGTTGACGATGAGTTGATTGCCACTCCGGATGATGGGATGCGTGTACAGGTTCCCGTGAAGTCATTAGCAATCAGTTCGGTTACGCATGCCGGTTTTCTGGATGCCCTGAATGCTGTGGACAAAGTCACCGGAAGTTGCTCACCCGAATTGTTATACAATCCAACCCTGCGTCAAAAAAATCAAGCCGGGCAAATTACAAATTTAGGGGATGCGTTTTCCATCAATGTGGAACGAACAATACTGTTGAAACCATCTGCCCTGCTGATGAGCGGCTATAAACAGGAGGATCCTTATGCAGCAAGGGTTATACAAGCTGGTATACCTGTAATTTATAACAACGAATGGATGGAAGAAACCGTGTTGGGCAGAGCCGAATGGATTAAGTTCATGGCTATGCTGGTAGGACAGGAAGTGCTTGCTGACAGCTTATTTGCTTCCATTGAACAGGAATACAGTGCTCTTCGTGACAAAGCATTTAAAAAATTGAACTGGCCGTCGGTGATGACAGGTTCAAATTTCAGAGGTACCTGGTATATGCCGGGTGGAAATAATTACATGGCCCGTATGCTACTGGATGCGGGAGGCCAGTATCAGTATGCCAACGACAGTACAAAAGGAAGTTTACCCCTTAATGTAGAAACTGTGTTGGCCAATTTTTCGAATACTGATGTGTGGTTGAATTGCAATTTCAACTCCATTTCGGACTTGCTGGCAGCAGACGCCAGGCATGGATTATTCCTTGCAGTGAAGTCGAACAAGGTTTACAATTACAATAAATGCCTGTTACCTTCCGGAGCCAATGATTTTTGGGAAAGTGCTGTGGTGCGTCCCGACTGGTGGTTGAACGACCTGGTTGCAATTTTACATCCTGAATTAGTCCCCGGATACGAGCTGAAGTACTACCAGAAATTAAAAAAGTAAATCATGGAGCTTATCATATCCACATCTCACAAGCCTGCTTTTAATCTGGCAATCGAAGAATATCTGTTTAGCAGATGTGAGGGTGAATATGCTTTTTTTTATTGCAATAACCCCTGTGTTGTGATAGGCTCTAATCAGGTGTGGCAGAATGAGGTTGATGTCGCTTTTTGTGAACAGAATGGTATCGCTGTATTACGACGATTATCGGGCGGAGGTGCTGTGTACCACGACAGGGGAAACCTTAATTATTCGTTCATTACCCACAAGACCTCTGGAAATAGCGGTACAACGGCAGATTTTCTACATCCGGTTGTGGAAGCACTTTTACGGATGGGAATTATGGCAATCATCGGCAAAAGAAAGGATTTATGGTTACCCGACGGATATAAAATATCGGGAACAGCGTCGCATGTGACGATGAACAGGGTTTTGCAGCATGGTACTTTACTTTACGATTCCAATATTGAAATGCTGAAGGGTGCACTCAATCCACCCAAGCAATTAAGCACTTCCAAAGGGATACCTTCGGTTCCAAGTCCGGTAAAAAATATTATGCGCTACCTAATCGAGAAATCGTCCAGTAGTTACACTGGATTTCTGGGAGCAAATGCTTTTTTTAATCAATTAATACTGGAAATGACAAATATCATGAATCTCCTTGCAGGTCATGAATTCACCGAAGCAGAACTTTCAGCCATCCAAACAATTCAATCCACCCGATACGAAAGCGAAAACTGGAACCTGAAAAAATAATTATTTATTTACATCAATTGTTCTCCGGTTGTTTGTAATTGCTCCAAAAATACCTACTCCGTTTTCAATATTGGTGTAAATCTGTACAGGCTCGGTGAAGAAGGTTTCGAAAACCTGCTCGGCTGCATCTTTTGATTTCAGATACAGATAGGTGTCTTGAGGAATGCTTTGAAGATTAACAATATAACTGCGTTTCATAGTAAGGTATTGTTTGTCAAATAAATGTTCAAATCCGGGTTCAACTTCAAATACATAATCGTAGATTTTAAACCGAAGTACAATTTCTTTACCGTCAAACAACTCATCCGTGAAAACATGAAATTCATCGCTGCTTTCTCCTTCCACTAATCCCAATATGCTGCCACTTGTAGCTTCGTTGCTTACACCCTGAAGATTGAAAAACATATAGTAACCGCTCAAATACCCTTCCGGATGTTCGGCATACTGTTCACGATAAAATACCGATAAACGGTAAAAGTTTTTAACGTTAGCTGCATCTTTAATTCTGACGCCGATTTCCTTTTCGTAATGAGTCATCCATGCAATAACCTGGTTGTCAATTTTTTGAGATTCGTATCGTTCTATTAATTTTTTTGACAAGGTATCGACCGATAGTATCACAGAAGCCTGCTGTACAACCACTGAACTCCGAACATCTTCATGTCCGGGAACCTTTACCAGTAACGCTACCGAGTCTCCCGGAAGAGCTTTGTAATCACCTGTATATTTTCCATGATTCATAAAACGTAGCGTTTCTTTTAGCTGACCATTAACTTCGATGCTTACAGTAGCATTATCAACCCGATCGAAATCGTTTTTAGAATCGAGGAAAAACAGGCTTTTAGTGAGTTCTACAGTGATGGCTGAATCGGGCGTCAAAAAACTATTCACTACTATCAATGGTTCAGTAACTTCGCCGTTGAATTCAATTTCTTTTTCGCAGGAGCTAAACAGAGCCAGTATAATGGCTATAAGGGGGAATTTAATTTTTTTCATTGGACTATATTTTACCATTTGTAACTATAGGTTAAAGAAGGAATAATCGGGAAAATGGAAATTTGTTTCAGGGTTTTTCTGCTGGTATATATTACTCCCTGAGTATCCTGATTAGGTCCGCCGACTTGCACTTCATCCCATGTTTCGCTGGGATATACCATAAATGGATTGTTGTTGTTGTATACATTGTAAATGCTTATATTCCAGGTTCGTATGCCTTTTTGCTTCTTTTTATGGAAGTTCATTCCTAAATCCATGCGGTGATAGGGGTTAAAGCGATAGTTATTGCGACCACTGATGTGATTTAACTCTCCTGTCCATCCCCAGTTGTAATCTCCGGGAACCGGAGTCGACTGGTATTGCTGAAGCGCGAGCGTTCCGGTATTTCCCGAGGATATAACCCAGGTGCCCGATAAATCGAACTTTTCACTGAACTTGTGCGATAACACAACGCTTAAATCGTGCCTACGATCGTACTTGGCCGGAAATACCCTTCCATAATTGATTTCCTGTCCCGGACGGTCGAATTTACGTTCGGCTTTGGCCCAGGTGTATCCCAACCATCCCGTCGTTTTGCCAAAGGATTTCTGGGCCAGGAATTCGAAGCCATATGCCCAACCATCGCCCATAGCAACCTTATCTTCCCAGCCGGTAGATGAACCCAGGAAGGATGCCCCGTCGCGGTATTCCAACAGGTTGTGCATGCTTTTATAATAGGCCTCCACCGAAAAATCAATCAGATCCCTGAAGTTGTAGAATACACCTGCGGAGTACTGATGCGAACGCATGGGCTCAATTCGTTTGGTCACCGGTACCCAAAGGTCAGTAGGAAGACTCACACTGGAATTGGATAGCAAATGGACGTTTTGACTCATTGCGGCATAGCCGGCTTTAATTGAAACGCGATCGCTGAGCAACCAGCGCATACTAAGCCGTGGTTGCAGGGAATGATAGGTTTCCTGCTGAACATTAAACATCGAATAATGCACACCCAAATTGAGCTTTAGCGCATAACCCAGCGAAATGTTATCTTCGATGTAAGCAGTAGTTTCGTGTGAATAAACATCTTTATTCCCGATTACAGTATCGGTTTTGATGCTTTCATTGTTGTATTTAATTTCATTTCTGGCAACGGATACACCTGGTCGGAAAGTATGATAGGTGTAGTTAGCACCAAACTTTACATCATGGTCAGGGTGGGGGGCATAATCAAAATCAACCTTCGCTGTGTAATCCTCAATTCCCGATTTATAACCTACCATAATATCAGCCAGGGAATAGCTGGGTGGTGTTTTAATTGATTCTTCGAAACGACTTCCCACATAAAGATTAAATCGATAACGTGTATAAGCAATTGTGGAGTTCATAAACAGGCGGTTGTTGATCACATGATTCCATCTCGTTGATGCTACAATATTCCCCCAATCCCAGTCGAGCTTCACATTCTCAGTCATTTTACGGTTAACGTCATTGCGATACCGTGATCTGAAATTTGCATATATAGCATCGTCTCCCATGTACACACTCAGATATAAACGGTCTTTGTCGGAAAAGGTATGACTGATTTTACCATTCAAATCGTAAAAATAATACCCTGCACTCATGCTACCGTCGTAGTTTTCATCCTGTTCAGCTTTCATGGCTAAAGCAATAAGCGGTTGAGCCAAAACATCAAAATAGGTCCGTCGGGCGGAAAAATTAAAGGTGGTTTTTTCACTGAACAAGGGCCCTTCAATATTCAACTTTGAAGAAATCAATCCCACACTGAGATTACCACGAACTTCCTTGTTATTCCCATCGTTCATACGTACATCAATCACTGACGACAAACGTCCACCGAAACGGGCCGGGAAGTTGCCTTTGTAGAGGGTTACGTTTTTTATAGCATCGGGATTAAACACCGAGAAGAAACCAGCCATGTGGTTGATGTTGTAAACCGGAATACCATCGAGCAAAAACAGGTTTTCATCCGGCCCACCTCCGCGTACATACATTCCGGTGGAGCCTTCGGAACCCGACTGCACACCTGGCAATAACTGTAGCGCTTTCACCAGGTCGGCTTCCCCGAAAAGGGTAGGTACGGTTTTAATCTGAGCAATCGGTACTTCAATTGCACTCATCTGGGTCGATTGAACACCCGTAATTTTTTGGTGACCTGTAACCGTGACTTCCTGTAGTTCAATTGCTTCGCTAAAACGAATGTTTATAGTGGTGTCGCGACGTAATACAAATAGCCGCTGCTCGGTCTGGTATCCAACATAACTGTATTGCAACTGAACCTCGCCGGCAGGCAGTGTTAGCGAATAGAACCCGTAAACATTGCTCACAGTTCCTTTTTTCGAAAGTTGGTCGAATACGGAGGCATTAATCATCGACTCACCACTTCGTCCATCGCTGATGTATCCGCTGATGGTGTAATTTTGAGCTGTTAGTCCGGCAGTGAGTGCCAGCATCAGCAGATAGAGATTTTTTTTCATTCGGTAGAAATTAGTTAGCGTAAACAGTCATTTATTAAAAAAGGAAGATGGATTACCTGAATATTATTTCATTGATTACCTCTGTGCCCACATGCCGGTTGAGCGACTCTACAATTTGTTCCCGGGTAAGAAACAAATCGTGCCTCAATACCGATGAGGTTATAGTTACGTACAACACCTTGTTTTTGATAGAGATATTGCTGGTATATGCCTGTATGTTTGGACCTAACACTTCCGGCCATGCGTTTAGCATTCGCTGCTCGTAGAGCGGCTTGCTGAGCTTAGTTTGCCTGAGAAATTGCTGGATGACATCTCCCAACAGTTCGGTATTTTTTCTTCGCATGGCGTTAACGTAGTTTTAAAACCTGTCCGATAGCTGCACCCTGATCGAAACTCAGTTCATTCATTTTGTATAAACTAATCAGCTGAATTCCATAGTTTTGTGAGATTCCATAAAGGGTTTCACCTTCCTGAACCACATGTACCGGATATGCTCTCGAACCTTTTTTCTTCTTTTTAGCCAGGTAGACGATAGTTCCGGGGCGTAACGTTGCATGCTCAGGGGCATCATTATAATAACGAAGTCGCTCTTCGCGGATATCCAACGCAGCAGCGAGTGTGCTGTAAGTATCTCCTGCCTGAGCAACTATCATTTTTACCCCATTGCTTTTAAATACCGGTCGCTCTTTGGCAAGGGGCTGCTGAATAGCCGGCCCTGATGAAACAACCGTGGTATTTTCAGATGCAAAATGCTTATCGTACCGGTACAACTGATAACGCTCGATTAAATCGATAAGTTTGAATGCGTAATTGGGGTCGGTAGCATACCCGGCAGCCTTTAGTCCGTGCGCCCAGCCTTTGTAATCGTCGGAGGGGAGCAGAAATAATGAACGGTAGCGGGAACGGGAAGTAAGAAAAATGGAATGATCTTCAAACGACTCACGGGCATGATTGTAACTCCGAAAACATTCGTTGCGCTCGTCATCGTCGTGGTAGATTTTTTTGCCCTGCCAGTCATGGCATTTAATTCCGAAATGATTATTAGCTTCCATAGCAAGCCTTCCCTTTCCGGCTCCTGACTCGAGTAGCCCCTGCGCCAGAATAATGCTGGCCGGAATGCCGTGCGAGAGCTGCTGAGCAGTGGCGATACGGTGGAATTTTTCAATATAGTCGTGATACAATTGATCCCGGGACTGACTCAGCAGCCCGGGAACAACAAGTGTAAGTAAAGTGAATATCGTAAAAAGTCTCATCGGGCTTTTGTTTCCAGATTTGCAGTCGCAAAGATAGTCTTTTTCCCGAAGCTCTGAAATTATTCAAACATATTTCTGAAACGTGAGAAAAAGTCGCGCGAAGCCGATGCATTGGGTTTTACGTTGTCCGATTTGCCCAGTTTCTCCATTAGGCTTTTCTCTTCTTTGTTAAGATTTTCGGGAATGTATACACCAATGTTGATCAATAAATCGCCTGTCCCATAGCGGTTTACGCTGGGTAAACCCTTGCCTCTCAGACGAAGTACTTTTCCCGGCTGGGTGCCGGCTCCTATGGTTACTTTTACTTTTCCATCCACCGTGGGAACTTCCACCGCTCCTCCGAGTGTTGCCATCGGAACCGTTATCAAAAGGTTGTAAATCAAATCGTTTTCGTCGCGGATAAGTTCCGGATGCTTTTCTTCTTCAACCAGCACCAGCAAATCGCCGTTTACACCACCGCGTCGGGCTGCATTTCCCTTTCCACTCATCGAAAGCTGCATGCCTTCCATTACGCCTGCAGGTATGTTGATGTTAATTACTTCATCTTCACGAACGATTCCTTCGCCGGCGCAATATTTACATTTGTCTTTGATGATTTTACCTTCACCCTGACAAGTGGGGCATTCCGACTGAGTTTGCATTTGTCCCAGAATGGTGTTTTGCACCCGGGTTACACGACCACTTCCGTGACAAGTGGTACAATTGGTTGTTCCAGAACCGTGTTCAGCACCCGAACCATTACAGTGCTGACAGGAAACGTATTTCTTTACTTTGATTTTCTTTTCAACGCCGGAAGCTATTTCCTGCAGATTCAGCTTTACCTTTACACGAAGGTCGGAACCTTTGCGAACCCGTGTGCCTCCGCGGCTACCTCCGCCAAAACCACCAAAACCAAAATGTCCACCGAAGATATCTCCGAAATGCGAGAAAATGTCGTCCATGCTCATTCCACCACCACCAAATCCACCGCCTGCGGCACCGTTAACTCCTGCATGCCCGAACTGATCATACCGCTGGCGTTTCTGTTGATCGCTCAGCACTTCATAAGCTTCGGCAGCTTCCTTGAAATTTTCTTCAGCTACCTTATCCCCCGGATTCTTATCGGGATGGTACTCTATCGCTTTTTTGCGGTAGGCCTTTTTGATCTCGTCGGCCGATGCCGATTTGCTGACTCCCAGAATTTCGTAATAATCTCTTTTCGACACTGTGTTTTTGTTTTATGTTATTCTCCTACAACTACTTTCGAATACCGTATTACTTTCTCCCTAAGGGTATAACCTTTCGATACGCAATCCACAATCTTACCTTTCATCTCTTCCGATGGTGCGGGGAAAGTAGTAATGGCTTCGTGTAGGTCGGTGTTAAAAACTTCATTTTCGGTAGGAATGGCCTGTACTCCGTTTTCACTCAGGAAGCTCATCAGTTTTGCATAAATTAAATCCAGACCTTCTTTTAATGCTGTCGCATCGGTGCTGGTTTCCATAGCCTTTAACGCTCGTTCGAAATCATCAACCAATGGAAGGATACTTTTCAATACATTTTCTCCTCCATTGAGGATTAACTCGCTCTTTTCCTTTAAAGTACGTTTGCGAAAATTGTCAAACTCAGCCATCAGACGAAGGTTTTTATCTTTCAGATCAGCAATTTCCATCTTTAATCCGGCAATTTCCAGGGCTGAAGCATCCTCGTTACATTCCTGCTTTGAGGTTTCATTCGACTCATTTCCTTTCTGCTGTGTGGCAGTTGTAGATTCCTGTTCTGCCACTACCGGCTCTTTGTGCTCATTCTTCTCTTCGCTCGTTTTCTTCTTCATATCTATCTTGAATTTCATTGATTATCATTCGTGAAAAATCATGTTACAGAAATCCTGTAACATGACAGTCTGTCGCTTGACAAGAATACTGCCAAAACCCTTTTTCAAGAATTTTGGCAGTGTTGTGCTGAAATATTGGCAGCTATTTTAGTTTTTACGTTCCAGCCAACGAATAAAGTTGTCGGGATTCTCATCGAAACTAAAGGAGCTGTTGAGTGGCTTTGCTTCATTGTCGAGCATCACGTAGAAGGGTTGGGCATTGGCGCCGAACTTCACACGTTGCAGGTAACTCCACTTATCGCCAATGGTACGTATCTTACGGATTTTTCCGTTTTCTTCCACCTCGTAGGGTTTCAGTAATGGGGTTTTATCGTCCACAAAAAGCGTAATCAATACAAAATCATTTTCCAGTAATTCCTTTACCCGGGGATGAGTCCATACTGAAGCTTCCATTTTACGGCAATTAACACATCCATAACCAGAAAAATCAACAATTACTGGTTTTCCGTTATCGGCTGCATACTTCATGCCCAGATCATAATCCATGAATTTTGCATGTACTTCGCTGTCGTACAGATTGAAATCCTGAGTAGTAAGCGGAGGTGCGAAAGCGCTGATCGCTTTCAATGGTGCACCCCACAGACCGGGTACCATGTACACCGCAAATGAAAGGGAAATGATGGCCATGAACGTTCCCAAAACCGATGTGTGCTTGCTTTCGCTGTCGTGAGGGAAACGAATTTTTCCCAGGAGGTAGAAGCCCAACAGTGCAAAAATCACTATCCACAGCGAAATGAATACTTCACGGTCGAGGATTCTCCATCCATACGCCAGGTCGGCAACCGAAAGGAATTTCAGTGCAAGCGCCAGTTCGAGGAAGGCCAATACCACTTTAACCGTATTCAGCCAACCGCCCGATTTGGGCATCGCTTTAAGCAGGGAAGGGAAGAAGGCAAAGAAGGTAAAGGGAATTGCCAGGGCTGTTGCAAAACCCAGCATACCTATCGCTGGTGCCAACAGGGAACCGGTACTTGAAACTTCTACCAACAAGGTTCCGATAATCGGTCCTGTGCAGGAGAAGGATACCAACACCAGGGTAAACGCCATAAACAGGATGCTCAGAAATCCGGCTGTGGATTCAGCTTTTGCGTCGAGCTTATTCGACCACGATGCGGGAAGTGTTATTTCGAAAGCACCGAAGAAGGAAATGGCGAATACAACCAATAATGCAAAAAACAAGAGGTTGAAAACCGCATTGGTCGACATGCTGTTAAGCGCACTGGCTCCGAATACCACCGTTATCAATAATCCCAGTAAAACATAAATAATGATGATGGATAAACCGTACAGAATCGCATCGCGGCGGCCACGACTTTTGTTTTCCGACCGTTTCAGGAAGAAACTAACTGTCATTGGAATAATGGGCCAAACGCAGGGCGTGAACAACGCCAGAAAACCTCCCACTAAACCAGCGATAAAAATAAGCCAGAGCGAAATGCCGCCGGCGTTACCCAATTGATTGCCAAATGAACGTAACTCGTCGATAACTGGTGTCCAGTAGTCAGTTAGTGCTTGTGCATTAACCGTTGAAGGAGTAGCGAGACTGTCTGTTTCAGCTACTGCTAACTCCTCGATAACGGCAGCTTCGATATAATCTGCTGTAGGTGGATTGGCAGGTGCTGGCTCAGCGGCGGCTACTGCCTTTGCATTTCCAAGTGAAAACTCATCCTGTGCAGGCGGCAGACAGCGTTCATCGTCGCATGCCATGTATTCCACATAGCCTTCCACTTTTACCTTTGATGCATCTTTAAAGGTGATTTTTTGTACAAAAACAGCTTCCTTGGCATACCAGGTCAGGTTCATCTGAAAACTGTTGTCGTACACCTCCAAGAGCTTCGACTTAGCAATGATACCGCCTGATTTTTGAGCATTTACTATGTTTTCATACACAATGCGGGTAGGTCGCGGACCATTTTCGGGAATATTCATTCCGTACAAATGCCAGTTATCCTCAATCGTTGCCTTGTGAATAATCTCGCCAGTAGTCTTGCCGGTTATTTTTAATTCATGCGACCACTTAATCGGTTCAAAAATCTGACCGATACTGGTCTGAACCAGTAGTATAAAAAGTAGAAAAATGATATGTTTCCGTTGCATAGCGTAAATTTTTTGGCAAATGTACGTATTAGTATGAATATATGAATAAGCATTCATATATGTTTTAAAATTCTTAACAATTATTAGCCAGATGGTTAGCCTCTAACGAATTTGACTGTTCTGTAAACTTGTTAGTTCAGCATACTCCAACCAGCTAGTCTCTACTCAACTTAGTCCACTTATCACTCCATTATTCAGGTCGATATACTTGGCCTGTGGTTCTTTAGGCAATCCCGGCATGCGCATAATTTTACCCGCAATTGCTACAATAAACTCAGCTCCGTTGTTTAGTACCAAATCGTT
>JAVFAG010000031.1:0-18370 GCA_034002585.1 Paludibacter sp.
ATTGTAAATGGAAATCTTTAAAATAGTTATTCCGGCGTTTATTGTAATGATGACCGCTTATCTGTTGCTCGACAAGATGCTGGTGAATGAAGATAAGCGACGTAAAGCCGAATTTCTCAAAAAGAATCACTCGGTGATTACACCGGTACGCTTACGGGCCTATGAAAGACTGGCTTTATTACTGGAACGTACACATCCATCGGCTATGATGCTCCAGGTGATTCAACCCGGCATGACATGCATCGAAGCTCAATCTAAACTACTGTCACACATTCGCGCCGAATTCGATCATAATCTTTCGCAACAAATTTACGTAAGCACTGAAGTTTGGGATGCCGTGAAGGCAACGCACGACAACCTCATCAAGATTATTAATACTACTGCTCAGCATTTTCAACCCGATGAACCAGCTACTAAATACGCTGAAGTAATCATCAGAATGTACACAGAGCCTGATGAAAATCCTACTTCGGTAGCGCTTGCACTTTTAAAAAACGAAACACAACAGCTTTTTTTACAGGGATGAAAATTAAAGGAATACTATTGCTAACTACCCTTCTGATAATGGTCTCGTGCGCTTCCGATAACGAGACCTGCAGGGAAGAGACCCGGGTGGTGTTACGCGTAGGATTCTTTTCAACCGTCAATTCAGCACTTGCCAGTGTTGATAGCGTGACAGTTGTCGGGATACCCAATGGAACAATTTTCTACAACAATTCAAAAAGTATAAACAAAGTTGAATTGCCCTTGCAAGCTTCAGGTACAGCGACTGAATTTGCCATTCGATTCAACGAACAATGGGATACACTCACAGTACTCCATACCACCAATCCTTATTTTGTTTCTTATGCCTGTGGAATGATCTATACTCATCAGATTGATACAGTATTAATCAGAGGTAGTGTGAGCAAAAGTCTGAAAATTGAAGCCAAATTAGTTAATAACCAGAATGTACAACACCTGCAGATATATCGTTAGTTTCCTCCTTGCGGCAAGCGTGGCGGTAGTGGTGACAGCTCAGGAAGTTGAGGCCGGAAAGGTGGCGCATGGTGAGACCGATTCAGCAAAGGTAGCGTTATGGCAGGGGATTAACATCGAAGCCGATGTAGTACCACTGATTTCTAATTTATTGAATGATAACAGCACTTTTCGATACGAAGCTACAGCCCGCATGAATTTATTTAATAAATATTATCCGGTGGTTGAACTTGGCTATGAAGGTCAGCATACCGAAATGGTCTCCGGAACTGATTATAAGGCATCCGGATTGTTTTATCGTCTGGGAGTTGATTTTAATCTGGTAAAACAAAAAAGCGAAAAGGATGCTAATAACAAATTTCTGGTTGGAGCGAGACTGGGTTTTTCGAACTTTGGTTACGACATTCTGGACCTGAAAGTGCGGGATGAATACACCGGGCAAAACTTTCTACAGGATTTTACAGATCTTAGAAACAGCAGTTTATGGTTTGAGGTGGTTGCCGGCATTCGCATCGAAGTGCTTAAAAACGTACTTATGGGTTGGACAGTACGGATGAAAAATCAGATTATTCAACCGGAAACAGGTGCTTTACAACCGTTGACGATACCGGGCTATGGTCTCAGTGGTGGTAATGTATGGTCCTTTAATTACATGATAGGATATCAATTTTAATAAATATTTTTTACTATGAACTCAATTGAAACATTAAACCGGGCCGCAGACAATATCCGTGTGCTGGCTGCCTCAATGGTTGAAAAAGCAAAATCGGGGCACCCGGGTGGTGCCATGGGTGGTGCTGACTTTATTAACGTGCTGTTTTCCGAATTTTTGGTGTATGATCCCGAAAATCCTACCTGGGCAGGACGTGACCGGTTTTTTCTCGATCCGGGCCATATGTCGCCGATGCTGTATTCGGTGTTGGCATGTACCGGTAAATACACCATGGATGAACTGGCACAATTTCGTCAGTGGGGCTCTCCTACTCCGGGTCACCCCGAAGTAGACGTACAGCGTGGTGTGGAAAATACTTCTGGTCCTTTGGGGCAGGGACATGTGTACGCTGCTGGTGCTGCTATTGCTGCGAAGTTTCTAAAAGCCCGTTTTGGCGATGTGATAGGACAAAAAATCTACACTTTTATCTCTGATGGAGGTATCCAGGAAGAAATATCTCAGGGAGCAGGTCGTGTAGCCGGTCACCTTGGACTCGACAACCTGATAATGTTCTACGATTCGAACGATATCCAGCTTTCGACTGAAACCAAAGAAGTTACCAGCGAAGATGTGGAAATGAAATACAAAGCCTGGGGCTGGAATGTAACTACCATTGATGGTAATAATGCGGATGAAATTCGTAAGGCGCTTACCGCTGCTCAAACTCCGAACGGTCGTCCAACTTTAATAATCGGAAAAACCATTATGGGCAAAGGAGCCCGTAAAGCCGATGGCAGCAGCTTTGAACGCATGACAGCCACTCACGGTATGCCACTGGGCGAGGCAGGTGCTTCGTACGAAGAAAGTATAAAACACCTGGGTGGAAATCCTGAAAATCCCTTTGTTATTTTCGCTGAAACCGAAGAGCTATACGGTAAACGTGCACAGGCACTCCGCGCCATTGTAGCTGAAAAATATGCCGCTGAAAAAGCCTGGGCAATGGCTAATCCACAACTGGCCGAAAAACTGGCCTTCTTCTTCTCGGGTAAAAACAAGGTTAACTGGGAAGCAATTGTGCAGAAACCCAACCAATCGACCCGTGCAGCTTCGGCTACCGTACTGGGCGAACTGGCTAAACAAGTTGAGAATATGATCGTAGCATCGGCCGACTTATCGAACTCGGATAAAACCGATGGCTTCCTCAAAAACACAAAAGCATTTACAAAGGATGATTTCAGTGGATCCTTCCTTCAGGCTGGAGTTGCCGAACTCACCATGGCTTGTTTGAGCATTGGTATGAGCCTTCACGGTGGTGTAATCCCTGCTTGTGCAACCTTCTTTGTATTCTCCGATTACATGAAGCCAGCTGTGCGTATGGCTGCCCTGATGGAACAACCTGTAAAGTTCATCTGGTCACACGATGCCTTCCGTGTTGGTGAAGACGGGCCTACCCACGAACCTGTAGAGCAGGAAGCTCAGATTCGTTTGATGGAGAAACTCAAAAATCACAAAGGTCACAACTCTATGCTCGTGCTTCGTCCGGCTGATGTGGAAGAAGCTACCGTTGCCTGGAAGATGGCTATGGAGAATACCCATACACCTACCGCACTGATTCTTTCACGTCAGAATATTAACGATTTACCAACCAAAACTACCCGCAAAGAAGATGCTGTTAAAGCCGGCAAAGGTGCCTATGTAGTAGAATGCGATGGTAATCCGGATGTGATTCTGCTGGCTTCGGGCTCCGAAGTGGCTACCCTTTACGAAGGAGCTGCCCTGTTGCGTGCCGATGGTATCAAGGTTCGCTTGGTTTCTGTTCCTTCTGAAGGTCTTTTCCGTTCGCAACCAGCTGCATACCAGGAAGAAGTACTTCCTCAGGGCGCTAAGTTGTTTGGACTTACTGCTGGTCTGCCGGTAAATCTGGAGGGACTGGTAGGATGCCGTGGAAAAGTATTCGGGCTCGAATCGTTTGGTTTCTCAGCTCCTTATAAGGTACTCGACGAAAAACTCGGATTTACCGCTAAAAATGTTTACGAGCAGGTAAAATCGATACTCTGATTTTTAGTCCATTTTCTCTCCCCCGGAAGCAAAAATTTCCGGGGGAGTTTTTGTTATTTTATTTGTATTTATAAGTATGCACAAACAACTTCTTATCATTTTTGTAACTCTTACATGCTTGCTACAAGCAGCGAACAACCGCTCCTACACTTTCTACGGATTCATACGCAATGATTTTTTTTATAACTCCAGGGCAAATGAAGAAACCCTCGACGGTATTTTTCACTTTTACCCCAAACCAATAGTTGCATCGGGAACAACAAGCGATATCAATGCAACACCCCACGCTGAGATGTTGAGTATAGCCACCCGTATGGGAGTTGATATTAAAGGTGGAGAATTTGCAGGCAGTAAGTTAAGCGCTAAAATTGAAACCGATTTTGCAGGTGCATCCAGCACCTATTTTCTCATTCGCATCCGACAAGCATACATAAAGTTTGACAACAATAAATCTTCACTACTGGTTGGTCAAACCTGGCATCCTTTTTTTGGGGATGTTAGTCCCACCTCTGTATCTTTCAATGCAGGATCTCCGTTTCAGCCCTTTAACCGCAGTCCTCAACTGCGTTTTAATTACCTGCCCTTGAAAGGCCTTACCTTAACCAGTGCAGCCATCTGGCAAATGCAAAACGCCTCAAATGGTCCGTTAGGTTTCAGTCCTGTGTATATGAAGAACTCACTGACACCCAATTTATTTGCCGGGATTCAATATGCTGACAAGGAATTGATAGCAGGCGGAGCGCTCGATTACAAACGAATCATGCCCGAACGCGGTCAATTGCACAGTTCGCTGAGTGGTGTTGCATACCTTCAATATTGCAAGGGCTTATTTGCCGTCAAAGCCAAAACTGTATTAGGCAACAATATGAGCGATCATGTAATGATTGGGGGATACGGTCGCACCTACAATCCCAGCGACAATAGCTACGGTTTTACTAATCTTACCACTTCATCCTCCTGGTTAAACATAGCTTATGGTAAAAAATGGCAAACAGGCGTCTTTGCAGGGTATCATCAAAATCTGGGAAGTCAGATGCCTTTCCTGAATAAAAACGGTGATGGCAAGTTTACCATTTACGGACGGGGCTTTTATTACGAGCAACAAGAGCTACTCGACCGGATGGTACGAATAGCTCCATTTGTGATGCACTCGATGAAAGATGTAATGTTCGGTGTGGAATATAATTTTACAATGGCTAACTACGGTACCATACGATCCAATGGAAGGGTAGAAAATCCATATCCTGTGATCAATCACCGACTGTTGGCCACAGTAGTATATACCTTTTAGAAGTTTTCTTCGATGAGGTTAATCTTTTGTTCAATCAAACCAGCCTCTTCTTTTAGTGCTTCAATTTTGCGTTCCATTTCCCGAATCAGTCCTGAGCCCTTCTTATTATTGGTAGTCAGGAAGCCGATGTTGTTTTCGTAGGTTAATATTTCCGACTTCAGGTGTTCATAGGCACGTACCAGCTTTTCACGCTCGCGCAAGAGTTTATTCTCACCTTTGGTCGACATATCTTTTAAGTTCGATTTGAAATTATCCAAACGACGCTGGTTAGCATCTACATTGAGTTTTTCAAACATTTTATCCACATTGGTGCGGTATTCTTTGTAAATTTTATCCTTTTCGCGGAAAGGCACATGCCCAATTTCATTCCAACGGGCAATATAATCGCGCAATTGGGTCAAAATTTCAGATGATTCCTTACCTTCTACTTTATCCAGCTCTACAATAGCAGCTATAAGTTCTTTCTTTTTAGTGAGATTTTCTGATTCTACCGACCGTACATCCGTGGAATTCTTTTGCTTTTGCTCAAAGAAATAATCGCAGGCAGCAATAAACCGTTTCCATACATCATCGGAATATTTTTTAGCTACCGGACCAATTTTTTTCCAGTCTTTCTGCAACTGAATCAGTTTATCGGATGTAGCCTTCCAATCGGTACTATCCTTCAGTGCTTCAGCCTGTTCGCAAAGTTGACGCTTTTTATCCAGGTTATCGCCCAATACATTTTTCGAAGATTTATAGAATTCAGATTTTGCATTGAAGAATGTATCACAGGCTGAACGATAACGATCAAATATTTTATGGTTCATTTTGCGGGGAGCAAAACCGATGGTTCTCCATTCCTCCTGAAGTGCAATCACTAGTTTTGTAGCTTCATCCCAGGCTTTATAACTCGACAGAGAAGAGGTTTCAATTGCTTCCAGTTTCTGACAAAGAGCTTCTTTCAATACCAGATTATCATCCTCCAGCTTACGGATACCATCGAAATGACCCTGATGCTTTTTATTGATGACCGATGATGCATTTTTAAAACGGGTCCAAATTTCTTCACGGAATTCACGGGCAACCGGACCTGTTTCATGCCACTCTTCGTGCAATTTCTGAAGTTGATGAAAAGCAGAAACCACATCTTCCTCTTCGTCCAGCTTTTCAGCTGTTTCACAAAGTTGTTGTTTAATTTCTAAATTCTTACGGAAATCGTATTCACGCAGCTCGTTATTTATTTTTATTAAATCCCAGAATGACTCCTGATAGGTTGAATACAATTTCCATATTTCACTAACATTTGCCTGGGGAACCTGTCCAATGGTTTTCCATTTTTTCTGAAGTTCACGAAACTCATTGATATGAGTTGAAACATCGTCATTGCTTTCAACCAGCAACTTCATTCGGTCCAGAATATGTTGCTTTTGAAGAAGGTTATTATCCCGTTCAGCGTCGAGTCTGGCGGTTAGTGCAGCTTTTTTGGTTTTGAATTCATTCAGTAATTCCTTTAATTGCTCATCAAGTTCATCTTTTTCAGGTTTGAAATCGATTTCTTCACCACCTTCTTCAAGGAACTTACGTTTAGCCTCTTCCAAATCGGTTTTCACTTTGCGATAAAACACCTGCTTAATCTGCTCTACCTCGTTTTTGATATCATCGATATCTTTGGTCAGCAGCTCCTTAAGTGCTGTTAAAAGTTCTTCCCGGGTTGCATTGGAATAATCCTGCGTCTGTTGAGTGTCCTTGTTTTGATCAAGTGAGTCCATGTTCAATTTCATTTTAGGATGAGTGTTTCGTTTTTCAAACGGAATCAAATTCAGGTTTTTCCGGTTTGAATCTACAAAAATAAAAATTTTTTTTAATAAAAACTGATTTTAACAGATTTTTCGGCTAAATCAATAGCTAAGGTTGTGTCCCATCTTGTTTTTCTTTGTTTCCATGTAAAATTTATTATGAGGATTGGGCTCAATAATAATAGGGACATTTTCAACAATAGCAAGATTATAGGCTTCGAGACCAATTCTTTTTACCGGATTATTGCTCATCAGTTTAATTTTTGTAACACCAAGGCTCCTCAGAATTTGTGCACCTACCCCGTAATCACGTTCGTCGGCGTTGAAACCAAGGTGAAGATTTGCATCTACGGTATCCATACCTTCTTCCTGTAATTTATAGGCCTTGATTTTATTCATCAAACCAATGCCACGACCTTCCTGGTTCATATATACAATGACTCCCTTACCTGCAGCTTCGATCGACTCCATTGCTTTGTGAAGCTGATCTCCGCATTCGCAGCGCATGGAACCAAAAATATCTCCGGTAACGCAGGAAGAATGCATGCGTACAAGAATTGGTTCATCCTTCTCCCAGCTTCCCTTAATAAGTGCGACATGTTCCAATCCATTGGAAATCTGACGGAAAGGAATCAGACGAAACTGACCATAGGCTGTAGGCATATTGACTTCCACCCCTTTTTCGACCAGTGATTCGGATTGAATTCGATACGCTATGAGGTCTTCAATGCTGATAATCTTCAACTCAAATTTTTTAGCAATCTCCAACAATTGAGGCAGGCGGGCCATCGTACCATCCTCATTCATAATTTCGATTAAAGCACCAGCAGGATACATACCTGCTAAGCGGGCCAGATCGACAGCAGCTTCGGTATGTCCGGCACGACGAATTACGCCCCTTGATTTTGCCCTTAACGGAAAAATATGTCCCGGACGCCCAAAAGTTTCGGGCTTCGATGAAGGATCACACAATGCAAGAAGCGTCGCTGCACGGTCGCTTGCCGACACGCCCGAAGTACATCCCTCGAGCTTATCGATACTAACAGTAAATGGTGTGGTATGAATTGAAGTATTATTTGTTACCTGCATATCCAGGTCAAGTTCATCACAACGTTCCTCGGTGAGAGGGGCGCACAACAATCCACGACCATTGGTAATCATAAAATTAACTGTCTCCGGTGTTATCTTTTCTGCGGCACATATAAAATCACCTTCGTTCTCCCGGTCTTCATCATCCACCACAATAATTACTTTTCCAGCCTTGATATCGGCAATGGCTTCCTCAATTGTGTTCAAAATTTTTTCCATACTTTTTATGTATTATAGTTTTCCTCTTCCTCAGAAGAAGGTGTTATACGTAGTAAGCTATATATTTTCAATTTTAATCTACGGTACATCCGGTTATACAATTCACTGTTGAAAAGACTCGCATCAACAGCGGCCTTGTAGGTAAGAAATACCCCCAGGGGAAACAATACTGAAGTACTGAGCCACATTCCCTGCCAGGCTTCCCAGATTCCTTCACGCGCCATTTTATAACCGGTGAGGTCGATAATATAGTAAATCACAAACATGATGACCGATACCACCATCGGAAATCCTAATCCGCCCTTTCGAATGATGGCACCCAGCGGAGCACCGATAAAGAAAAAGATGAGACAGGCAAAAGAAAGTGCAAATTTCTTGTGCCACTCAATTTTATGCCGGCTGAGGTACATTTGCGGTTCGCCCAATATCATTTTATTGTACTGAAGATGATCGCGCATGGTTTTAGCCTGCTGAACAGCATTCGTCATAATCTGCTCCATAGTGGCTTTATCTTTCGACATAAATACCGAATCAGCATTGTAAGCCGCAAGATTTACTTCCGGCCCGACTTCAAAACTTCTGTCGGGACGGTATGCACGACCCAGGTATTTTGTATTAAGCATCTCAGTGACCTGTTCGGTACTCCGGAAATTGATAATCTGCTGAACCGAATCAATCGACACCTGTAATCCCCGGATATCTTTACTTATATGCTGATCCTGCATCAAGGATTCATCGTAACGATTAAAATCCGAATCGAATTCATACAACAATTCCTTATACCCAAATGTTTCGCGCCGGTACGGAATACTGTTGGTCTGGCTCATTCGTTGTTTCTTAAAATTCTCAAAACTCTCTCCCTGTATCAGCGTAAGTAAGAGGTATTTACGATCAGCTGTAAGTTCAATATAACCCGTATCAGCAACCATAATTGCTGCATTGTTAAATCCTCCCGAGAAATCGTAAATCATCATGTCTTTCAACATTCTTCCTTCCTTGGAACGAACATACAGGTTTACCCCATTAATACCTGAATAAAATTCGCCAACCGGAATATCGAGTTCCGGTGCTTTGTGGCGTATGGAAAATAAGAGTGTATAAAGGTTTTTTTGTGTAATGGGCAACACATTGTTGGAGAAAAAGAATGCCGAAATGACTACTACAGTAATAAAAATAATCAGGGGGCGAATAATGCGAAAAAGCGAAACACCAGCCGACTTCATCGCTGTGAGTTCAAAATTTTCGCCCAGGTTACCAAAAGTCATAAGTGAAGCCAGTAAAATAGCGAGCGGCAAGGCCAGCGGAACCAAGGTAGTAATGGCATACACAAAAAATTCGGCCAACACATCCCAACCGATGCCTTTTCCCACCATATCAGAAAAATACTTCCACAAAAACTGCATCAGCAGAATGAAAAGTACTATCAGAAAAGTCATGATAAACGTTCCCAGGAAACGTTTCAACACATATGCATCGATCTTTTTAATAAAAGACATGAAGATAGAATTTTGGCTCACAAAGGTAGCGAAATAAGTTCAATCCGCAAACAACAGAACTGTCTGTTGATTGCGGATTGAAGTGGTAAAAACGTGTCAGTCGGTAAATCAGCGCAGACCGTTTCGTTTCAGTAAAGCGTCGATAGTTGGTTCCTGACCTCTGAAACGTTTATAAAGTGTCATCGGATGTTCGGTACCACCTCTTTTCAGGATGTGCTCGTAAAACGACTGAGCTGTTTTCTGGTCGAAGATGCCCTTTTCAGCAAACACCGAATAGGCATCTGCATCGAGCACTTCAGCCCATTTATAACTGTAGTAACCGGCAGCATAACCACCTGCAAAAATATGGCTGAAGGTAGGGCTCATTCCTGCATCCTTTACAAGTGGAAGAATGCGTGCTGGTTCCATAGATTCGTACTCCATCTGCATCACATCACCTGTAAAAGGTTGTTCGAGGGTATGCCATGCCATATCCAGGAAGCCAAAGCTCAACTGGCGAAGGCAGAGATAGCCTGTAATAAAATTTTCCGAATCCTTGATTTTCTGAATTAACTCAGCCGGAATGGGTTTGCCGGTTTCATAATGAACTGCAAATTCATCCAGGAAAGCCTTTTCCGAAGCCCAGTTTTCCATTATTTGTGAAGGCAACTCCACAAAATCGCGGTACACATTGGTACCTGAAAGCGATTCATAGGTAGATTGAGCCATCATTCCATGTAGTGCATGTCCAAATTCATGCAGGAAAGTGGTTACCTCATCGAAGGTCAACAAGGCCGGTTTGGTATCGGTTGGGCGGGTAAAATTCATCACGATAGTAACATGCGGACGGCTGTCTTTGCCTTTTTCCATCCACTGGCCTTTGAATTCACTCATCCAGGCACCTGGTCGTTTGCCATCGCGGGGATGAAAATCGGTGTAAAGCACGGAAAGAAACTTACCGTCTTTGTCTTTTACTTCATACACATCCACTTCAGGATGGTATTTCTGGATGGTAGTATTTTTTACAAATTGAAGTCCCCAAAGGCGGGTTGCCAGTCCGAACACCCCCTTTTTAACCCGTTCGAGTTCAAAATACGGTTTCAGCTGCTCGTCATTTACCGAATACTTTTCATCTTTCAGCTTTTCGCTGTAAAACGACCAATCCCAGGGCTGAATGGTGAAATAGGCGCCTTTCGAGTTGGCATATTCCTGCACCTCGGCATATTCCTTTTCAGCTGCCGGGCGATAGGCTTTCAGTAAATCGTTCAGCAACTTATATACATTGTCTTTATTCTCTGCCATGCGACGTACCAATACCTGATCGGCATAGGATTTATGACCAAGCAAATTGGCAATCTTCAACCGTGTATTGGCAATTCTGGCAATAATTTCACGGTTATCAAACTCTCCACCTTTCATGCTTCGGGTAGTATACGCCAGGTACAATTCACGACGAAGATCCCTGTTTTCAGCATACTTCATCACTGGAATATAAGTAGTTGCCTTCAGATTAAGCATCCAGCCTTCTTTTCCGGCACGTTTAGCATTGCCGGCCAGCATATCTTTCACATCCTGAGGAAGTCCGGCCAGAAGCGCTTTATCGGTCAGTAACAGGCTCCAGTTGTTGGTTTCTTTCAATACATTTTGTCCGAATTGCAGGGTAAGCAAACTCAGCTCTTTCGACAAATTACGGTAGATTTCTTTATCCGCAGTTGAAAGATTAGCACCATTGTTGGCAAAGCCTTCGTAGGTATTCTTCAGCAGCATTTGTTCTTCGGCATTCAGTTTAAGCTGAACGCGCTGCTCCCACACAGATTTCACTCTTTCAAATAATTTTTCATTCAGACGAATACTGTTCGAATGCTCTGTCATTAGCGGCGACAATTCCTCGGCGATAGCCTGAAGCTCGTCTGAAGTTTCAGCACTCATCAAATTGTAGAAGGGCGATCCTACCTGATCAAGCAAACCACCTGCCTGTTCAAGGGCTACAATTGTATTCGCAAAAGTCGGTTTTTGTTTGTTTGTTACAATTTTATCAATTTCAACCAGGTGTTCACTCATAGCCTGTTTGAAAGCGGGCATGAAATGTTCGTTTTTTATCTCGTTGAAAGGAATGGTCTGGTACGGTGTTTTATACCGTGAGAGCAAAGGATTAGCCAATACGGCCGTAGCTACTACAGTCATAAGTAGAATTAGTTTTGTTTTCATCGTTTTAAATTAATATTTCGTGACTTTTTGCATGCGATACTGATTTTCGGAATCAACCAGCCGGATTAAATACATTCCTGCCGGAAAAGAAGTTATATCGATACGATTTGTGGGATAATCAGGTTGAAGTTGCTGGATGCGGCGTCCCTGCATATCGTACACTTCCCAGCTTTTGATGAGCAAATGTGATTCGGCCATAAAAAGCAAGCCGTTGGAAGGATTTGGATAAAGCACCACTTTAAGAGAGTTGTCATCCATAGGTGTTTCCACCTTGCTGGGCGACAGATATTCAATATCAATAGCACTGGCTTTCTTAATTACCGACGACCCATTGAAATAAAACGGAATATCGGTAATGGCATCGCTTCCGGTACTTCCTCCCCAAAAATTAAAGGTTGAACGGATAGCTCCGGGATACCCTTCGGTAATGCTATTGTATTCAATAGTCGATAACCGTCGCCATTGTCGATAAATTGAACCAAAAATTGTTTTTTCCTGTAAAATGCCATCAGGATAATAGCTGTATGAATAGCGGTGTGTAGCTATCCACCTCATTTCCCTGAAATACTCATACACCTCATCGACTAAATGGCCCCCGGTTGTATATTTATAAGATGTTCGGCTCTGATTTTCCCAGACCATAGTTAAAGGATTCCACTTACGTACCTGTAAAACAGTGGATAAAGTATCGTTACCGGTATAAAACGTTCGTACCAGGTATTTCTCGGTAGCATGTCCGGGAGCGGTAAATTCGGAAATGATGCTATCTGTACGTCCCAGATAATCAGCAACATATATGGTTGAAGAAGTGCCCGTTGGGTTTAAACCGGAATATCCGGAAAAGTACGTATGCAACACCCTCGTACGTGTATCAGTTTCCTGAATTGTGCGAAGAGTTTGAATCAACTTTAACTCTTTGCCGGCCAAACCATAATAATCGTAATCGGGATTCGCATTAAGTCGTATCATTTTTTTATACACCGTTTCCCGTCCTTCGTCCAGATGAGCATATTCCTCACTTGTTTTAATCGCATTCGTAAAACGGGATTTTATCTGATGAACTGCTTCCCATCCACTGTTTTTCCAGGTCCATTTGCGTTGTAATCCTACCGTATCACCCAGCATTAACCATTCTGTTTGTTCCACGTTGGCTCGCTGACCGTTGGTTTCAATCTGTTTGCGTTCGTATATCACTTTTCCGTTCGCATCATAGGAATATAGATAGAAATACGTATTGAAACCCTCACTTATTTTGAGTTGGTGAACTTTGGGTTGTGCAAATACCAATGATGAGAGGATGTATAAACAACCTAACACCAAAATTGACTGCCTGTTTTTCTTTCTCATTAATTTAACTCAAAATAAGTACAACAAAAAAAGATACCAAAAGTAGAGAAAATACCTGATACCATCCTATTTGTTTTTTTTATTTTAAACGTAAAAAATCTAAATACAGTATCTTACTAAATCAAAACTACACCTATCTTTGCATCAATTCACCATTCAACAAATGTAAAAAAAATACTATCGTCCATCAAGGTGTATCCCTTTTGTTGACCTTAGCACTGTCAAACCGGTTTCTGAAAGTATTTTTATTGGTTTATCCCGGTGAAGATGAGATAAGCTTCATCAACACTTCGTACACCTTCGAAAACTACCGAACGGCGTTGATTTTGTTCGCGCAGCTGACAGCGACGGGGATGAGTAGCCATATAGTGAAGTACCTTGCCGAATTGTTCCGATTGGTAATACTTCGACATCGGATTGGAAACCAGGAAAGCCAGCATTTTACCGTTTTTCAGAACCAGCTTTTCAACACCAAAGCGTATGGCCATCCAGCGCAATCGAACCACAATAAGTAATTGTTGGCTCTGCTCCGGCATCTTTCCAAAACGATCCTCGAGTTGCAGGCGGAATGCTTCCAGTTGATCTTCATTTTCCATCGAATCGAGTTCGCGGTAGAGTGAAATACGTTCCGATACGTTTTCGATATAATCGGCACCAAACATAAGTTCCATATCGGTATCAATCTGGCAATCGGTGACATAGGCACTACCTGAATCCTGACGCTGGATTTCTTCAGCATACAATTCGCTGAACTCTTCATCCTTTAGCTCATGAACGGCTTCGTTAAGAATTTTCTGATACGTTTCGTAACCCAGATCAGCAATAAATCCACTTTGCTCAGCACCCAGCATATTTCCGGCACCTCTGATATCAAGGTCCTGCATGGCAATATTAAAACCGCTGCCCAGTTCAGCAAAAGTTTCCAGTGCCGATAAGCGTCGGCGCGCATCTGGAGTTAAAGAGGCCAGTTCAGGTGCGAGAAGATAACAATAGGCTTTGCGGTTGCTACGCCCTACCCTTCCCCTGAGCTGGTGCAAATCGCTTAGACCGAATTTATGTGCTGAGTTGATGATAATCGTATTCACATTCGGAATATCAATTCCGGATTCGATAATGGTAGTTGCAACCAATACATCGTATTCGTATTCAATAAAATCGACAATCACCTGTTCCAGCTGATCCGAAGGCATCTGACCATGCCCAACCGCAACGCGGATGCCTGGTATAAGCCTTTTCAGCATGGACTCAATGTTATAGATATTCTGAATGCGATTGTTGATGAAAAACACCTGACCATTGCGATTCATTTCCAACAGGATAGCTTCCCGGATAACTTCCTCATCAAACATATGAATTTCTGTTTGCACCGGAAAACGGTTGGGCGGAGGTGTATTGATAATGGATAAATCGCGGGCTCCCAGCAACGAAAATTGCAAAGTTCGGGGAATAGGAGTAGCTGTCATTGTCAGTGTATCGACATTGACTTTCAGCTCTTTTAGCTTTTCTTTTACAGCTACACCAAAACGCTGCTCTTCATCAATAATCAACAAGCCCAGATCTTTAAATTTCACCGATTTGCCGACAAGTTTATGGGTACCGATGATGATATCTACCTTACCTTCTTCCAATTGCTGCATTACCTCTTTGGTTTTGACAGCACTTCGCGCCCTGCTCAGGTATTCAACCGTCACCGGAAAATCCTCCAGACGGCTTTTAAAGGTGTTGTAATGCTGAAGAGCTAATACGGTAGTTGGCACCAAAACCGCTACCTGTTTACTATCGGTGGCTGCTTTGAAGGCGGCCCGCACGGCGATTTCCGTTTTACCAAAGCCTACATCACCACACACCAACCGGTCCATGGGCATCATCGATTCCATGTCCTTTTTCACATCAGCCGTCGATTTAACCTGATCCGGAGTATCCTCGTAAATAAAAGAGGCTTCCAGTTCCTGTTGCAAATAGCTGTCGGGGGAATACTGAAAACCCTGTTCGGCTTTGCGTTTAGCGTATAACTTGATGAGTTCGCGGGCGATGTCTTTCACCTTCGATTTGGTGCGTTCCTTCAGCCGTTCCCAGGCACCAGTACCCAGTTTATTGATTTTGGGTGATTCCCCTTCCTTGCCTTTGTACTTCGAAATGCGGTGCAACGAATGAATACTTACGAAAATGATATCATCGTCACGGTAAATCAACTTTACCATTTCCTGCATTTTTCCGTTTACATTGGTCTTTACCAAACCACCAAAGGTGCCGATTCCATGATCAACATGGACCATATAATCACCAATCTGAAACTGATTCAGCTCTTTGAGTGTCATCACCACTTTTCCCTGGCGGGTTTTATCGGTGCGCAGGGTAAATTTATGGAAGCGATCGAAAATCTGATGATCAGTGTAGCAGTACATTTTCAGGTCGTGGTCGATGAACCCTTCGTGCAGCGTACCTTTCACCGCAGTAAATACAATCCCATCGCCCCGATCCTGAAAAATTGCCTGGATACGATCGGTTTGCTTGGTACTGTCGCTCATAATCAGAAGTTGGTAACCCTCGAGCATCCCTTTTTTAAGATTATCGGCCACCAGATCGAAATTTTTATGAAAGATGGGTTGCGGAGAAGTAGTGAAATCAACACGTGCATCAGCCTTAAAATAAACTTTTTCACCGGTTTCCAGTTTGGAAAATGGTTTAACCAGTGGAATCAGCTCTTCGCCGGTAATCATGGTCGCATGTAAATCAGCTACAACCTGCTCACCTGAATTGGCTTTTATCAAGGCTTCATCGTACAGTTGATTCAGTTTTTCCTTTACAAAACGCACATCATTAAATACCAGCAGTGTATCCTTTTCGATAAAGCTAAAAATTGCTTCCATGGCGAGTTCCTTTTCTTTATGAAGATCAGGAATAATTTCCACCTCGCTTACCTTTTCCTTCGAAAGCTGCGATTCGATGTCAAATACCCGGATACTTTCAATTTCATCCCCAAAGAAATCGCAGCGGTACGGCAATTCGTAGGCAAAGGAGAAAATATCGACAATTCCTCCCCGCACCGAATACTGCCCCGGTTCATACACAAAATCAACCCTCTGAAAACCGTATTCATGGAGCATCTCCGAGAGAAAATCGATAGATATACTTTCTCCGGTTTTAAGTTTCAGCATTCGTGTTTTCATTCCAAAAGCCGAAACAACTTTTTGCACAATGGCTTCGGGATAAGTAACCACAATGAGCGGTGCAGGATGATTGGCAATACGATTAAGCACTTCGGTACGAAGTATTTCATTCGAAGCATCGAGCTGGCTCAGTTTGATTGCCTTTTTGTAGGAAGATGGAAAATAGTACACCTGATCGACCGACAGCAGGTGTTTCAGGTCGTTAAACGCATAGGCTGCGGCATCGGCATCATCGAGTACCAGCAGCATCGATCGATTAAAATCGCCTTTAGTAAAGATAGCTGAAAGCACAACCGACAACGCAGAGCCGGTAAGTCCGGTGAGCTGTATCGATGAATGATCCTCAGTAAGGCTGTTGGAAAGCGCCTTGACCTGCGGATGCTGATGAAAACTGTATTGAAAATCAGCTAAGTTCAAAGTTTAATCGCAAATTTTTTCAGGCGGGAATCCAGCATGTGCTGCGGAATAATCTTTTTGATACTATCGGCAACTGCATTCACCAGGCCTTCTTTCACATAGTCGTGACGAATGATTAGTGCAATTTCCCGAATCGCTTCAGGCTGGGTTAGCTGACGAAGATTGCGCTTTTGAACCTCGCTCAATAAATCGATGTGAAGTTCAGGAATAACCGTATATCCACCGTTATAATCCACAATTTTCACCAGGGTATCGATACTTCCTGCCTCATACACCGAAGATTGATGAACCGTTTGGTTACAAAAGTTAAACACCTGACTGCGAAGACAATGTCCTTCCTCGAGCACCCACAGTTTATCCGTTGGCATATCCTTGCTGGCAATCTCCGGAGCATTGTATAGCGGATGTTCAGGAGAAACATAAGCCACAAATTTCTCGTAATACAACGGCACCTCCAGTATTTTCGGATCATCGAGAGGAGTCGAGAGAATAGCCATATCAATCTCGGCTGTATGCAACTTCTGAATGATGGTTTCTGTACGCATCTCGGTCACTTTTAAGTGAATACCCGGAAAGGAATCACGCATTCGGGCTATAAATCCGGGTAGCAAATAAGGAGCCACTGTAGGAATCATAGCCAGCGATAAATCGCCATCCACAGTCCCTTTCTGAATTTTCAGGTTTTCCTTCAGCTGATTGACGTGAAAAAGCACAATCTGCGCCTGATTCAGAATCTGCTGCCCTACCTCGGTGGGCACCAGCGGATGCGCCGAACGATCGAAAATCTTACAGTCGAGCTCGTCTTCCAGCTTTTGCACCATAGCACTCAACGTAGGCTGGGTTACCCCGCATTGTTCGGCAGCCCGCACAAAATGACGGGTTTTATCCAGAGCAAGTATGTATTCGAGTTGTTGAAGTGTCATCGGTTAAAATATTTTACGATACACATGACAATAGGGTGTGCCGTTTTTCTTGTCGTAATACTCCTGATGATAATCCTCAGCCGCCCAGAATTCAGGAGCAGGACGCAATTCAGTGGCTACTTTATATCCTTTGCTACTCAGCAATTGAGTATACTTCTCCACTAAAGCCTTTTGTTCCTCGTTGATGTAGAAAACAACTGACTGGTATTGAGTACCGATATCAGGTCCCTGTCCGCCCACCTGTTCGAAATCGTGAGTTTCGTAGTACAACTTCAGCATTTCTTCGAAGGAAGTGACCGAAGGATCGTATTCCACTTCCACAGTTTCAACATGACCGGTAGTACCCGTACAAACTTCTTTGTAGGTAGGAGCATGCGTATGTCCGCCCATATATCCTACAGTAGTTGCCTTTACTCCCTTCGCTTTCATAAAATGATATTCGGTGCCCCAAAAGCATCCCGATGCAAAATACGCTTTTTCCATTGTTGGTAAAAAATCCATTGATATTGAATTAACGCAATGACGGGTATTTTTCTCCGTAAAACCTTCACCTTCAAAAACATGCCCTAAATGCCCACCGCAATTGGAACATACAATTTCAGTTCGATGACCGTCAGCATCGGGCACACGTTTAACTGCTCCGGGAATCTCATCGTCGAACGAAGGCCAACCGCAATGTGAGTCAAACTTATCTTCCGAGCGATACAAGGGTTGATTGCACTGCCGGCACACATAGGTTCCGGATTTTTTATTATCGAGCCACTT
>JAVFAG010000031.1:18470-31794 GCA_034002585.1 Paludibacter sp.
ACTTTCAATCCTTCCAGGATATTGGTGTGAATACTACCACTTTCTTTAAGCTTATCCACCACATTCTGAATTACATAATGATGATTCTGTGCCGAACCCTTGTATGCACCGTAATCGTTAGGTGGATTCGATGGAGCCACTTCAGGCATCACATAATCCTTCACATGACAATACACCACATCGTTCATGTATTGTCCGGCTACTTTTACTGTACCTTTGGAGCCAATGATAGTGATTGAACTCTCCAGATTTGTATCCCATACCGAAGTGGAATAATTCAGGCAGCCCATTCCTCCGTTGATAAAATTAAAGGTAACCACTCCACTATCTTCAAAATCAGTAAGATCGGCGTGATTGAAATCGGCGAAGTTTCCGGTGATGTTCTTAATATCGCCGAACAGCCAGTACATGATATCGATAAAATGCGAGAACTGGGTAAAAAGTGTACCGCCATCGAGTTGAGCATCGCCGTGCCAGTTGCCTTTTTTATAGTAACGATCATCGCGGTTCCAGTAACAATCGAGCTTCACCATGAAAATATCGCCCAGGGTTTTGTTGTCCATCAGCTCTTTCAGCCAAACCGAAGGTGGTGAATAGCGGTTCTGCATCACTGCAAACACATGCTTCGACATTTCGAGTGATTTGAAAAGCACCTTTTCGGCATCATTTTTTGTAAGAGCAATGGGTTTTTCCAGAACGACATGTTTACCTGCCTGTAGAGCCTTAATGGCATATTCGGCATGCGATCCATTTGGCGTACAAATATTCACCACGTCCACTTCGTTTTCAGCTGCCAGCAACTCATCAATTGACGAATAAAAGCGCTCCTCCAACTGGTGCAAACCAAGCTCTTCCTTCGAAAGAATATCACATACTGCAACCAACTCAGCATCCGGATTACGACGAATCATTTCAGCGTGACGTTTGCCAATATGTCCCTGACCAATAACTGCAAATTTTATCATTATCTTAATTTAATCGTTTAACTTCTCCATTTTCAAACTGATACACCTGACCTGTTTCGGGGCAAACGGCTTTACCTTCGTAATCGAATTCCAGTTTATGACCGTATTCACTCACCCAGCCAATCTGGCGGGCAGGATTTCCAACCACCAGAGCATAGGCCTTAACCGGCCTCGTTACCACCGAACCAGCGCCAATCAGGGCATAGGCACCAATTTCATTTCCACATATAATCGTTGCATTTGCACCGATACTGGCTCCCCGACGCACATGCGTTGGAGCAAACTGATCACGGCGGATGACATGACTTCGGGGATTAATAATATTGGTAAATACCGCAGAAGGGCCCAGAAAAACATCATCCTCACACATAACCCCTGTGTAAATTGACACATTGTTTTGCACCTTCACATTTTTACCCAGTACAACACCCGGTGAAACCACCACATTCTGACCAATATTACATCCTTCACCTATGATACATCCCTTCATGACATGACTGAAATGCCATATTTTTGTTCCGTTGCCAATTTCACAGCCCGGATCAATTACTGCAGTTTCGTGAGCAAAATAATCCATTTTAAAAAAAGGATAAAAGTGTGGTTGTAATATAATTGAGTTGCTCTTCCGAAAGTTCAGTATGCATAGGCAGCGAAAAAACAGTCGATGATAATTTTTCCGCTACCGGAAAATCTCCCTGCATATACTTTTCACTTTGATAGGCTTTCTGTCGGTGCACCGGCACAGGATAGTAAATCATGGCAGGAATACCTTTTTCAGCCAGATAGTTAATCAGCGCTTGCCTATCGGCATTTACCAGTTGCAGTGTGTACTGATGAAACACATGTTCGGAATAATCAGTCCGTGCCGGAATAATCAGCGATGGATGATTTGCAAACGCTTTATCGTAATAGTCAGCTGCATACCTACGAGCAGCAACGTAGTCGTCGAGGTGTTTGAGTTTTACATCCAGAATTGCTGCCTGAATGCTATCGAGGCGAGAATTTACACCTACATGATCGTGGTAATAACGTGTTTCCATGCCATGATTGGCAATGGAGCGAATACGTCTGGCCAGGACATCGTCGTTGGTAAACAAAGCCCCTCCATCGCCGAAGCAACCCAGGTTTTTCGAAGGAAAAAACGATGTGCAACCTACTTGCCCCATGCAACCCGACTGCACACGGCGGCCATCGGAAAAGGTATAATGAGCACCAATCGACTGACAAGCATCTTCAATTACAAAAATATTGTTTTCAGCAGCAATCTGAAGGATTTCCTCCATCGAAGCATTCTGACCAAATAAATGCACAGGAATCACCGCTTTGGTGCGTGGTGTAATAGCGTTACGAAATGCTTCGGCGGTCATATTGAAAGTTGCAGGATCCACATCCACCAACACCGGTGTAAGTTGTAGTAAGGCAATCACTTCTGCAGTAGCAATAAAAGTGAAGGTAGGAGCTATGACTTCATCGCCCGGCTGTAAATCCAGTGCCATAAGGGCAATTTGAAGCGCATCGGTGCCGTTGCCAACCGGTATAACGTGCTTCACATTCAGATACTCTTCCAGGTGCTGCTGAAAATCAGAAACCTTACCTCCTTTAATAAAGCTCGTGGAATCGATAACCTGCTGAATACCGGCATCTATATCCTCTTTTATTTTAGCATACTGACCCCTTAGGTCAACCATCTGGATTGCTTGCATTATTTTTCTTCTAATAAAAACTCCACTTCTTCAGGTTTAATCCTTACGTTTGAAATGTAGGGTTGATAAGAAATTACTTTCAGTCGGTGTTTGTTTCCCGACTTTAATTTTATTTCGTTAAAATCGATAAGTATCTGAATATCTCCGGGAGAGAAATTCCGGAACTGACTCAATGCAATGTTAAACACAACTCTGACTTCAGCAGGAAAAGACCGAACCGATAGTTGTTCTGGTTGATTGATGATTTGAACTGGTAAATTAATCGATTTTTCCGTAAACATTTCAGCACTGCTAATCACCTTTACCGTTTTCACAGAGTAGCGTAACGAATCATCAGGCATCAACTGTACTTCTGAAATCAGGGTATCTTTTAAATTATTAATCAACAAGTTAGCAGTCACCACATTCTTTATGTTGTCTACCAGCGAATAAGAACCATACACCACTACGCTGTCGGGCACAATCCGAATATTGTTGTTAAGCATAAACTGATCGGCAGGGGTAATTGAAGCCTGCAGACGAACGGGGACTTTTTTTGCATGAAGTCTGTAATAATTGGCAGCTGTATTTCCCGGTGAAACAACCTGAATAAGGGTTGTTGGCAACAGCAGTTGTCCAACAGCAGATTGCAACTGCGCACTGGTAATCGACACAATTCCCTGTTCCTTAAAAGTATGATCGATAAACAATTCTACTTTCCGGGGCCTGTTAAGTACATACGACCACAAATTAACTCCCTGATCTTTCAGTTTAATGTTCACTTCATCAGGCAAACGATCCCTGAATTGAATATCGGGGGGAATGCCTTTGTACTGTACAGGTAAGGAAAGTGTCAGCTCCCGTTCTTCGTTGAGTGCGTTCAAAAACCAAAAGGTAGCCGAAAGAAACAAAAACACCAAAAAGCTTAAAACATCTTTTGATAGTAAAAATGATTTAAGCTTGATGATGTTGTACGTCAGATACCTTTTAACACTGTTTTCAGGCATTCATTCGGACTCTTATTTTTGCTGACCCTGCTGAGCGTCCTGAGCGGACATAAATACCGATGTTTTGTCGACTTTAATTCGCACGTTTTCAGCAATTTCGATAATTACTGTATTGTCATCTTTCAATTCACGGATTTTTCCGTAAACACCACCTGAGGTGATCACTTTATCGCCCACCTGCATGTTGTCGCGTTGTTTTTTAATTTCCTTCTGACGCTTTTGCTGCGGACGAATCATGAAGAAATAAAACACCACAAAAATAAGCACCATCATCAGGATTCCTGAAAGTCCACCGCCCTGAGATGCCGGAGCAGCAGCCTGAAGTAATACAAAGTTCATCATATACATTGTTTTTTAATTGTTTTCTGCCTGCAAATATAGCTATTATTTGGAAAACATTACCACCTTAATCAATTTGTTTTGTTCTTTAAGCTGACCAACAATAGTATCGAGCACCCCGTTGATGAAGGTACCACTCTTATCGGTGCTGTAAGCCTTAGCAATCTCGATGTATTCGTTGAGGGTAACGTTCACCGGAATGGATGGAAAATCCATCAGTTCCGACATAGCCACCTCCATAATCAGCGTATCCATAAAAGCAATACGCTCCAGTTCCCAGTTACGGGTATTCTGATCGATGATCTCCCGATAAGAGGCACCATTTTTCAACACACCCTTTAGCAACTTCCGGGCAAAATCGGCATCCTCTTCGTCTTTAAACATAGGAAGTAAGGCCTGTCCAACACCTTCACCGGCATCGAAACGCTTGATTGTTTTCAGAACGAAACTAATCACTATCTCCACATCATCGGTCCAGTAAATACTTTGTTCCTCCAGACTATCATCCAACATTTCACTCGTGAGGATTACCCGTTTAAAAATCTTGCGCCAAATTTCCTTATCCTCTTCGTAGGTTGTTGAATCAGCTTCCATGTACTCCGAAAAAAAATCGGCAGCCAGAATTTCTTCGTACAATTCCTTAATTACTTCCGGATTACTGGCCCAGCTAAGCTTCCGTTCGGTAAGATAGGATTTCAGATGAACATTCCTTCTGAGCTGAGACAGAAATAAATTATCGATAAAACGAGTGTTGGGATTTAAATCTTCGGCACTAGGTCGCAATTTGGTTTTTCGAGCTTCAATTTTTTGTGCTGCGAAATCGGTAATTGCAATGGCCAGATTCAACAGATGATAATAAAGATCGTACGTTTTTTCAATACTGTAAAACAACTCCTTCTCCACCATTAAAGCGGTTTTATCTCCACTTTTGTAATAAGAATACAAGATTTGGATAATCTTGATCCGCAGCAAAACACGATTGATCATATACTAATGTGAACGTTTTCAAATTTCCCGCAAAGATAATCTATTTTGAATAAAAAACAGCTTACTAGTTGTAAAATTCAAAAAAAATACGGAAATTTGAGGTCTTTGTTAGTTTTAATTGGCTAATGTTATTAAAATTCTAACTATCAGCATCATAGAAATATTTCGATATGGAATCAGAGAAAAGAAAAGTGGATTTTGAAAAACGTGACAATGAGATTGTTTATTCCAGATCGATTAAAGCTGGAAAAAGAATTTATTATCTTGATGTAAAAAAAAGCAGAAACGACGATTTATTTTTAGCAATTACTGAAAGTAAGAAAAAGGTATCCACAACCGATCAGGATGCTACTGTCACCTACGAAAAGCACAAAATATTTCTATACAAAGAAGATTTCTCTAAATTCATGGAAGGTATGGAGGAAGTTATCGGATTCATCCGTAAGGAACAGGGCGATGCCCCACAGCGGAATGTAACCGAAAGTGAAAAACCTCATAATCAACCCAATGAAGATACGACACCTGAAATAAAAAAAGGGTTCTTCAACAAATTTAAATTCTAACTCTGAATGAAAGCATTTGCCAGCGATAATTATTCAGGTATTCACCCCGAAATACTTGAAGCCATCTCACTTGCCAACACTACCCATGCTATTTCGTATGGCGACGATACGATTACAGCTGAAACCAATCAGCTGTTCGAACAACTATTCGGGCCGGTGGATGTGTACTATACCTTTAACGGTACCGGTGCCAATGTAGTGGCGTTGAAATGTGCCACACTCCCCTTTCAATCTGTCGTTTGTACCCGTTTTGCCCATATCCATGTGGATGAATGCGGCGCTCCGGTTCAGGGAATTGGCTGCACGCTGGTGCCACTGGAAACAGAAGATGGAAAACTCACGCCGGAGATGATTCGTCCGGTACTGGCAGCCAAAGGAAATGTGCACCACAATCAGCCTAAGGTGATTTCGATTAGTCAGAGTACCGAACTGGGAACGGTTTATACGATTGATGAGCTCAAAGCGCTGTGTGATTTCGCCCATGCAAACGATATGTACGTTCACCTCGACGGAGCCCGCATTTCTAATGCAGTAGCAGCTTTGGGTGTAAGTCTGAAAGAAGCCACGGTAGATTGCGGTGTGGACATCATGAGTTTTGGCGGCACCAAAAACGGTTTAATGGTAGGCGAAGCTGTTTTGATTTTCAACAACGAACTTAAAAAGCATGCTGCCTATTTTCATAAGCAATCGGCACAACTTTTCTCTAAAAACCGGTTTATCGCCGCTCAGTTTAAAGCCTTGCTCAGCAATGAGTTGTGGAAGCGTATGGCCGGACATGCCAATGCAATGGCCCGCATGTTGGCCGCTGAAGTGACTAAAATTGAAGGAGTTACTATTACCCGCAGTACCGATGCCAATGGCGTTTTTGTGATTATTCCGGACTATGCCATTGCACCGCTACAGGAGAAATACCGCTTTTATGTATGGGATGAAGCCACACTGGAACTTCGGTGGATGTGCTCGTTCGACACCACCGAAGACGAAGTGCATCAGTTTGTAGCAACTTTAAAGGAAATAATCAGCTCACATTCAGGCCGATAAAGCAAAGCCTTCGTACCAGTTCAACAGCATTTACCGTGACGCAGTTTATTCAGCCACATAAAGCTGTCCCATTTCAAAACGAACAACGCGAATGGTTGTGCCCTGAGCAATAAATCCACCTTCGGAAACGGCATCGTACAGTTTGCCGTTTATTTTTATCTTCCCCGAAGGGCGTAAATCGCTGTGAGCCATCCCCTCCTGCCCTACCAATTCTTTCAGACTAAGTTCAACACCCACATAGCCCTCACTGTTTTCGAGGTTGGTATTTAAAGCAATATTCCGGAAAATACCTTTACTGCCGATTCGGGAACTGAGATAAAGTACCAACGCAAATCCAAAACCAGTTCCCAATATTACCGTCATCAGGGCTTTACCAACTCCTCCGGTTTCAACTCCATCGAAATTAAAATCAACATTTTCGAGCAAACTCAGGGTAAGGCCGGCCACTACAAACACAATTCCGGAGATTCCCGCTATTCCGAATCCGGGAATGACAAAGATCTCAAGGCCTATGAGCACCAGTCCGATGACAAACACAATGATTTCCCAGTTGGCAGCCATCCCTTCGATATACAAGGGTGCAAAGTAAAGCAGGGCCGCCGTAATAGATACAATCAGCGGAAAGCCCACACCCGGAGTTTGCAGTTCGAAGTAGATTCCACCGATGATAAGCATGATTAAAATTCCCTGGAAGATTGAGCTCATCAGGAAGCCACGAATATTGTCCAAGGTTGTGGGACGAAAAGTAATCAGTTCGTAGTCCTCAAAATTTAAATATTTGGTTATCACTTCGTCAATATTATCAGCCAGGCCTTCGCAATAGCCGAATTGTTGAGCTTCCAAAGCGGTAAAGGTCAGCGTTTTACCCGAATCAATCAGGTTGGGAACCACAGTGCGTTCATCGACCATTGCTTCGGCGATAAGCGGATCGCGCTTCCAGCGGTAGGTGGTATCGTTGCCACTGATGATGGTGTCCTTACCGTGTGCTTCGGCAGTGGCACGCATGGTAGCACGCATATACGACTGGTACTTGTCGGGCATTTGTTCGCCGGTTTGATTCACAACAGTGGCCGCACCAAAGCTTGCTCCGGGGCGCATGAATATTTTGTCGCAGGCAATGGAAATGAGTGCCCCGGCGGAGGCAGCATTATTATCAATGAAAACATAAACGGGTAGATCCGAATTAAGAATTTTTGTACGAATGGAATCAGCATAAACTACCTC
Organism: Paludibacter sp.; assembly: GCA_034002585.1. Lineage (GTDB taxonomy): Bacteria > Bacteroidota > Bacteroidia > Bacteroidales > Paludibacteraceae > Paludibacter. The sequence continues at coordinate 26,279 of JAVFAG010000031.1, forward strand.
TCCGCCATAGGTATTCATATGCAGTAAAATGGCATCTGCATTTTTCTCCGATGCTTCTTCAAATCCTTTCTGAATGTACAACCACGTAGTACTGCCTATTTCGCGTTTAATATCAATCTTAAAAACCACATTCTCAGTTGCATACATTAACGAAAGACTTAGAAACAGTCCAACAATAGTTAAAAATACTAATTTTCTCTCCATTTTTTGAAATATTTTTGCACAAATATAATCATAATTCGAAAATAAAACCCTATATTTGCATCGGGTAATTTTAAAAAAGTATACCCAAGCGATCTTTTTAGCACATTGTTCAGTATAGATAACTGACCGTCAATTACTTGCTTGTAATATCTGTATTTATTCACACAAAAATTACAGAAAATGAAAAATGTACACATTGAAAATGAGCTGGTAGCGTTGCAAAGTAATATGCGTAATTTTGCTTTTTCGCTTACCCTTAACCGGGAGGAAGCAGAAGACCTGTTGCAGGACACTACCCTTAAAGTATTGGACAATCAGGAGAAGTTTACTGACAATGTTAATTTCAAGGGATGGGTTCTCACCATCATGAAGAACATCTTCATAAACAACTATCGTAAAATTGTTCGTAATCAAACTGTTGTAGATCGCACTGAAGATTTGCATCATCTGAACATGCCACAGAACTCAGGCTTCGACAGTCCGGAAGGTTCGTACGCGATTGGTGAGATTAACAACAGCATTGAGGCATTTGCCGATGAGTACCGTATCCCCTTCTCGATGCACGTTCAGGGTTTCAAGTACGAAGAAATTGCCGAGCACATGCATCTTCCCATCGGAACTGTTAAGAGCCGGATTTTTCTGGCACGAAAGCGGTTACAGGAACAGTTGAAAGACTACCGTTACTAAACGTATATCTATCAAGAAACCGCAGAACAATCTGCGGTTTTTTTTGTTACTACATCTGTAAATCACTAAATATGAACGAAGGTATTATCATGCTCGGGAGCAATATTAACTCCGAAGAAAACATACGAATTGCCAAGGAAAAAATCAACGATAAGTACGAGATTATTTCTGAAAGTGCTGTATTAATTACTCTCCCACGCAGTAAAAAATACCGCAATCACTTTCTGAACCAGGCTATTAAGATTCTTTCGGATGAATACTATGCTGATACGGTAAAGTTTTTTAAGCAGATTGAAAAAGAACTCGGGCGAACGGATGAAGGAAAAAACGAAGGTATGATTCCGATTGATATTGATTTTGTATTCTGGAACGATTCGGCCATGCGCAACGACTACGACCGTTGGGATTTTGTACGCATCTGTATCGATCAGATTAAGGATAAACCATCGACCAGCATTTTATAAATAACTTTCAGTTTATAGTAACTGAATATCTTCCGGGGCTGTATCATTCGTTGGTGCAGCTTCTTTTTTTACAATTCTGTACCCCAGACTGGCAATCAGTATACTCATAAGCGGACTTACATAGCTAAACACGGCATAGGGAAAATAGACCAGCGTAGAAACACCCAACACGGTGCTCTGGGTCATACCACACGAATTCCAGGGCACCAGCACCGAAGTAACCGTCACACTATCCTCCATACTCCGGCTGAGCAATTTACTCTCGTATCCCCGTTGTTCGTATAAATCTTTGTAGATATTTCCGGTAAGAATCAATCCCAGGTACTGATCGCCCATCGTTAGATTTGTAAGCACCCCTGTAGCAACAGTGGAACTCACAAGTCCCGTAGTTGAATGAATGTGGCGAACCAGAAAGTCGGTGAGACTCTCAATCATACGGGTGGATGCCATAGCGGCACCAAAGGTGGAAGCACATAAGATTATCCAGACAGTATTCAGCATCCCCTGCATACCACGGGTGGCAATCAGTTCGTTAACTTCCGGATGACCGGTTTCGACAGCTGTACTACCAAAAGTACTGGAAAAGGCACCCTGAACCAAAGCCCTCACCCCTTCTGTTCTTCCTGTTACCTCCCGAATAATTTCCGGTTGAAAAACTACAGCCGCTGCAAGGGCCAGCAGCATCGATAAAAAAAGCGTGACCATGGCCGGCCAGCGCTTGATAATCATCACCAGAGTAAGTACCGGCACCGTAAGCAACCATGGACTCAGGTAAAAACGCTCCTGTAGGATATCGCTGTACACCGGTGATATAGATGCGGTATTTACAGGCAACAACCATCCGGCTAAAGCAAAAACGATCAGCGAAATCAGCAACGATGGTACGGTTGTGAACAGCATGTAGCGTACGTGCGTAAACAAAGGTGTACCTGTTACCGAGGAAGCTAAGACTGTAGTATCCGAAAGCGGCGACATTTTATCTCCAAAATAGGCTCCTGAAATGATGGCTCCGGCAATCCAGCCTTCGGCATAGCCCATTGCTTTTCCAATTCCCAGCAGGGCCAGCCCTACCGTTGCAATGGTAGTCCAGGAACTACCGGTAAGCACCGAAACTACGGCACTGATAACACAGGCCGCCAACAGGAAAACTGTCGGATGAATAAGTTTCATTCCATACACAATGAAAAGCGGAACTACGCCACTCAACATCCAGGTAGCCGATAAAGCTCCGATTATCAACAGAATAATCAATGCTCCGGAGATATTTTTAAAATTCTTGTGCAACTGTTTTTCAAAATCGCTCCATTGATAATGAATGGTTGCTCTTCCCAACAACAGCGCGAAACCGGCTGCCAACAGCAGCGACATCTGACTGGCACCACTCAGGGCACCGGCACCGAAAAGCAGTAGCGATAAAGCTACCAGCGCAACCAACAATACAACCGGCAGCAGGGAGATAAGTGGTGAGGGAAGTTGGCGATTATTCATTCTAAAAAAATAAAGTGACTTACAACCTGATAACCTGGTTAATTAGAACCGCCTGCAAAGATAGAAAAATCTTGCTTTACGAAAAGAAATTTAGTATCTTTGTGCATTTCATCAATATACAAAAACTATGAGTAACCGTTATTTTCCGCCATCCGAACTAATTGTAAATGCCGATGGCAGCATATTTCACCTGCACGTAAAGCCGGAACAACTGGCCGATAAAGTGATTCTGGTGGGCGACCCGGGCCGTGTTGCCAACGTGGCGAAACACTTCGACACGATAGAATGCGATATCTCAAACCGGGAATTCAAAACCATGACCGGAACCTATAAGGGAAAGCGTATCACCGTCATTTCCACAGGTATAGGTACCGACAATATTGATATTGTGGTAAATGAACTCGATGCCCTGGCAAATATCGATCTGGCAACCCGCTACGAAAAACCTGAGTTCCGCCAGCTTACACTAGTACGCATAGGTACTTCCGGAGGTATGCAACCCGACCTGCCTCTCGGTAGTTTTCTGATTTCAGAAAAATCAATCGGGTTCGACGGAATGCTGAATTTTTACGAAGGACGCGATGCAGTGAGCGATTTGGAATTTGAAGCTTCGCTGAAAGAACAACTCAACTGGAATCCACAACTGGCAGCACCTTATGTGGTAGATGCCGACAACGAACTCATCGAACGAATTGGAAGAAACGACATGATACGCGGCGTAACCATCTCGGCCAACGGATTTTACGGACCACAGGGCCGCGTACTGCGAATCGGTTTGGCCGACCCTGCTATTAACGATAAAATTGAAGCCTTCCGGTTCAGAAACTACAAAATTACCAATTACGAGATGGAAGGATCGGCCATTGCCGGATTATCCAAGATGATGGGCCACAAAGCCATGACCGTTTGCTGCGTCATCGCCAACCGCCGGGTGGAAGCTGCGAATACCAACTACCAGCCCTATATTGAAGAACTTATTGAAAAAGTACTGGATCGGATTTAATCAACACCCATGACACCAACCTCACAATCGACCATCTGTGCTATTGCATCAGCCCCCGGAACAGGAGGTATTGCCGTTATCCGCGTATCAGGTACTGAAGCACTGGTAACGGTGAGTACCCTTTATACTCCCCGGCGTAAGTCAGTCGACCTGTTGCAACAGGCGCCCTATACTGTTTCGTATGGCACGATACGCAGTAATGATGGCGAACTGATTGATGATGTGTTGGTGACCGTGTTTAAAGCTCCCCAAAGTTACACGGGCGAAGATACGGTAGAGATTTCGTGTCACGGTTCGGTGTATATTCAGCAAAAAATTCTGAGAATGTTGCTCGATGCCGGTTGCAGACTGGCATTACCCGGCGAATTTACACAACGGGCCTTCCTGAATGGCCGAATGGACCTTTCGCAGGCCGAAGCCGTGGCCGATCTCATTGCCTCACAGTCGGAATCGACCCACCGCATGGCCATGCACCAGATGCGGGGAGGATTTGCCGAAGAACTGAAGGAACTGCGTACCCGACTGCTCGATTTTGTTTCGCTGATAGAGCTCGAACTCGATTTCTCGGAAGAAGATGTAGAATTTGCCAATCGCACGCACCTGAAAACCCTTGTCGACAGCATTGACGAACATATCACACGGATGGCCGATTCGTTCCGGGTGGGAAATGCTCTGAAAAACGGGATACCGGTGGCGCTGGTGGGTGAAACCAATGTGGGCAAATCGACATTACTCAATGTGTTACTGAATGAAGACAGGGCCATCGTTTCGGATATTCACGGTACCACACGGGATGTGATTGAAGACAGCATTACCCTTCGCGGGGTGCATTTCCGGTTTATCGACACAGCGGGCATCCGCAAAACCAGCGATACGATTGAAAGCATGGGCATTGAACGCACCTTCCGCAAGATAGAACAGGCCTCCATTGTACTTTGGATTATGGATGCGACTGCACTGAGCGAACACATGGAATGGCTTACCGAGAAAATTCACCGTAAGGCCGAAGGTAAGAAGATCATCTTAGTTTTCAACAAGATTGACAAGATTACAGGCGAAGAGCGTGAAGTACTGGATCAGCTTTTTGCAAATTACGAAGGCGAACGGATTTACATTTCCGCCAGGAATAAAATCAACACCCATCAATTAGAAGAAGCCCTGCTTAAAGCCTCCCAGATGCCCGAGATACATCCCGGCGACCTGGTAGTGAGCAATATCCGGCATTACGAAGCACTTACCAACGCACAGGCCGCTATCTGCCGTGTGGGCGAAGGCATTGATAGTGGCATAAGCAGCGATTTTCTGTCGCAGGACATCCGCGAGTGCATGTTTCACTTAGGCTCTATTACCGGTCAGATATCCAACGATGAAATTCTGGGGAATATTTTCAGTAAGTTTTGTATCGGAAAATAAAAATTAATCATAATCTAAACTATATTCTCCCAGGATATATAGCGGTACATTTATCAACCAATCTTGTTTTTGGTAGTTCGACAATGAAGTGCGGATCGCTGTTTTGGGCTCAAATTTTTCACAAAAAAGCTTGAAACTGCGTGCTTTCAGATTTGTTCCTGATTTAACTTCAACAGGTATGATTTCATCTTGCTGGTTTTGAATAATAAAGTCAATCTCGTGTTTGCTGTTATCAAATGTAAAATAATATATCGGAA
>JAVFAG010000032.1:0-9609 GCA_034002585.1 Paludibacter sp.
GATGAAGGTGTCGGTGCTGCTACCGAAGGCCACCATGCGCCCTACCGCCAAAGTGAGCGAAAAGCCATCTACCGTGGGTATGTCGATCAGCTACTCGATGCTGGCAAAGCCTATATCGCCTTCGATACCCCCACCGAATTGGAAGTGAAACGTGCTGAAATTGCTAATTTTCAGTACGATGCTTCTACCCGCGGAATGATGCAAAATTCGCTGACTTTAACTCCTGAAGAAGTGAAAGGCCGCATTGCTGAAGGTGAAAACTACGTAGTGCGTATCAAAATTGAACCCAACGAAGAAGTGGTGGTAAATGACCTGATTCGGGGCGAGGTAGTGGTGAATTCATCCGTAATCGACGATAAGGTGCTCTTTAAATCGGCCGATGAACTCCCGACTTATCACCTGGCAAATGTGGTGGATGATAAATTGATGGAAATTTCGCACGTGATTCGCGGTGAGGAATGGCTTCCTTCTGCTCCTTTGCATGTGCTTTTGTACCGTTATTTAGGATGGGAAAATGAAATGCCTGCGTTTGCACATTTACCTTTACTGTTGAAACCCGATGGCAATGGTAAATTGAGTAAACGCGATGGCGACCGACTGGGATTTCCTGTTTTTCCGCTTAACTGGAACGACCCGAAATCGGGTGACCTCTCCTCTGGCTACCGTGAAGCCAGCTTTTTCCCCGATGCGTTGGTCAATTTCCTGGCTTTTCTGGGTTGGAATCCGGGTACCGAACAGGAAATCTTTACGATGGATGAATTGATTGAGGCTTTTTCGCTCGACAGGGTGAGTAAAAGTGGCGCCAAATTCGATTATGAAAAGGGGAAATGGTTCAACCATCAGTACCTGCAGCTAAAGCCCATTGAGGAAGTGAGCGACTTGTTCCAGCATTTCCTGATCGAAGAAAAAGACTTAATTGAAGATAGTGACAAGGTTCGACGGGTAGTGGAACTTGTACGCGAGCGTGTTAACTTTATTCACGAACTCTGGGATCAGTCGTCGTTTTTCTTTGTAGCTCCTCAGGAATTTGCCGAAGTGGATGTGAAAAAACGTTGGAAAGCAGACTCTCCCAATCATATGCTGCAACTGATGGAAGTTCTCGAAGGTCTCGATGACTTTAAGGCCGCTACCACTGAGGAAGTGGTGAAGGGCTGGATGGTAGAAAAGGGCTATGGAATGGGCGCTGTGATGAATGCCTTCCGGTTGTGTATCGTTGGTGCTTCGAAAGGACCTCATATGTTCGATATTATAGAACTTATTGGCAAAGAAGAAACGATTAGCCGTCTGAAGCGGGCAATTGAAACCATTTCCAACTAGTTAGTTTGTTCTGCATGACAAAACCACGGGTGCTTATTATCAGCTACTACTGGCCACCTTCGGGAGGAGCCGGAGTACAGCGCTGGGTGAAATTTGTGAAGTACCTGCGCGATTTTGGCTGGGAACCAGTGGTATATGTGCCTGAAAATCCGGAATATCCTTCACTGGATGAAAGTTTTGTAAAGGATCTGCCTGATGGTCTTGAAGTGATTAAGCGTTCCATTTGGGAGCCTTACAATATTTACCGCACGCTTACCGGCAAGGGAAATCAGCCGATTAATGCAGGTTTTATTTCCGAAAATACTAAACAGGGATGGAAAGACAAGCTCTCTATCCGAATAAGGGGCAATCTGTTAATTCCCGATCCGCGCTGCTTTTGGATTCGTCCGTCGGTGCAATTTCTTACTGAATATATCAGGAAAAATCCGGTACAGGCAGTGGTTACCACAGGTCCGCCGCACTCGATGCACCGTATTGGATATGGAGTAAAGAAGCGTTTTCCTGATCTCCCCTGGCTGGCTGATTTCAGGGATCCCTGGACGAATATCGATTTTTACTCTGAATTGGGATTGACCCGCATTTCCGATGCCATCCATCATCGTATGGAAAGGCAGGTGGTGCAGTCGGCCGATGCGGTGGTTGTCGTTTCAGGAGGTATGACGGAGGAGTTCAAGCTGCTTAAACCTAAACAGCTGGTGATGATTCCAAATGGTTTTGATACGGCTGATGTTCGGAAAACGGATACTCAACCCGATAAGCAATTTACGATTTCGCATATCGGAACCATGAATGCGGCCCGTAATCCGGAGATCATCTGGAAGGCCATCCGCGCCTTGTGTGATGAAAATATCTTCTTCAACAACGATGTAAAGATTCAACTCATTGGAAAAGTTGATTTTTCGGTGCTCGAATCTCTTAAAGCTTTTCAGCTGGAAGATAAAGCCGAAAAAACGGATTACCTTCCGCATGCCGATGCTATCCGGCGCCAGCAATCTTCGCAGGTTTTGTTACTCATTATCAACAATACTCCCAATGCAAAAGGTATTCTTACCGGCAAATTTTTCGAATACATTGCTTCTGGAAGGCCGGTGCTTGGCGTTGGCCCTTCGGATGGTGATGCCGCACAAGTGCTGAACGAAACCGGAGCCGGCAAAATGATTGATTTCGAAGATGTAGAAACAGCGAAGAGTGTATTGCGGGATTGGTATTTACTTTACCAGGAAAAGAAATTGAAAATTGAAACTTCGGATGTGGAGAAGTATTCGCGAAGGTCGCTTACGGGTCGGCTGGCTGAACTGTTGAATGAACTAAAACGGGAAAATAAATGAAACGTATCATCACCATAGTCGGCGCTCGTCCGCAGTTTGTAAAGGCAGCCACCCTGAGTCGTGAATTTGTTCGTGCAGGCATCGACGAGAAAATTGTTCATACTGGTCAGCACTTCGATGCCAATATGTCGGAAGTGTTTTTCACGGAAATGGAAATTCCTCAGCCTGCATACCACCTGGATATTAACGGAGTAGGGCATGGAGCCATGACGGGCCGTATGCTCGAAGGCATTGAAAAAATATTACTTGCCGAAAAGCCGGAAGGTGTATTGGTGTTCGGCGATACCAATTCCACCCTGGCAGGAGCTCTGGCAGCGGCAAAACTGCACATTCCGGTAATTCATGTGGAAGCCGGTCTGCGTTCGTTTAACATGCAGATGCCCGAAGAAATCAACCGTATCCTTACCGATCGTATCTCATCGCTGCTGTTTTGTCCGACCGACGCTGCCCTGAAAAATCTCGCAGCGGAAGGATTCGCCAACCTTCCTGTTCAGATTGTAAAAAACGGTGATGTTATGCAGGATGCAGCACTTTATTATGCGCGAAAAGCATCTGAAAAAGCTACTGTACTCAACCATCTTCCTGTAAAGCGTTTTGTATTGGCAACCGTTCACCGGCAGGAGAATACCGACGACCCGGTTCACCTGAAAGGTATTGTTGAAGGTCTGAATGCCATTCATCGTGAAGTTCCGGTGGTGCTTCCGCTTCATCCGCGAACCCGCAACATCCTTCAGCAATCGGGCTTAACCATCGATTTTATAACGATTGATCCGGTGGGTTATTTTGATATGATATCCCTGTTACAAAATTGCCAACTTGTGGTTACCGATAGCGGTGGTGTCCAAAAAGAAGCCTTTTTCTTCCAAAAACAATGTATTACCTTACGCGAACAAACCGAGTGGGTGGAACTGGTCGAACATGGTTTTAACCGCCTTACCGGAAGTAATCCGAATCTGATTCAGGAATCATTTTTTCAGATGATGAACCAACAGTCTGATTTCTCTGTTAATCTCTACGGAAATGGAGAAGCAGCCCGAAAGGCGGTATCCGAAATCTTAAAATTTTAACTTTATGGAGCAGGTTAAATCGCAGCAACTTAAAACTACGATTGGATATTATGGAACGCATCGTTCGGAAATGATTCAGTATATACCTTCCGGTGCATTGAAAATACTGGAAGTGGGCTGCGGAGAAGGTAATTTTTGTCGTCAACTGAAGACGGCTGATCGGGAGGTCTGGGGCCTGGAGATTAATCCGGAAGTTGCAGCAAAAGCGGCTGACGTTTGCGACAAGGTGCTGGTGGGTAGTTTTGAGGAGCAGGTGAAGAATTTGCCGGAGCGCTATTTCGATTGCATCGTGTTCAACGATGTGCTCGAGCATTTGTACGATCCCTGGACTACCGTCCGTCAGGTAAAAAATCTGCTGAACGACAACGGAGTGTTGGTAAGCTCTATTCCCAATTTCCGCTATATTTCCAATCTGATTACCGAAATACTTTTCCGGAAAGAATTTGAATATAAACCCGAAGGTGGTATTCTCGACGATACCCATATTCGTTTTTTTACTTCCAAAAGCATGATCAGGATGTTTCGCAACGAAGGGTATCAGGTGTTGCGTCACGAAGGTATTCGTCCCTGTAAAAGCTGGAAGGAGAAGCTGTTTATCACCTTATCAATGGGTTTTCTGAAGGATGCCCGCTATAAACAATTTGCCACTGTGGCAAAACCCGTTCGATGATGAATACGCCGCTTGTTACCATCATTTCGCCGACCTTCAATCACGAAGCCTACATTGCTGATTGTATTCAATCGGTTTTGAATCAGAGCTATACCAACTGGGAAATGATTATCGTGGACGATGGCAGTACGGATAATACACTCGGAATAGCTCGCTCATATGCAGAGCATGATCAACGAATTCGTGTTTATACACAGAAAAATGTGGGTATTTTTCGGTTAGGAGAAACCTACAATTTTGCTGTCTCGGTGTCTACAGGCACCTATCTGGCAGTGCTGGAAGGCGATGACGTCTGGACTGAGTCGAAGCTGCAAGTACAGGTTAAAGCTATGGAGTCACAGCCGGAAGCTGTATTGTGTTGGGGACGTGCTTTCAGTTCAACTTTTGATTTATCTTCTGATTATCAGTTGTATCCTCTTGAAGATAAAAGCAGGGCCGTATATGAAAATAGACCACTCTATTCGGCTTCCCGCCATTTGATTTTAAGTTGCTTTATTCCGGCACTCACTGTTATGGTACGCCGCGATGCTCTTCTGAAAACCGGAGGTTTTCTGCAATCACATGGTTTACCCCTGGTCGATTTACCAACCTGGCAGCAGCTATCGTTACAAGGTACTTTTATCTACATTCCTGAAGTGTTGGGCCGTTGGCGTATTTATCCGAATCAGGTTACTAAAACCTTTGCTGTTCAAATGGTTGAAGGTTTTTATAAGTTGGCCATCGATTTTTATAAACAGGGTAAATCGCTGGGAATATTTACGGAGGATGATTACCACCTTATCGTAACTCATTATATGAAAATGCACGTGATTAGCTATTCCCGCTCGGGACGCTATAAACTAATCCGCAAAGATTTTGAAGGCGCCCGCCGCGATTACAAAAAATCGATTTCAGGATTTGGATTTCACGAGCCTGTCTGGAAGTTGCGTTCGTTGGTAGGGATTGTATTCAGCTACCTGAAAATGGACATCGAAGGTCTTGCAAAACGATTGGGTCGGGTGAGTTATAAATGAAGCCTGGAGTAGATGGCTGAAATTTTCTCTCCGATAGCTTCCATACTAAAACGTGACATTGCATAATGTGCAATTTGATGTCGATTGTACTGAATTGAGATTGCTCTGTTTAAGGCATCTGTCCAGTTTTCAATGGTATTCTCACACACTATTCCATTTTCGTCGTTAATAAGTTCGGGCAATGCACCCGCATTGGAACAAACAACGGGTAATCCACATGCTAATGCCTCGGCCACCACAATGCTAAAGGTCTCTATTGCGCTTGCATGTACAAAATAGTCAGCTTTGCGCAATTCATCGGCAATTTGTTCTTTGGGAATAAATCCGGTAAACCGTGCATCGACATTGGCTGAGGTACACATTTCCTGAAGTTCGTCGGTTTTATCTCCTCCACCGATCATTACCAGATTGATTTTTCGGGAATGGTGTTGCTGGAGGATGGAAAGTGCCCGGATGAATAACTCGGGCATTTTATCTGGTTTTTTCTTGGCTTGCCAGGTTGCAACAGCACAAAAAGTCAGCGTTTCGGTTTCCTTTACTTCCGGCTGAAAATAAAATAAACGATTATCAACAACATTTCCAACAATGGAAAACTGAGATTCCCTGAGTCCGGGAACAATAGACTGGATGTTGGTTTTCAAAAATGCTGAAACCGGAAGAATGGCGTCTGCTGATTGATAAACCTTTATGGCCCTTGTAAAGTAAATACTTTTTGAAAAATCGACCAACCGACTCCAGTGTTCTGTAAGTACATGCGGAACTTTCAATCGACGTGCAAGTGCACTCCCCCAAAGTCCGGCAGGGTAAATTACCTGTGAATGAATGATATCCGGCTTAAATTGCACAAGATAGTGATTGTAAGTCTTTAGTAGAAAATACTCCTGAACAAAAGGCAGGTGATACAGTACATTTTTTAAACAACTGTGTAGCTCGCACTGTATAGTTGAGATTCCATATTCATCGGTAATCTGATTAAGCTCACTGTTGAACAAACCCTTGCTTTTATGCAGCGACAAAGCCAATACATTTACGTTGTGTCCTGCTTTATGTACTGCCCGTGCATGCTCTCTGACAAAAATGCCGAAGTAGGCTTGCTGCCGGTTAGGGTACCATTGTGTTACAAAAAGAATGTTCATCAGGCGAATTTTTTCAAAACCGGTATGTACTTCGCTGTAAAAGTAAGAAATTTATCGAACAACGAACGGAAGAAAATGCGGATAATTATCAAATAGACCACCAGTGAAACACTTCCCTGTGCAATAAGCAAAGGCAGAGCTGACCAGGGAAGTGCCAACTGAAGAAGCATGGCCACTCCTGCTGTTATCAATCCTGTTGCCAGACCGGGAAGAAGAAACCCGATTTGATTTCGAAATGAAAGCTGAAATTCGTTTTTTACAAATAGAACTGAGACCGGGTAGGCCAGGAGAGATCCAACAACATAGGCAAACAACATAAATACAATTCCCTGCTTGTATAAAAGAAAAATTCCGACAACAATCAACAGTTTTTTAATCAGTTCAATGGCCATTGTTTGTCCCGATTTTCCCCGGGCATTGAGGGCGTTGAGGTTCATCACATAAAAAGGAGTCAGTACAGAAGCCATACTCATCAACTGAAAATAAATAACTGCAGGTTGAAATTTATCTGTCCAGAGGAAGGTGATAAGTGGTGATGCCAAAACGATGAGCACACTGATAACCGGAATCGTAACCAGGGATGTTCTGCGGATCATTTCACCTAAGATACGTCCAAAACGGGGAATGTCGTTTTGCAGTTGTGAGAAAAGTGCGAATGTACTTCCAGCAAAAATCGACTGAAAAGTATAACTAAAGGTTTCAGATAATTTATTTCCCTGCGAAAACTGCCCGGCTTCCGCTTTTGAATAGGAACGGCCAAGGATTATGATGAACAGGTTGTTGAAAATAACATTCACAAGCGAGGTGAAGAGAATCTTCACACTATAGTTCCACAAATCACGAATGATGCTGAACCTGAATTTTCCGGTTGGTTGCCAGCTGACTACCACCTGCAACAGAAGCATCTTAACTAAATGATAGACCGACTGTTGAATCACCAATGCCCAAACTCCGAAATCGAAAAGGGCAACCCCTATCCCTGCCAGCGCACCGCAGGTAACAGAAATCAGATTAACCGTGGAAATGGTTTTGAAATTCATAGCCCTTCCCAGTTGCGCATACGGAATCAGGTAAAAGGCATTCACTACAATTACCAACGACACAACCCTGATCATTTCAACGAGTTGCGACTGATGAAAAAACTCCGAAATAAGGGGTGCCAGTAAAAAAAGTATACTATAAAGCAGAATTGCTGTAACCAGATTGAAGTAATAAACCGATGTGTAATCATTGGGGCTGATATCGGTTTTACGAATCAGGGCCTGACCAAACCCACTTTCTACCAAAATAAGGGAGATGGCCACAAAAATCATCACAATACCCATTAGCCCGAAATCGGCAGGCATCAGCAAGCGGGCAAACACCAGTCCAGCTATAAACTGAAGTATCTGTTGACCGAACTTGTCGATTGTACTCCAGGCAACAGCACTGATCATTTTTTGTTTCAGTTGATCGCCCATAGCTGATGATGTGCAGGGTGTAGCATCTGCGCCTTATTTGCTTTTGATTACATCGAAGCCTTCGCCGTATACTCCGATTACTGAAGCTTGAGAAATAAAGGCGTTTGGATCGACTTCCTTCACAATGCGAAAAACATTGATCGATTCGTTTTTTCGAACTACAACGGTCACTACCTTCATGGGCTCCTTACTGTACCATCCCATCCCGTCGAGGATGGTCACCCCACGGTGCATTTCAATATTGATGCGGGTGGCAATTTCTTCGTGATTCTTTGAAAAGATGAAAAATTGTACCGACTGACGAACCCCGTTGAGCACCATGTCGACAGCTATTGTAGTGATAGTTAGTGTGGTGAGTCCATATACAATCTTCTCGATACTTCCGAATTCCAGAAAATAGGAAGAGCTGATGATCAATACATCGGTGTACAACAGGGCACGACCAGGTGTGATGTTGCGGTATTTATTCACAATTTTGGCGATAATATCGGTGCCTCCCGAACTTCCATTGTTCAGAAATACGAGACCTATTCCGGTTCCCATAAGTAATCCTCCAAGCACAGTTGCCATGAATCCTTCGGTTTCGCTCACAAAGAATCCCCGCTCGAACTCCGGAACTATCGACAGGAAAAAAGTGAGTATGCCAACTCCAACTATGGTACGAAAACTAAATTGCCATCCTATTATTTTAATGGCTATCAGTAACAGAACCAAATTTATCGTAAGATAGACGGCAAACATAGGAATGCCGGTGGCGTAATACACCAGAGCAGCCACACCGGTTGCTCCGCCACCTGTTATCTGATAGGGCAGGAGAAGTGCTTTCCAGGCAAATGCATACATAAATAAGCCTATTGCAATCATTATCCATTCACGAATGATGATGAAGGTCTTTTTATTCCTCGCTTTAATTTTTTGCGGGGAAAGTTCCTGAATGCTTTTCTTTACACTTTTTTCCATATCAAACCCTTATCAGTTGAGTGAATCAGTGAACTATATTGACAATTTTTCCGGGAACAACAATTACTTTCTTAATCGGAGCTCCGTTGAGATGACGAATTGTATTCTCGTCCTGCAATGCTATCTTTTCGAGTTCTTCTTTGTTCAGTCCGGCTGGCAATGTTAGTGTGAATCGTACTTTTCCATTGAAGGAAACAGGATAGTTGATGGATGATTCAACCAGGTATTCTTCATTATGAATGGGGTAGGTAGCATCGCAAACAGTTCCTTCATTATCGCAAATTCGGTAGAGTTCTTCGGCAATATGCGGAGCAAAAGGCGCCAGCAGGACCACCAATGGTTCCAGAATTGCTTTTTTACTGCATTTGAGACTATACAATTCATTCACACAAATCATAAAAGCCGACACCGAAGTGTTGTAGGAGAAATTCTCGATATCAAAATTGATTTTTTTAATGGTTTTGTGAAGAATCTTTAGTTCATCGGCTGTGGGTTCTTCGTTGTTTAGCAGCAACTGTCCATCGCGGTAAAAAAGCGACCAAAGTCGTTTCAGAAAGCGGTGTACACCATCGATGCCGTTTGTATCCCAGGGTTTCGATTGCTCGAGAGGTCCGAGGAACATTTCGTACAGACGAAGTGTGTCAGCACCATAGCGCTC